>JBLWKA010000076.1:0-27547 GCA_048381555.1 Oscillochloridaceae bacterium umkhey_bin13
CGGGCAATGGCGTTGTTTCAATCCGCCGGGCGGATTAGCGGGCCAATGAACCTGCTGGCGTGTCGGGGATCGCCCCGAACTTTCTGGGTTTCAATCCGCCGGGCGGATTAGCGGGCCAATGAACCCTCGTATGGCGCTTCCCGTATGGTCGGTTATACAGCGGTTTCAATCCGCCGGGCGGATTAGCGGGCCAATGAACTCGATCACGACTTGGCAGGCAACGGCGGCGGCTCAGTTTCAATCCGCCGGGCGGATTAGCGGGCCAATGAACCCCCACCTCGCTCGCTGGCGTCAGGACGCGCTAAAACAGGGCTGTTGCGAGCGGCGCTGTTGCAGTGCGATGCCATGCGGTGGGTTCGGTCTGTGCTGCATAGTATACCATGCCCGCTAGGGCTTTGTGATGTGGAACTGTGCCATGCGAGCAGCGCCTGGGTTTTTACCCGGTGCTGCGCCGCTCGCACCTGTTCACAGAATAACGGTAATCGGATCATGGGGTTGCGCACTGCCAATCGTGATGACTCGATCCTGACAGGTGCCGCAGAGTGGGTAGAGCCGGACGCTATCGCGCTCGGCCCGTAGGTGTGGCTCGAGTTTGGCCTGCAGTTCGATCAGTTGTCGCCGCGTGAGCCAGCACTCAAATAATGAGTATTGGCTCCACTGACCATAGCCACAGAGCAGTTTATGGACTTTAGTGCGCCGCCGATTGTCGGGAATGTCGTAGGCCACGACGTAGAGTACGCTCGGTTCACTCTTGCCCATCGGAATTGCTCCCTAGCGCACCGTAAATGGTACATAGCGCTCGATTTCGCCCTGGGCATGTTTGGCAAAGAGGCGCGCCTGGAGTTCGATGCTGCGCCGGTAGCTCACTCGGTAGCCAAAGATCGGGTGGAGCACTTCTTCGCTGAGACGTGCTTCGAGTTTTTCGATCAGACTGCGGCGAGCCGCATCACGCATGCGGTAGGCTCCCAGGCTTTCGTCAAAATCGTGCGGGCTGATCTGACCGGTATTGATCATGGTGATTACGACTGAGTCGACGATGATCGGGCGAAAGTCTTCGACCAGGTCAAGGGCAAGCGCCGGTTTGCCAAAGCCAGGTTGGTGCATCACGCCCAGCCCGGGATCAAGCCCCACCGCATGAATAAGCGCGACGACCTGGTTCGTCAAGACGGTATAGCCAAAGGAGAGCAAGGCATTGATTGGGTCGGTTGGCGGTCGTTTGACCCGCCCCGGAAAGTTCCATGCCCCCTTGAGCAAGCCGCTGAAGCTGCCGTAATAGGCCGCAGTGCCACTCCCTTCAAGCCCCAGTAACGGGCCAAGCCCGTGCATCCGATCATCGGTTGTAGTTGGTGGTTCTAACCGAGCAAGTTCGCGGAGGCAGCGACGCAGCGTTTGCGCCGCTTCAACCAGCGGCTCGGCTTCAGCGCGCCCACGGGCGTAGCGCAGCAGGATCGTGCGCATGTTGATCAGTTTGCCGGCCACGCACTGCCGAGCCACCTGAAAACTGCGCTCCGGATCACGGCACAACCCATATTGAGCCAGGCGCACCCCACTATTTTTGCCCCAATCTGCGACTAGCGAGCCGTACGAACGACCGCGGGCGGTCAAGTAATGGACGGGAATGCGCCGCTCAAGCAGGGCATGCAACGCTGGCGTCGTCAAGGTAATCTCGCCCAAGACCATCACTTGCTCGACTTTGTTGAGTGGCACGCGTACCACATCGCCCGCACGACTGCCTGATGGCCCAACCCGCAGCGCTTCACCTTCGAGTTTCACAGTACTGTATTGCTCGGTCAGATAGAGCGTCGCCATATGCACCTCAACTCCCGATCCGAGGATCTCAATCATGCCAGTTCCTCTTCCCAACGGGTCGCCGCCGCAAGCCGCTGCATTTCGGCGGGCAAGCAGAGTGGTTCGAGCGAGCAGTCGCGACATTTGGCGGGCTGATCGATCGGCGGTGGTAACGTGCCCACGGCAACGAGGCGGTGGGCTTCTGCCACGATGCGCTCGGTCTCGGCCCGTAATTCCGGCGTGAAGATCACTTCCTCACGGCGGCGGGCCGCAAAGTAAAAGATAAAGCCATGGGGAATCGCTTGACCGGTGCGTTCTTCGAGGCAGAGGGCCTGCGCACAGAGCTGAACATGATCACTCTTCCAGCGTCCAGGACGGCCCTTTTTGTACTCAACGGGGTACCAGTTTGTGTCCTGCTGCTCGATCAGATCGCAAAACCCCGCAATGCCGAGCCGCTCGCTCCAGACATAGACCCGTCGCTCCTGGGTCGCGTCGCCCAACCACGCGGCCCCGCCCTGGTCAACAGTGCGATGGCACACCAAGCCCTCGGCCACATGGGCATTGATCAGCATCTCGGCCTGGATGAACTCGTAGCCGAAGCGGCGCGGACAGTAGGCCAGCGCGTTGAGCATCGCTAACGGGATGTGGTCGGGCATACGCGACTCCTCCAAATCAATCTGGGCTTCGGCAGCCTTTCATCCTTCATCCTTCATCCTTCACCCTTCGACACAGCCCCATACCACGAGCAGTCTTCATGCCAACGCCGAGGAACAGGGCGGCATCGGCGAGCAGGGTGAGCAGGCGGGCGGGTTCGGGTTGGGTCGGGAGCTCGTAGGCAACTCGACCAACAAAGCCCTTTTGCGGCCCTTTGCCCAGATCGAGTTCGGCGGATTCGGTGCGATAGCGCGTAATCAGCGTATCGGCAGCCGCCGTCCGTACCGCATCCATGTCGAGGCGGAGGTTCGCGGGTGCTAGTTCATTCCAACGTTTGGCCAGACTAGGAAAGATCAGGGCTGGATCGGGCAGGATCGCCAGCCGTTGCTTGCCATCGGGGCGACTGCCCTGGCCAATCGCCGTGGGGGTGGCAAACTCCAACCCAACGGTATGGGCCGGGATGACCCGGGCATGCAATTCGGCGAAGGCGCTGTAGCCAGCCCAGGCATGGCCGTTTGGGGCCGGGGTGCCAATGACATCACCGAGCCGCAAGGCGGATCGCCCAAGGCGGAGTGGACTGTCGCCGGGCATTTGGCGGAGCATCGCCTGCACAAAGGGCTGAAAAAGTTCGGCTCGCAAGAGGCTGATGCGCAGTTCGATCAGGCCGGGGCGCTGCTGCGGCAGGATGGCAACGGTATAGGGCTTGCTCGCTGCATCAGCATGGAGCGCTTCGGCGGTGGCGGGATCAACCTGGCGCAGCAGATCAAGGAACAGGGCCTGCGCACCGTGGCCCTGTGGGCGCGGGGGCGGCCCACCCGCAAGGGGGTGGAGCCGCACCACAAAAGCGTAAAGGTCGGGAAAGTCAGTCATGGTAGATTATCCAAAATCCAAAAGCGAACATCCGAAAGCGGCTCACCCCGGAAAGGTATAAGCCATACCTACGGGCAAACCCTGCCCACCGGAGAGTTGGTAGTGCGGGCCGCTGCAACGAGCATGCGCAACCAGGCTCGCCGGGGGCATCGAGATGATATCGAAGGCGCGCAAACTTCCCGTTGGTACATCAAGCGGATTGAGCGGAGCCGCCGCCAGATAGGGGCCGTCGGCCTGTTTCACCGGCAATTCCTCGACCTCGACCAGGGTTTTGCTGTGCCACTTGCCGAGGCGAATCCAGCGCGGCAGGGTCAACGTGGCTGCACTGAGCACATAGCAGTAGAAAGTCGACTCGGGGGCGAGTTCTTTGGCGCGGCCAAACGAGGGCGTATTGCGTTCCGCTTGGCGCATCTCGACGTGCAGGATTTCCTCACCATATTTGAAGGTCGCCACCTGAAACAGGCTGTGCAACGGTTCGGCTGGCGTCACATAGACCTTCCCCACCAGCGGGCGGAGTTCTTCGGCATAGCGCGGCACCTGGAGCGCATTGAAGTAGGGGGCATGCACCAAGCCAAGCGCATAGGTCAGGGCGTAATTATGCAGATAACGCCCGGTCTCGTAGAGACGACCCAGTTCGCGGGTCGCGAAGAAGAGCGGTTCGTGAAGCGTGAGTTTGCAGCGATAGAGATACATCGTGCGCTCCTACTTCTTGCCCTTTTTCTGGACATAGGCAGCGTGATAGGTGGCACTATCGCGGGCCGCAGCCTGTAACAATTCGCGCATGCTGGTTTCGTCTCGGGTACGCCCACCCAAATCTTCCAGAAATGCAGCGAGTTCCGCACCGTGGAGATGCTGCCCAACCGCGATCTGATCCTCGGTAAGCAGGTTTGGCACCAATCTTTGGGCCGCCTCGCGGGCGGCAGGTACAGCCACGGGCTGGGTTGGATCAAGCTCGCCCTGTGCATACAACAGATCGTAGAGGCGCTGGGTAAAGTGCAGATTGCTAAAAATCTCGCCATCAGCTAGAACAATCCCCAGGAGATGATTGGTCATCGTGCCGGTGCGGGTGGTTTGTGCCCCATAGCGCCGAGTACGCAGCACATTGTTGAGGATGTAGAGGAAGAGCGGGGCCGTGGCATCGCGTACCGTCACCACCGCAGGAAAAAGGGTCTGTGGACGAACGTGGTCTTGCTCATTGATACGACTGGTCACTTCGCCTTTGCGACTCATTGTGCCGCCTTCGTAGGGCGCATTGAGTGTAAAGGCTTCATGGCTGGCGTCGAAGGCACTGAGGCTATAGGCGGTATCGCTGTAGACCTTCGATTTCTCGGATCCAGCATCACCGATTGCAAAGCCGTAGCTAATGCAGTCGGGGCACTGTTTGCAAAAATCTACGTTGTAGTCACAAATTGGTAGCCCGGTCGCATCGGTTAGGACGCCGCGCTCATTGGTCTTGCGCTCTTTCCCGTCAGGGGCCTGCTCGGCACTGACCAAACCATAGCGCCGCAACAATTCACGCCCGATCAGCCGTTCGGGGGTGGTCTGCTTGCGCTTGAACATCGTGATCCGCGTGATGATCTGATGCTGCACAACCCCGGCATGCACGCGGGCCGTATTTAACTCGCCGTCAGTTTGAAACAACGCATACGAATCGGTTTCGCGCAGCAGAATGATGTGGGCATAACGACCGGTCGGGCGAGGCGGAACACTCGTTGGAAAGAAGGCTGTCGTAAGCATGGTTCAGGGACTCCTTAGACTGATTAGCGTTGATCCTGCTGCATGTGCACAACACGATGCGATGCTTCGTGCTGTTCAATGTGGCAATCCAAAACCCACAATCCACAATCGAATCACTCGTCGTCTTGCGACTCTTCAGGATGCTCATTCCGTTCGCGCCATTCGCGGCGCTGCTCAGCCAAATAGATCGACTCGCACGCATTCTTGAGCAGATTAAGCTGTTTGCCAGCCAGTGCGGCCCGATCTTCCTTAAACACATCGCGGTAGATCGTCTCGACAAAGTAGCGCGAAAAATCATCAATCGCGGCCTGAATTTCGGCCTGAACCTGATCCTTTGGATACAACCAGACCGGCACAGTGCCATCAGCCTTGTCTTTGCCAACCCGCTCGACAAACTGCTCGATCCGACTCTTCACGACTTCGAGCAGAGATTCCACATCGGGAAACAACCGCAGATCGGCGCTCAGCAGCGCCTTCGAGGCTTCGCTGATCGGGCGCACAATACTGTTACTGTTGAGGCGGCCTCGTTTATGGCGGTAGAAGCGCCGATAATGCAAGACCAGCGTACGCGCATGGGACATTGCTTCACTCCCTTCAGCTAGATAGTGATCGACGAGATCAACATAACGCACGGCTTTTGGGGCCGGAATATGATCGCTATTTTCGCGCCGCAGGCCCTTCTTCAAATAGTGAAAGGCGTACAAGGGCGAGGTTTCGAGGTTGCGGGCCAGGGCCGGGATTTCGTGCCAGCGATAATCGAAGCCGCCCGCGCCACTTTTGGCATTGCCATCCAGGTGGATCAGGTAGCTCGCAGTCAGACGTTGCAAGGCAGGCAGTAGTTGATCAAGGTTAAGCCGGGGTTGCCCAACGATGCGACCAACAAAGGCATGGGGCGAGTCAAAAAACACTGTTTCGGGCAACTCGGTGGCTTCTTGCACCAAGGGCAGCAGGCTCTCGCTTGCCACAACTTTGACATCCAGTACAAGCGGCAAGACCAGCGCCAGGAAGGCCGGATTGATCCACGCCTCGGCATCTTTCGCGTCGCGTTCGGAGGGTGGCAAGCCAATAAAGCTGAAGGTGATCGGTTCATTGGGCGGAAAGCGGAGCCGGAACAGGCGATCATCGTCAGCCGTCGCGGGCGCACGCGGTTCCAGCATCAGGGCTTCGAGGCGCTGGAACAGTTCCGGACTCAAATCAATCGGTGCGTCAGGGTCGTCGTCGGGGGGCTGGAGCAACGTCCGCAGACTGGTGAAACTCACCCGCTTGAGCCGATCGTGCAGCATCCGCAGCATCTTCAGGCTCTCTGGTGTGAAGAAATAGGTCGGATAGAAGAACAGGTAGCGCAGCTTCCGTTTCTCGAAATCTCCGCCGCTCTCGCGCCCGCGCTTCATCAAGAGTTGGCGCAACATCATTTCGAAGCCGCAGATCGCGCAGATATGACGGATGGCCTTACTGCCGTGAAGCGGCTGTTTATTGGTATAGACCATCGGGGCAAACAGCGTGGCGGCTTCTTGTTGGGGGCTAATCGTGTAGGGCGATGAGCAGAGCGCACACACCGTTGTGGAGCCATGGCCGCTCTTGCGTGCCCCGTGGTAGCGGCGCAATTCGCCCTGAATGCGTGCGGCGATCTCAGTTGGCGCGCTCTGCTCAAAGCGCAGATGATCGGTCACATAGCGGCGCAACTCGCTCCAGCCTTCGGCATCCGTCGGCGGGTCGGCGGGCAAGTGCTGGGCCAGCGTATGAGTCAGCGCGTGCATGCGCTCGATCCACTGCTGCTCATCAAGGGTCGGGTGGTTACGGCAATACAGACCCGCCGCGTAGTACCAGCCGTAAGGAACGCCGCCAGCGGTGCGGTTGCTATTGATCTGCTGCACCAAGGGCCGCGCCTCAGCGATGCCCATCTGCTCCAGCAACAGGCCCTCGGCATCCAGATTGGGGGCGGCCTCTGCGGCAACCCTAACCAAAATGGCGCAGATTTCGGCAATCCGATCCACCTCAACCGTACTTGGCAAGGCCAAATCGGTTGAGCGCGGGGCCATTTGTTTGGCGACGATATTGGCATAGCGTTTCCCCGCCGCCGCTTCTTTGCCACCGATACGCCGTTCAGCAAACTGCGCCAGCAGGGAGGCCATTTCTTGCGGCGCAAAGAACAGGCCATAGTAATCAGCGTACTTGATGCCCTTGCCCCCACGGCTGATCCCGGTCAGATTCTCGCTCAGTTGGCGCTGGCACACCTCGCGAACCCGTGCAATCACGTTCTCGGCGATAGTTGCGATGGGCGGGACGGCGGGGGCGCTGGCCCGTTCCAGATACACCACCCCGGTTGGGGCGTAGAGCAGTGGTTCGCGTTGATCGGGCACATACAACCCACTGATCGCCGCATTGTTGATGATGCTGGTGATCACGCCGCGCACATCAGCCACATGATGGTAGGACAAACGCACCCCAACATGCCCATCATCCAATGTGGCCAGCATGCGCCGGATCGCCGGATGGTTGACCGTCTCGACCGGGGTGCGCCCCAAATAGGCCAGATAATCGGCGAGGGTTGCCAAATCCGTCGCTAGGCTCAAACTGCGGCCGCGGGCGCGCAATCCCGGCAGTGCCGCCAGATTGTGCATCGTGCCCCATTGCAACTGCGTATTACTCGCGATGTAGATCAGGTCGTGCAAACAGGCCGCAACCCCGCCAAGCGGGGCCAAAAACACATCGAGGCCCAATTGCTCACACCAGGTGGTGATGATCTGCTCGACCGTCGGCAAATGCACTGCGACATTGACTGTATGGTGTTCGAGGCCAACCGCTTGAAGCTGCTCGTCCACATCTGGCAGCTTGAGCCAATCGTGCAAGGTGTAGCCCGCACAAAATAGCCGGTAGGTCTCGTCATGAAAGCTATCGCGGAAGCGTGGCACACCCCAACGTTGGAGCGTGCGGGCGATCTGGGCGGTTGGCAACAAACCATTGAGCAAATGGGCGCGCATGCTCTGGTCATTGCTATAACGCGCAACCTCGGCTTCAGAGACTCCGGCTTCACGTTTGCGTACGGCAAATGCACCGCCTTTGGCAGCCACGTGGGCAAGCAGGCGGGCCAATGTGGGCGCGACCGCCACGGCGTAATCGTGCAGCACCGCATCACTGGCATCAATGGCATCACGCAACAGCAGTGCAAACAATGGCTCACGGCTCAGGTGCGGCCGCTCATTCGCCGCCTTCGCCGCCTTCCCCGCTGCTGCCTCAAGTTCGGAGCGAGCGTCGTACAGGGCATCGAGTTCCTCAGGCGCTTCCTCTTCATATTCACGCATATGCTACAACCTCCTAATAGATCATCGGCGCATCTGCTGCGCTTCCGAATGGCTTGGAACGCAGCCGACTATCAAGCAATAAGGCATCGCGCCCAAACGCGACGGTTCCAGCGCGATCACCTTGATCGAGGCTGGTTGCCTCGAAGCGCCACAAATGCAGCGTTGGCGGCAAATAATAGGTGCGATAGATCTGCTTGGGATCGGCCCCAGCGATGAGCAGGCCAACGCAGGGATACGCAACCAGCTTCCGATTGATCTGATCGAGCAGATCATTGTGTCCAGGGCAATCCACCTCAAGGCCAGGGATGATTTGTGCGGTTTGCAAGCGATCAGTGCCCCATGCGGCGACGGTTTCATTAAAGCGCACGCGCACCTCTTCGCGCCGGGGCCGTAGGCCAATCCAACGAAAAAAGAACTGCTGGTAGCCGCGCCGATACGGGGTGTCCGGCTTGCCAAGCCGCCGCGCTGCTGCACAGAATTGATCTTGGCTCATCAGTTCCAGCACCCCATTGGCTAAGAGCCAGAACAGATCGTAGGTCACCAGATCGCGTTCATCTTCTTTCAAGACGCCGCAATCAAACGGGCTACCCCCTCGAAACGCCTGTGCCGATCTGATCAGCAACTCCTCACCATCGGCAATGCGCTGATTGCACTCCTTGAGCGTATCAATGATCCGCCCTTGAATGAGGCGTCCATACCTACTCACCAGTTCCGTGCGGAGCGGCCCGTAAGTGGTACGCAACCGCTTATCCGAGAGGGCATGGATGACTTGGGCTGGGATAAAGCGGCCCCAGGTGCGTGTGTACGCACGAAAGCTTGTGGATTGGGGGAAGGCCAGATCAATGCGCTGGGCCAAATCCGTGCGCGTGTAGGGCGTGTCTGAGGTGAGGCGTGCGGTGGGATCGGCCTCGGCATCGTTCAGGCGAGCGTAGATAAAGGGTTGCACCAGCGCATAAGCGGCAAACGCCGGGAAGATCTGCTCACGATTCTGCGCATCGCGGTAGCTGGTGTGCCGCCCCAACCGTCCCAAGCGTTGCAAGAACGTCCCTGCACTGTTGGCCTCAAAAATCAACAAATTGATCCGAAAATCCACCCCAACATCTACCGTTGAAGTCCCAATCAACAGATCAGCCTGATACGAAGCTTGGCGTACACGGTGTCCAGTGAGACCAGTATTCGGTTCAACCGTCAACCCTTCTTGCTGGAGCAACGGGCGCATATACTCGACCAAGCGCAACGCTGCTGCCGCTGAATTGACAATCAGCGCCGCCCGCGCTCCAGGGCGATGGGCGCGGAACCAATTCACGATGATTTGATCGCCCCCACTGACAATCCACTCCTCGGCTTGTTGGGGCGCAAAATTGAGTGTACATCCTTGCAGGATTTGCCGCCAGCCCAAGCCAGGATCGTCGCCGTGATGATACCAACCCTCACGCTGCGGATCGATCACCTGAGTACGCAACTGTGCCCGCGCCAACAGATCTAACAACTCATCGCCAGGGGTCGCCGAAAGGAACAGCGTTTTGAGCGCCCGGGCCTGCGTCTGCAAAAAGAGTAAGCCGGTCAGTACGGCAACAATTTGGGGAGTCTCGAAGATATGAAACTCATCAAACGTCAGTTGACTAAACTGCAAGGCGAGCCGTTCGACGACGTGATCGGGGCTACGCCCAAACTGCTGATACTGAAACTGCAAGATCGCATGCAGAATATCTGGATTGGAGAGAATTAGGCGATGATTGTTCAACAACCGGATCAACACCTCAGGCCGTTTCAGGTCTTCGACCTCATGGGTAAGTGCATCTAACTGCGCACCATAGAGCAGATTGACCCAATCATCGCGGCGCTTCCACTGGGGCAACGCATGGGTCGCACTCGTCAATTGGTCACGGATCAGTTCATTGGTGGGATAGAGTGCCAGCGTCCCTTCGTGGCGATCATTGGCGAGCAACGGTAATAAACCCGCCAAACTCTTGCCATCGCCGGTCATCGCCGTATTGATCACCACATCCACATCATCGCGGCATAGGGCTTCGTAGGTTGCCAACTGGTGCTGCGAGAGTTGCCAACCCGCTGGGAGGCGCTGGGCAATATTTGTTGGCACATCCGCCGCATCCGCCAACCGTGAATAGACGGGAAGGGTTGTCAAACGCATAATCATATCCTCCTACGATCAGCATAACATCCGGGCCTGTCACAAATGCGCCCTTGTGCTTGTGATGTGAACATAGCCGATAGCCAATAGCCGATAGCCGATAGCCGATAGCCGATAGCCGATAGCGTGTGACAACCGGCGTATTTTCATGCTGCGGTGTGCGCACAGCGCCGGAATGACTGTGGTATGCATGGCAAGCATAACATGCCCCTCGGGACTCATTGAGTCCGAGAGCTGTTGTTGCGGCCCTAAAATCACGCCATTTGAAGAAAGATGTACGGCACAAGATGCGTAACCAGTTGGCGTCGAAATGCTAATCTACGTCCGTAGAAATGCTGGCTTTTTCTGGTAATATTCTCAATATGCCTTCTGATAGTGTAAGTGCTACAGATAGCTTGGTGTGCTATTTCATCGTCACCTAAGCCTTCGGCAGCCAACCGAATGACCTGTTGCTCTACAGATGTTAAGCGTGACATAAAAGCACGAGCTTGGGCCAACTGTTGCCGCTGACGTGGGGACAGGTAATCGTCGAGAGTGCTCATAATAGGTACTCACTTTCTAGCGTAGGGTCGCGATCAGATCGTGCAGTTTTCGTTCAAGTTGGGCTCGTACCCGTGATACGCGTGCTTCTGCTTCTTCTGGCGCAATCTGGGCAAAGCTGGCAAATTCTGCCTGAAGATCATCACACTGTTGCCTTAAACGTCCCGATTCCCACCCGATCTGTTGGAGCAATCCTTGTAGTTGATCAACTGAATTTTTCATAGCCCCTCGATTTTAACAAACCTAGTTTATTAACCGCAAGACTTGTATCTGAGTGTAGACGGTACACTCCGTCATGTCAAGCGGATCATGGCGCTCAAAAACCACCATCATGCAAAAGCGCCACCCATTAACCTGATGGGTGGCGCTTCAATCCCTCAAAGGGATCGGAATCCTAACAAGCCTAGCTCATTGTTTCAATCTGCCGGGCAGATCATTCCCTTCCGGCTTGCATTGTAACACACCTCACCCCAACACCTCCGCCAGAGCAAGCCGACCGACGGCCTGTTCTGCCAGCACCACCTCCACCACGGCTTCGCGTGGGTAGACGGTGCGCTGGGCATAGTGAGGCGTACCACCCGGCCCACTCGGCTCGCGGTAGACTTCTAGTTGGGCCTCGGGAAGATTCACAATCCAGTAGGTCGTAATCCCTGCGGCTGCATAGAGACGCTGCTTGGTGCTGCGGTCGCGTTGGAGCGTCGTATCGGCAACTTCAACGACAAGGGCCACGTCTGCCGGGCCAGGATGGCGGTCGCGGTAGTCGCGTCGCGCACCGCGCACAATCACCACATCTGGTTCTGGTTCGCTGTCGAAGGTGGTGATCGGTTCTTGCGCATCCACATACCATCCCGCAGGAACCACCTGGGCCAGTGCCTCACGTAGGAGTTGGGTGGTTAAGCGGTGTGGCGGATTCTTCGGCATTTTTGTGACGAGCCATCCTTCAAGGAGTTCAACCGGGTCATCATCGGTGAGAATACCGCTCTGGAGCATCTGGTGGTATTGGGCGATACTCAAGCGCCAGATTGGGCTATCCGGCACTGCCAAGCGCGTATTGATCGGCTGGGTTTCAACGCTCATTGTAGCGCCTCGGTGTTGGTGTTTAGGGATGTGCAGCGGATCTTCTTGTGAGCGATGAGGTGCTTGGTGCACAATCCGTGTATAAAGAATTGTAGCATTACTCCTCCCCGGTCGCATACAGCTCCGCCAAGGCCCGCACTTCCTCAATCATGCGTGCCCGCAGTTCCGGCGGATCGAGCAACTCGGCATGGGCACGGTAGCGCAGCAGGGTCTGAATGATAAAGAAGTCGCTGCGGCCCTGCGCTTCGATGATCAGATCTCCATTGGGGAGGCGCTCAAGTACACGCTGCTGCTCAAACCGTTGGCTCAGTTCCCCTTGGGCGAGGGCCGCATCCAGACGATAGCGAAAGGTCAGCAATGGACGCGTCCGCTCCAACCCCGGGGCGAGGCGATGATCGTGGCCGTGCAGATCACTGATTCGATCCAGGCGAAAATCATTGATCCGTCGGTGCAACGATGAGTAGGCCACGAGATAAAAATGGCGCTCGTAAAACTCGATCGCATAGGGCTCGACATAGTCGTGGCGGCGCACCCGACCACTGGCCGGTCGATAGGTGAAGCGTACCGGCTGACGTACCAGGATTGCTTGCTCAAACTGGTCAATCAGATCGGCATAGGGCGCATAATCAATCGCGGGCCGTACGGGTGCCCGCCGCAGCGTATGCGGGGCATACCATTGCCGCTCGCGCTCCGTCAAATTGGCGGTCAGCCGTTCCAGCAACAGGCTAATCGCACGGAACTGGGGATGGTGCGCATCAAACGAGTCACGAATCAGCGCCAGAGTGCGCAACTCAGCTTGCGTGTAGCAGGGGCTTCCTCCCCGCAAGAGGTAGCCTGGTGGTGGGTCGGTACGCTCGACATGGATCCCCAATGCGGCGAGATAGACCAGATCACGCTCCAGCATCCGCCGCGCACTATCCCCCGTCGGATAGGCGATCTGCAAACGTTCACGCAAGACCGCAAGCGAAACTGGCCCATCCTGTAAGGCTGCCAATAGGGCATGCAGCCGCGTAATTAAGCGGGTTGAGGGTTTAGTCGTACTCATACGATCATGATCTTGCGCATTATGTAAATTCCAAAGCCATCCCGCCGTGTCCCTACGCCCGAAACACCAACTCAACCACATCCACCACCGGCTCGTAGCCAATCGCCTGATAGATATGGTTCGAGGTTGGGTTGCTAAGGTCGGTGAACAAAAAACAAAAACGTTTGCCTGCCGCAAGCTGCGCCTGGCTGAGGTTGGCAACCAGGGCGCTGGCATAGCCGCGTCGCCGCCGTTCTGGCGGGGTGTAGACGGCCCCAATCCGGATGCCGTTCGGCGTAGGGCCAGTCGCTCCGGCTAACGCAACTGGTTCGCCATCCTCCCAGAGGGCCAGATAGCGAGTTGAGCTAGTCAGCCAATAGGTGACCACATGGGCAAAGTCACGACTGACCGCATCCGGGGTGGCTTCTTGCTGGAAGGCAACGAACCAGGCTTCGAGCAGGGGTCGATCCGCTTCGGTAGCCCGGCGCATCTGACCACTCACGGGTGGCGGTGGGCGTACAGCAGTCAGTTGATAGATCCGCAGATTCATCTTTGGCGTGACGGTGACCTGCTGCACGGTAGCCCAATGCTGGGCGAAGGCTTCGGCGGTAGCCTGCGGGCCTTGCACCCCCGGCAGCTCATGGCCCTCGGCGGCCAAACTATTGGCCAGCAACACCAGGGCTGCCTGATCGTCGGTCTGGGAAAGCACCAATTGGCGCGGTGGGGTTTGCAGCGCCACCAAAACCAGTTCACCCTCGTGTTCGACTGCCCGTAGCAGGGGCACTTGGGGGCCGAAGAGGGTGGGGTTATGGCTGAGTTCGTGGCACATTCCGAGCAAGAGATTGTTGTGGGCTTCGTGGATCTGCAAGCAGGGCTGGACACGAGCGACAAACGCAGCGACATCACTGAAACGCAGCAGTTCCATCATAATTCTCCTGGGTAAACAGAAACGGCAGAGTATATTGCATCATGGGCGTTCCAACTGTCAACGCACGATCCAGGGCATCGAGCACAAAGGGCAGTTCCAGGGTATCATCCAAGGCCCAACTGATCACGTAGCGCGAGTACCAGTCGAGGATTGCGACCAGGTAGAGCCACCCATGCTTCAGGCGGATATACGTGATACCTGAGTCCCAAAGCGGTTAATAAAGACCCCCGGAAGCTTCGCTTCCGGGGGTCTTTATTGCGTGATCGGGGCGGGACGCAGTCTTTCCCGTCCTTACTAGCTGTGCTGCTTCGCCTTGCTCGCCTTCTGGATCAGCAGCGGCGCACTCTGCTCGACCAGTTGGGCCGTCTGCTCCGAGTAATCAGCTGGATCAGTATAGAGTATGCCAGTGACGTACTTCCGGCTATCGCGTTACTGGCATAGATTTTGCATTTCTAACCGTGGTGTCTATCATTGCTGTGGATTATTTATAGGAGAACAAGGATGGATAAAATCTGGTCTAAACCTTCACTCTTCGCGGGCATTATCGCCTTCATTGCTCTGGGAGGACTACTTTCGTTCAGCTTTACGGGTACCACTTATGCCCAGACCACCCCCGCCAGCCAACCTCACGACCACCCCCGCCACTGACCTCACGACCACCCCCGCCACTGACCTCACGACCACCCCCGCCACTGACCTCACGACCACCCCCGGCACTGGCACCAGCACTGATACAACTCAGCCCCCGAGCACCCTACCTTCCACCGCTGAAGGTCAGTCCCGGACGCCCCCCTTCATCTTCTCCCTGCTGCTCCTGCTCATGATCGGCGCAATCGGTGCCTTCTCATTCAACGCATATCGCAATTCGGGGCGCTAGAAGCCATAAATGAAGGTCTAGGAGAACTTGTTCTCCCAGACCTTCATACTTGAGTTGCAAACGAGTAATGTGGAACAAATTGCTCAGGCTGCGGCGAGCCCAAGCCCAGCGGATTCGCCTACCTGATTGCCCACGCTGGCCTGAGTTCAGGCTACTTCACCCAAACGGCCCGACCGGTCGGCCAACCAGGGCCACGGCCACCGTTACCACTGCCGACTGAGCAACGAGGGACACCACCACCATTGTGACCAAATCACGCCACCTATGCGTGTTTTTGCGGTTTTCGTCACACTGCCCACGGCGTGGTCTGTCTCTCGTGCATAGGTACGAGGATAGACCACCTGTGCGACAGCTACTATCACATGGGTGGAGTGACAGCTTTCTCGGGTGGGCGAGAGGTACTGGGGTGCCCGACGGGGCTCGAACCCGCAACATCCTGATCCACAGTCAGGTGCTCTGCCATTGAGCTACGGGCACCACGAAACCGTTGCCAAGTATAGCAGGGCGGTCAAGACATGTCAAATAGGGAACGTGTGTCTCCCACGGTAGGAGGTGGTGCGATTGCACCACAAAACCACACCCAAAAAACTGGAACTTGCCCAATCAAGCTTTATGCTATGATACCCCGCAGATGATCATGTAGCTCACAGGCTGCGCAGCAAGTAATGAACTTTACCTTTAGTGGCCCAATCTGGTATTGGCGCGGGCCGGCTCCACACCATTTTGTGCGCGTGCCCCCCGAACGATGCGACGAGTTGCGGGCGCTCGCCAACCAGGTCAGTTATGGCTGGGGCATGATCCCGGCCCAGGTGCAGATCGGTACAACCCGCTGGCAGACCTCGTTGTTCCCCAAAGACGGCGGCTATCTGGTGCCGATTAAGGCCATGGTTCAACGCGCCGAACGACTCAATGTGGGCGATCTGGTCACGGTGTCGCTAGAGATCGCGGTGTGACGATCAAGACGATCGGGAGCCCCACAAAGGGATCGATTCGCTCTGCCACACCGTCACCACTGAGCCACAGACCCGTTGATGAGCCACCATCAAGGTTGATTGCGGTGGCGATCTCAAGATCGGCCGTGGCAAGCCAATGACTCAGTTCGGCCAGGGTAAAGGCAGCGGTCGGAGCCGCGATCAATAAAACGCGACCGGCCTGATCCATCGCCAGTACACTGCGCCGACTGCGTTGGCCGTCTTCGTAGGTATAGGTTGCTTCGCCCGCCGTGCGTACCAGCGTCGGCCAGCCCTGTAACCCCTCGCTGATCGGCACACTCGGATCGTAAGGCAGATCACTCAGGGCACGCAGGCTGACCGTGCCATCAGGCGCGACCGCAAACATGCCCCCGCGCCCAACATAACTCGAGCCGAGGGGCTGACCCGCTTGCACCAGCAACGCGACCGTGCGCCCCTTGGCATCAAAAAAGCCCCCGTTGATCACCGCCAAGGCTGCTTCCTGACGGGCCCATTGGCTTAGGGTCGGAGGCTGGTCGGGTGCGTAACCCACCCGAAATTGAACCTGGGTGGGATCAAGCCGCACAATGCTGAGCGGAACCAGTTGGCCCTGCAACTCCACCCGCAACCGGCGCAACTCGACCCCCGGGGCCGCCATTTGCCAGCCCGTATCGAGCGGCTGCGGTGTGGCCGTGAGGGGCAGCGTGCTCGGGGTCGGCATCAAGGTCGGCAGCGGTGCGGGCGGCATGCTCACTTCGGGTTGCGCACATCCCGCGAGCCAACATACGCCTACAAGTAAAACATAACGTACCAGAGTTTTGATCGATTCAGTCTCACTCCAATGACCATTAATCATGCGGCATTATCGTGATTTTGAGGATCTGATGATCCGTCGGCCTGCGGTGCCAAGCGCAACCAGTTTGTTGCGCAGCCTGCGTTGTCACCTTGAACCCTTCGACTGTACTCCTAAGCAACAACCTACATACTCGGAGCGCAACGCCTTCGCTGTCATTCCGAACGGAGCCGGAGGCGGAGTGAGGAATCTTCGCTGATCTGCGCTGAAGACCCCTCACGTTGTTCGGGGTGACATTGCTGGCTACGTACCGGCACTGTTTCTCTTCACACGACTGGCCTGCGGACCAGTGCGTCCTCAGGGTGACAAGCATGCCGTAGCTTCAAAGATCGCTTGGCACCACTACCCGCCCAGTTGATGGTAGCCCGAGCGATAGTAGAGCAGTGGACGGCCCTCGAAGCAGCGGGCAGCCAACACCTCACCGACGAAGATTGTGTGGTCGCCACCAGGCAAGGTTTGCTGCACCCGACACTCGAGTTGGGCTAACACGCCGTGCAACAGCGGCAAACCCCGTGGCGAAAGCTCATAGGTCTCCGGAATGAACTTTTCGCTCTCAGCACTGGCAAAACGCCGTGAAAGGTATTCCTGGCCCTCGGCCAACACATTCACGGCATAAAGGCCTGTATCGGTGATCAGACTATGACTGGCGGCGCGCCGATCAATGCAGACCAGCACCAGCATCGGGTTAAGCGATAACGACGTAAACGAACTGACGGTCAAGCCACCCAGGCGCCCGGCCTGTGCGGTGGTGACAACGGTGACGCCACTGGCAAAGTGGCCGAGCACCTGGCGGAAACGGGGTTCATCAATCATGCTTGTAGCATACCTGAAATTCCACCTGGGCGCACATGCAACGTCGGGTTGTTGGATCATCGCTGCCAGAATTACGGCAGACCATACGACTGGTAATGGCGTGGTCTAGGAGAAAAGGGTAATAGACATCGCTTACGCAGGATGGTATGAAACTACGGGGTAAAAGTAAAAAATTGGTTAAAGCGATTTTCTACGACGGCTAACTAACCTCAGGAGCAATATAATGCCAACCCTTCTTCAACGAGTGCTGACCTTGAGTGTGATCATCATCATTGGTGCACTACTACTGCCAAGTACCGAGACCCAGTTTATGGCCTATGCCACTAGCTCTGATCAATCGCAATTTGTCTGTGAACTCGATGAAGTCTCCATTTCTGCGAATCCGGTTGGATTGATGAGACCGAATCCTCTGCAAACAATCCAGAGAGGTCCGATTGTCTTTCGTGAGACCTTTGATAGCAATCCCACTAGTCCTCAGCGTTGGAATCCCGATCATTGGGACATTACCATCCATACACGTGGTGCAGTCTCGACTTTCGATCCTATGTAGGCCCATCACGGGGCTGATTGCAGCCCACATCCTGGTACACACTCGATCAATCACTATGAGCAAGCTGTCTTCAATTGCCGCAACCATTTGATGACCGCGCTCAATGCCACCGACTACGGCCTAATCTATCTGACCCCAAACCATTTGGTAGATTTTTCGCAGGGCGAGGCCGTCATTCGTTTTGATATGTCGACCCTGCGCACCTCCGAACGTGATTGGGTTGATATCTGGATCAGTCCCTACGAGGATCATCTCCAACTACCGGGTTTTGAATGGCTGCCTGATCTTCAGGGCGAACCACGCCGCTCGATTCATATCTCGATGGACAAGACCAATCAACATACGATGTTTCGGCTCTTCCGTACCGATAACTTCAGCCACACGAGCATCCCGGGTGGCAAGCTTTCGATTGGCTACGAAAGTTTCTTAACACCGAGTGCCACCCGCCGCGAAACGTTTGAGTTGCGGATTTCACGCACCAGTGTCAAGTATCGAAATCAGTCCGGCGCGACCCTTCACCATGCTCAAAGGTAATCAGCGTTTCGTGGATGCCACAACCAATCCAGTGGTACGCTTTAATGGCGCAGCACCAGAGGACGCTCATCTCCGCTTTGCTGGGATTGGTGGCCGCATTGAGGTCAGTTTCGACCAGGGTCAGACCTGGCAGCGCGCCCAGCAACAGGCCCAGGAGCGCAATGATTTTGGCCACTTCCGCTCGTACTGGACGCCCGTACCTGCCGGTACAACCCAGGTGCACTTCCGGGGTGAGGGCAAGCAAGATTGGTATACTGGCCCCTGGATGGCGCGTGATATTGCAGTCTGGCAGGCAGTTGCCCTGCCGATCACAGCACCTACAGCAGTCCAGCCGCGTCTTTTTGTGCCCTTACTCCGACGGTAGCGCTCGACCTCTAGGCCAATCCAAAAAAAGCGGGCGGGCGATCCAGAAGATCGCCCGCCCGTTACTATTAACGTCCGATGATCGGCATCCAGACCTGCGAGCGCTCGTCGGTGAAGACGACTGTGCTGCGGCCTGGTACCGTGAACGTGCCTGTTGCCGAGTCAAAGCTGGCACTGCGTACCGCTGCGTCGAACGAAGCGGCCTGGATCGGGTGCAGCCGTAGCTTCATATCCTGCAACGCCTCGGCGGTGAAGCTGACCGGCTCGGGATCGGCGTTGAACAGCACCACGATCTGCTCGCGCTGTGGATCGAGGTTGTTCGCCCCGTCGTCGGTGATCCGCATCACGATCAGGCCCGGGATCTGGTCGGCCCCGGTGTTCATGAAGCTGACCTGGGCAATCACTTCCTCGGCGGTGCGTAGCCGGAAGAGCGGGGAGCTCTTGCGGATCTGCAACATCTCGCGGAAGTGGTAGTAGCCGCGGTCAAGCTCGGCCCGCCCTGGCGTGATGTCGTCGCGCACGAGCACCGAGCGCAGCACGCCCCAGTTGTTGTTGTTCTCGCCCTGGGACGGCAAGCCCGAACCCCAACCATGCTCGTTGCGGGTCCAGTCGATCCGGTTGAACCAGTCGCCCGAGTCGTAGCTGTTGCGGTCGCCCGACTTCGAGCGTAGCAGATCCTGGCCGGCCTGGAAGAAGGGGATGCCCTGCCCCAGCATCGCGACACTCACTGCCAGGTTGTGCATGCGCACCCGGTCGGCCAGGGTTGCCGCCGCCGGAGCCTTCAGTTGCACCGCGTCGAACAGGGTCTCGTTGTCGTGGGCCTCGACGTAGGTGATCACCTCTTGCGGATCACGGGTGTAACCACCCGGTGAGCCGTTGTAGTCCACGTCTTCGCCATTAACTAGCCGCCCGTTACGATTTTCGAGCGGGAAGAAGGCCAGGTTGCCGGTCAAGCCAACCCGGATCAGGTCGGTCTGGTGCAGCAGGTTGTTGCGCTGATCAGCCTCGCTGCCCTGGTTCAGATCGTTCGGGTCGGTGAACAGGCCCGTTGCGAAGCCCTGACGCTTGGCACCCTCGCCACTGTCGAAGGGGCCACCACCGCGCACCGCGTCACGCAAGCGATCCGAGAAGGTCGCAATCCCGGTGCCGGCCATGTTGCGCTGGGTCGCATTGATGCCCCGCTGCCCATCGGCAACCTCACCGAAGTTCCAACCCTCGCCATAGATCAGGATCTTCGAGCCATCAACCCCATCGTTCTCGAGCGTCAGCGCATCGAGCGCCGCCCGCACCTTCAGCAGATTGTCGCGGGTGTGGTGACCCATCAGGTCGAAGCGGAAGCCATCCACTTTGTACTCGCGGGCCCAGAGTACCAGCGACTCGACCATGAAGCGTTCCATCATGGCGTGTTCGGTCGCGGTGTTGGGGCAGCAGGTACTGGTTTCGACCACGCCGTCGGCGTTCAAGCGGTGATAGTAGCCGGGCACAATCCGGTCAAACACCGACTTGTCACCCTGGCCCGCAGCGTTGGTATGGTTGTAGACCACATCCATCACCACCCGTAGCCCACTCTCGTTGAGCGCCTGCACCATTTCGCGGAACTCGACCACACGGGTCGCGCCACTCGGGTTGGTGCTGTAACTGCCCTCGGGCACGTTGAAGTGGAAGGGATCGTACCCCCAGTTGAAGCCATCGAGGTTGCGCACCTCGTTACTGATGCGCTGCTGCTCTTCGCTATCCGGCGGCAAGGCCCGCAGTTCGGGGAAGCGATTGAGCAGTTCGGTACGCGCACTGCGATCCTCATTCACGGTCGCAATGTCGAAGACTGGCAAGAGGTGAATATGGGTCAAGCCGTCCTCGGCCAGTTGGCGCAGGTGGCGCATGCCATTGCTGTTGCGCTGCGTGAAGGCCTTGAACGTCCCGCGCTGGATGAACGGTACACTCGGATCAGTGATGCTGAAGTCGCGTACGTGCAACTCGTAGATCACCACGTCCTCGAATGCGTCAAGCTCCGGCTTGACCGTGCCATCCCAGCCACTCGGCTTGAGCGCCGGGTTGTTCAGGTTGATGATCTGGCTGCGCGTACTGTTCGTCGCCAGACTGACCGAGTAAGGATCGGTCACCAGGTTCGTCTCGACCCGGCCCGTACTCGGCACAAAGACCTTAACCTCGTAGCGGTAGAACTGGCCTTCGCGGGTCGTCGGGAGCTCCACGCTCCAACTGCCCGAAGCCTCGTCACGGCTCATGGCGATCCGCTCCGACGTGGTCGCAACCGCACTACGATAGACGAGCAGATTGACTTCCTGGGCCGTCGGTGCCCACAGCCGCAGCGTGATCGCCGGGTTCTGGGCCAAGACGATCGGGCTGTAGCTGAGGCCCATCGGCAGTTCGGCGACCGCCTCAGCATACAGATCGTCGAGCACACCCGGGATCTGCACCCCGGTGACTTCGATCAGGCCCAACTCGTCGTTGCGGGCCGACACCCAGACTTGGCCGCGCAGGATCGCCTTGACCTCGTCGGTACTCAGGCTATGGGTCAGGCGGGTGTGGGTGTTGCGGGCCAGGTGCGGGAACTTGGCGGCAGCCTCGCCGGTCAGACCACTGCCCGCCAGGGTCAACGGCACACTCGTGCCACCCTGGATGTTCCCATCAGCAACACTCATGCCGCCGTCGGGCGCATAGTGCAGCGTATACTCAACCTGGGAACTGGCCAGGATCGGCCAGGCCAGGGTGTTCTGAGCGACCCAATGGGCGCGTTGCTTGCTCACGGCATTGCCCTGGCCCAGCGTACAACCAGCCTCGACCGGCAGAATGTAGGGGTAGTTACCGGGCATATTCTGGAGCACCCAGATCTCGTGGCCGGTGCCATTCAGATCAAGGAACTGGTCGGCCTCTTGATCCTTTTCGTTACCCTTGTGGATGATATACGCCCAGCGCGGCGCATCAGGTTCGAGTTCGACCCGGAAGCCAATCCCGAAACTGTCTTGCGGCAAATTGGGCTTGAAGGGCTGCTCCCAGGCGGGGTTCGGCGTCTTGGTACCCGCCCAGAGATGCAGGCCCCAGAAGTCGTTAAAGTTGGTGCTCGTGAAGTCGCCATAGTCACCCGCCGAGCGATGATAGCGCAGCGTCGCCACATTCAGGGCTTGGCTCAGCGAACGATTATTGGCTTCGTCGCCACTATTGACCCACAGCGCGGGCTGCTGGGCCGGAATGAACTTACGGTCAGGATCGGTATCCTTGGTGCCGTTGTTCATCACAATCACGCCGATCTCTTTGGTTGCGTCGGTCAGTTTGATCTGCACGAAGCGCCCGAAGTCGTCGCTGCCCGTGAAGGGCCGATTGGCAGGCCAGCCGGTCAGTTCGCTCGGGTCAACCCCATCACCGAAGACATAGACGCCCCAGCCGTCATAATTGCTATCGGGCCGGTTGTAATGCACCGTGATGAAGCCCTGGGCGGCAGCCTGCGAAGCGTAAATCGTCGCATCGCCGCTCTTCAGGAAGACCTGCGGAGTATCCTGCGGAATGAAACTGCGGTCGCCCTGCGGATCTTGCGTATCGCGGTTGGCCTCAGTTGCGCCATGCACAATGAAGTTCAGCGGCTTGGTTGCGTCCTTCAGGCGCACCCAGGCAAAGGCACCATAGGCGGTGCGCCCCAGGAACGGCTTCGGATTGGCCCACTCGGTGCCCTCACCATCGGCGATCGCATCACCCCAGAGGTGCAGACCCCAATCCTCGTAGTTGCCGTCCTCGCGGTAGTAGTGGATCACGGCGTATTCGTACTTCACGGTACAGACCGGTGGCACACCCAGGTAGACCACACTGGTGGCCGAATTGAAGTTGCCCTCGGCCCCAAGCAGGTCGGTCACAACAGCCTTAAAGGCCACTTCGGCTCCGGCGGGCAGGCCCTGCGGATCGAAGAAGACCCGGTAGGGCGCATTGGTATCGGTGCCCAAATGCTGGTAGGGTGCCCCATCCACACTGACCGCAAACGAGACCTCGGCAAACACGTTGCCCGCCACGCTGGCGGCAACTTCGATCAGGCCCGTGCCCAAGACCACCGTGCCGCTGACCGGGCCAGTAATGCTGATCTGCGGCCCAAGCGGCGCACCATTTTCGGCAGCCTGATTAACGCCAGCCTGCGTTTGTTGTTGGTAGACCACCACACTCAGGGCCGGCACGGTGATCTGCAGATTGCCATTGGCTCCGGTCACAACCGTGCCCTCGGCCCCATAGATCGCCGCAAAGTTCGTTGCGGGTGCAAACGTGGGAATGCTGACCGTGCGTTCTGTCGTGGCATTATTCGCCGCGACGACATACTCGATCTGGGCCGTGCGATCAATGCGCGAGAAGGCATACACCCCGCTGCCACCACTCTGGGCCAGGCGCTCGATCTGCGCCCCGATCTGGAGGGCCGGATGCTCACGGCGCAGCGTCGCCAGATCCGCCAACCCCTGGTAAAGCGGGTGAGTCGGGTCGAAATTATCGTCGGCAGTGGTCTTAGCCGTACCGATCAGGTCTTCGGCATTGTAGCTTGCGACCTGGCTCGGGAACATATTCTGGCGGGCGTCCTTATCATTGCCAGCATCATTCCCGGTGAAGCCCTGCTCATCGCCGTAGTAGATGATCGGCACGCCGCGCGCGGTGAACATCACCCCGTAGCCCAGCAAGATCCGCTGGACGCGCAGTTCGTCATTAGGATCCTGCGGCGTGCGCAAACGGTTGCCCAGCCGCCCGACATCGTGATTACCCAGGAAGGTCGGCAGATTGTAGGCATTCTGCTCGGCGGTCGTATAGTAATCGTCACCACGGAACAGACCCTGCAAGCGCCCCGGCCCGGCGCTGGTGGTGGCAAAATCGCCCACCGAATAGTTGAAGTCGAAGTCGAGGATTGCCGGGAAGGCCCCTTCGCGGGTGAAGCGGCTGAGCACCGCCGGATTGCCGTCGAAGACCTCACCGAAGATAAAGAACTCGGGCTTGCCCTCATCAGCGGCATGGGCCCGGATGGCTGGCACAAACTGCTGCCAGAACTCCATATTGACGTGCTTGACCGTATCGACGCGGAAGCCGTCGATCCCAAACTCGCTAATCCAGAACTTATGGATATCAATCATGCCCTGGACGACTTCGGGGCGCTCGGTGAAGAGGCCGTCGAGGCCCACGAAGTCACCGTAGAGGTCGCCTTCCGAGCCGTCGAAGGCGGCATTGCCCCGGTTGTGGTACATGGTCGGATCATTGAGCCAGTCCGGCGTCTTGGCGGTCGCATCGGCTGGATCGGGGAAGAAGGGCCTTCGCGGGAAGCTAAAGCGATTCATCTCGGGGAAGCGCTCCGCGAAGAGGAAGTCGCGGTCATCGAAGATATTGCCGCCCGCGTCACGATAGGGTGCCGCCGCCCGCGAGACGTAATTGGTATTGCCGTCTTCGGGGACGATCACATCAGCGGTATGGTTGGTGATGATATCGAAGAAGACGCGCATGCCACGGGCCTGGGCGGCATCCACAAAGGCCCGCATCTCGGCATTGGTGCCAAAATGGGGATCGATCTGGGTAAAGTCCACCGGCCAGTAGCCGTGATAGCCCGCCGAACAATTGTCAATTGACGGTGCTTTGGTGCGGTCGCACTGCACCGGCTTATTCTTGAACATCGGCGTCATCCAGATCGCAGTCACGCCAAGATTCTGGATATAGTCGAGGTTGGCTTGCAATCCGGCCAGGTCACCACCGTGGTAGTAACCCTTGTTGGTGGGCAAAAAGCTAGTTTGCAGGGGATCATCGCCGGTAATGCCACCCCGGTCATTATTGGGATCGGCATTGGCAAAACGATCCGGCATCACAAAATAGAAGATCTCGCCCTGGTTGATCGGATCGCTGACCGGGGGCTGGATCAGGTCGGCGTCTTCGGCAGGCGGGGGCGGCGGCGGCGTACCGGCGATCACCTCGACCCCAACCACCTCAGTGGCGGTATCGAAGCTAAAGACCACTTCAACGGTATCTCCGGTTACTGTGAAGAACCCATTGCCACCCGGCCCAGCCGGATCGCCAAAATTCGGATTGTCCCAACTCTCGTTGGTGGCAACCTTGAACTCGTAACTCCCGACCGGAATGTCGGCGCTGCGGAAGGTGTAGACGCCATCGCCGTCCACATCGCTCATCAGGGTGCGCAGACATCCGGGCTGCCAATCGTCAGAGCAGCCCAGTTCGTTGTTAAAACTACCCGGCACCGTGTAAATCGTATTATTTACACTATTGGCAACATAGTGGGTCTTATGGTCATAAAAAAACCTGACCGACTGCTCGTTTGTCAGGGTCAGGCCAATATTATTGCCATTGATGCCATAGCTCTCGTCCCAGGCCCCATTGATCGCAACCTTGAACTCGTAGTTGCCGGCGGGGATGGGGCCGAGCGTCGCGGCCCAGACCTCGTTGCCCTGGGGCAGCAGATCATTGGGATCGGGCGGAGTAGGGGTCACCGGGGTCACCCCAGGATTGGTATTGCATCCGGGTTCCCAATCACCACCCGCATTGCTGCTATTGGCGGTACAACCAAGTTCACTTCCAAGACTCCCGGGCACCGTCACACGAGTAGGGGTGGAGGTGTGGTCAGCCAGGGTGAGGGGCGTCGCTGCCCCGGGCACCCCGAGCATGCCGACCACGATGGCAAGCGCACAGAGCATCTGTACAGGCCGCCACGGCGTCCGACGTCGCATAGGTCGCTCCTTGCATAAAGGCTTCAGCATAACCGGGACGCAACAGCGCAGCCCCGGAGACAGAAAAACGTGGCTGAAGAGTGTACGGGCTTTGGCCCGCCCCCAACTCTGGGGTATGGTGAGATACCGTGGATTAAGAACCTAACTACAACACCATTGCGAGGAATTAAAAGTAGTTGCGTTGGCAATTATATGCGTCGTCGTAGGAACTTGTCAAGCAAAATAAAGCTTGCCATTGACAGCACTTAGAACGATGTGCTATAACATCTATATCATATATAACGCATCGCGTTATTCAGTATAAGTCCCCCTGTTTTTGTTACCCAGGTTCGCGCATTCCTGCCAAGCCGCAGCCCCTGTGGCCCGCTTTGTGTTCCCGTTCCCACGTTCGATGCCACTTTGACTGGCCCAGCGACTGATCCCTAACGCAACGACAATGGTGTCGTTGGTAACACATCACAATGGAGGAGATCATGGCTCCCGTCACCCTTCCGCTTGGCATCTCCCGCCTCTTTCAGCAGGTCAAACTCTCCGAGGTGGTTCGCTCCCTTGGTGGGGTCAGCCCCCAAGAGGTAGGCTTGCTGCTCAAGAGTATTACGAGTAAGCGGCGGCCCAAAAAGGTACCGCCGATCAATGGCGACTTCTACGAGATTCTCGATCTGTTGGATGATGAGCAGCGCACGATGCAACGCAAAGTGCGGGCCTACATGGAGCAGCGGGTGCGCCCGGTTATCGGCAACTTCTGGGAGCGCGGCGAATTCCCGCACGAACTGGTGCCCTCGTTTGCGGCGATGACCAAAGACACCTTCGGCGACCGAATCTACGGCGTGGGGCGGCTCGGTGCGATCAATACCGGGATTACGGCCCTGGAACTGGCCCGCGTAGATGCGTCGTTCTACACCTTCTTCGGGGTCCACTGGGGCCTGGCGATGGGTTCGATTGATATGTTTGGCTCCGAAGCGCAAAAGCAGCGCTGGCTGCCGATTATGCAGCGCTTCGAGCAGATCGGCACCTGGTCGCTCACCGAGCCCGAGGTTGGCTCGGCGGCGGCGGCGGGGTTGACCACCACGGCCCGCCGCGACGAGCACGGCTGGCTCCTGAATGGGGCCAAGAAATGGTGTGGCAACGCGCCCTTCGCCGATGTGAACATCGTTTTTGCCCGCGATCTCGCCGATAATCAGGTCAAGGGCTTCATTGTCGAACGCGGTACGCCGGGCTACAAGGTCGAAAAGCTCGAAGGCAAGGTCGCGCTGCGGGTGGTGCAGAATGCCGATATTACCCTCGAAAATGTGCGCGTGCCCGAAGCTAATCGCCTCCCCGGTGTGACCGGCTTCCGCGATGTGGCCCGGCAACTCGGCATGGCCCGCGGCGCAGTGGCCTGGGCGATGACTGGAACAGCCATGGGAGCCTACGAGCGCACGCTCGAATACGCCAACCAGCGCATCCAGTTTGGTCGCCCAATTACCGGTTTCCAACTTGTGCAAAACGGCCTCGTCCAGATGTTGGGCAATGTCACTGCGATGCAGACGATGTGCATGCGTATGGCCCAACTCTATGAGCGCGACGGCAAACTGAGCCAGGAACGCGCTTCGCTTGCCAAGGTCTATTGCGGTGAGCGCATGCGCGAAACGGTGGCAATTGGACGCAGCCTGCTCGGTGGCAATGGCATCCTGCTCGAACATGAAGTGGCCCGCTACTTCGCCGATGCCGAAGCCCTCTACTCGTATGAAGGCACCCACGAGATGAATACCCTGATTGTGGGACGGGCCATCACCGGTATGAGTGCGTTTATCTAGAATCGCGGCGGGGCGGCAGAACGGCGGCTTGCGCCGCC
>JBLWKA010000077.1:0-27022 GCA_048381555.1 Oscillochloridaceae bacterium umkhey_bin13
GCCGCTTTCCCGCCAAATCGCACGCAAAAATGGTGTGGGTTGGGTTCGCCACCCATGACCACAGCGCCGGAGGCTGACGTAGCAACAGCCCTACTCGCCCTTGGCCCATGCCTTGCGATCACTCTGCGGATCGCGTATGCTTCAAGGCAGTATCGATCATGCTGTTGTGATGAGCTAAAACTGTGGTCAACATCTGTGTCAACCTCGAAGTGCTTATCCATTGCCAGGCGGACGGCAGCTACACAGCTGATCTGCGCTTACAGATGCCTGATAGCGCGGTAGTCAACGAGTTGGCAACTCGGCAAGCGGTGCCGCTTAATCTCGTTCGCCTCCGTGCTTTGGATCACGATCCTGCTGCCTATCGCCACGCGCTGACCAAGATGGTTTTTGCTGAGGAGGCCATCCGGCAGGCGTGGTCACAGGCACGGGCCTATGCGCACGGTAAAACGGTTCCCTTGCGGGTGGTGCTCAACCTTGGTCTTTCGGCCGAACTGCATGCCTTGCGCTGGGAGCGTTTGGGCGATCCGGTGCATTATGATCCTGTAGCCTTGAGCCAACAGGTCATTCTGTCCCGTTTTCTGGCTAGTCCTGATCTGACGCCAATTGCGCTCCCACAGCGCCCACAGGTGCAAGCCCTGCTGGTCGTGGCGCATCCGACTAATCTGGCTGATTATCAACTGGCCCCGATTGCGGTGCGTGAGGAGATTGCACGGATCAAGCGTGCGCTGGACCCAATCCCGGCAACGATTATTGGCGCTGACCCGCACGCGCTCCAGCCCCGCGCTACGCTTACCGCAATGCTTGAGCAATGGCAACCGTCGCCTGACCCGGCACACATAGGGCCACACATCCTTTATCTCGTTTGCCATGGTGGAATCTTCAAGGACGAACCGCACCTGTGGTTGGAACACCCTGATGGCAGCAGCGCACCAACGCCTGTTCAGGATCTGGTGAGGCGTGTCCGCAATCTTAGCCAGCGCCCGCTGCTTGTCGTGCTTGCGTCCTGCCAAAGTGCTGGTCAGGGCTACGCTGATATGGTGGCGGCCCTCGGTCCCCAACTGGTTCAGGCGGGCCTTCCTGCGGTACTGGCGATGCAGGGCAATGTGCCGATCCAAACGGTCGAACAGTTGATGCCGATCTTTTTCCGTGAATTGCAAGCCCATGGGCAGGTTGATCGCGCCCTGGCGGTTGCGCGTGGTGCGTTGCACGACGATCCGAGTTGGTGGATGCCGGTCTTGTTTTCACGTTTGCGTGATGGTTGGCTCTGGCGTGAAGGACCTATGTTGCCCACTCCAGCGCCGCCAGGGCCAGACGCGACGCAGGTACTACCGGCGTATCTTCAATCATTACAGCATGAACTTGCTGAAACAGCGGTGGTACCGCTTGCCAATGCCTACGCTACAACCGCTACCCGCGCTTATGTGCCGTTGCAGGTGCATTCGCCCCACAATCCTACGCCCGAACCAATCTTCGCTGCCTTGAACGATCTGCATGCTGAAACCCATGCCACGTGCCTTCTCCTACGCGGCGCGGCGGGCAGCGGCAAGTCACATACTCTGCGCTATCTGGCCCTGGCCCTGGCCCAGGCGTGGCCTGGTGTCGCGCCAGAGCTGCAGGCCGAATTCGGACTTGCGCTTGACCAACCGCTCGTGCCGATCTATGTCCAACTCCAGGATCTGCCCTTCTGCCTGGCTGATCTGCGGCGGAGCGAGCCGGATCGCGAGCCTGGGTTGCTGCGGTTGATCGAGCGTCACCTCGTTCGTCGCATGGCGCGGGCTAGCCGCTCCCTGCCGCCTACGCTGCTCCGCGAGTTGAGCATACAGTCTCGTTGCCTCTTCCTGCTTGATGGTCTCGATGAGCTTGATGATCGCGTGCTGCGCCAGCAACTCCAAGCCGATCTGCGACGTTTGCTGCACGAGCAGCCGCAGCACCGTTATGTGATAACCAGTCGCCCGCAGTCCGATTTGAACCTGTTTGCCCCAAATCTGATCGTGCGCGACCTCCTCCCCCTCCAATCCGACCAGATCCAGGCTATCTTGTACAACTGGTGCCACGCCGCGTATGGTTTTGCACCATTGCCCCCTGAACATGCGCAACAGCTTGCGCAACAGGCCGCTGATTTGCTGATAACAATCCAGCACGATCCCGATCTGGCTCCGCTGGCCCCCAATCCGCTCTTTTTGACTGCTATGGCGCGTATGGCGACCTCGGATCTTGGTCTGCCCCGTCTGCGTGTGCAGAAGTATGCGACGATCATTGACCTGCTGATCGAGTGGCGGCGCAATCGCCTTCATATAGAAGATCACGCCAGTCTGTTTGCGGCAGTGTCGCACCGGGCTGCGCTTGGACAGTTAGCCAGCCTAGCCCTTTGTATGCTACACCTTGGGCGCACTGATCTGACGCTTGAGGCGTTCCTCCAGGGGGCCTGCCGTGAGTTACTGCCGGAAGAAGACGCTGACGTGCTGGACGTCGCGACCTGTGAGCAACTCGTGCGCTCGGTGGTGCGCCATACCGGCTTGCTGAGCGAGCGGCAGGGGCGCTATCGGTTTACCTTTGGCTTCCGTGACTATTTTGCCGCCTGTGCATTGACCAGTGGTGCCGATCAAAATCTGGTTGAGCGCCTTTTTGATCGGCGCACCGAGCCGATCTGGCGCACGCCGCTTTTGCTCGCAGTTGGTCGCCAGGCGATGCGTGATCCACGTCCGCTGAAACCGTTGTTTGTCCGTTTGCTCGCCGATGGCCCGGCGAGTATTCTGCTGGCCGCCGAAGCCCTGATCGAAGCCCTCGATGGGTTTGTTCCCGAATTGGATCCAGAACGTCGCCAGGTGCTGGCCCGGCTGCACGAGTTGCATGCCGACCCGGAACTAATCCGCCGCTTGGAACTGCTGGATAGTGCTGATAGCCGATTCTGGTGATACCTATGGATGCTGCTGTACAGATTGTTCGTACCGCTTACCTGGCCTGGTTGCAGAGTGAGTTGCGCCTGCTGCCTGCAATCCCAATCAAGGCGGCGGATCGGGCCGCCCGTCTGCCCCTCGCTGACGTGTATGTGCAACTGCGCGTGATTGAGCGCGCCCAGATCGAGGAGTTTCAACGCCTGACCAGGGGCGAGTTTGCGCCAGAACAGGAGTACCGCCGTCGGGCTGAAGCCTTTGAGCAGTTGAAACAAAGCGAGGGTGTCTTTGCACTATTTGGCGCTCCTGCACCTGATGCCAAGCCGCGCAAGGGTCAGGCCAGGCAAGCCCAACCAGTCGAGCGCATGCTGCTGATCGGTGATGCCGGCAGTGGCAAGACCACGACGCTGCACTTCGGTGCCCTGGCCTTGGCTGATGCGCTGCTGCACACTGATCCCGCCCGGGCGACCAAGCCGCTCAGCCTGTATGCCGATCCGCTGCCTCTGCCGATCTATCTGCGCCTGACCTTGGCGATCAAGTGGCTGCGCGAGACCGCTGAAGGCCAGTTGCACACCACAACGAGCGCGCCGCTCCTGGCCTGGCTCGATCACCAGGTCGCCCCCCAGGTCAGCGCATTTCTTGCCTTGCGCGCCGCCGAACCTAGCGCTACCCTGTCGGGTGAACCAGTGCTGCCGTCACCCGCCGCCTGGCAGGCAGCCCTGGATACGACGCCGCTCTCGGCGCTGGTGCGCGGCGGCGGCTGCCTGTTGCTGCTCGATGGTCTTGATGAAACTGGTGATCATCAGCGCCGGAGCGAGATGCAAGCGTGGATTGCCGATCTGGCCCAGGCCTGCCCGCAGAACCGCTATCTGGTTGCTAGTCGTCCCTTCAATAACAGTGCTATCCCTGGCTTCGTCGAGCGCCACCTTAGCCCGCTCAATAGCGACGAAATGCAGGATCTCCTTGGCAAGTGGTTCGGTGCGGCCTACGCAAACGACCCGGGACGCCCGCAGCAGCGCAGTGTGCGCGATGAGGTCGGCTACCTCTGGGGCATCCTGGAGCGCAATCCGCGCCTCTTTGATATGTGTAGCAACCCGCTGTTGCTCACCAGCGTGGCCCTGCTGGTCTATACCGGCGTTGGTTTGCCCCGCGAACGGGCCGAACTCTACCATCGCCTGGTCTATCTGTTGCTTGAAACCTGGCGGGTGCTGCAACTCGCTGGCGGCAAACTGCCCGAAAACCAGGCCAGCAAACCGGTGCTTTTTGGCGAGAGCGTGGGCAGCGTGCAGCGTCGCCTCCAACAACTCGCGGCCTGGATGCAGGAACACCAGCGCCGTGAGGTAACCCTGGCGGAGGTGCTTGATCTGCTTGCGCCGCAATATGCCGAGGATCTGGAGTGGAGCATGGCGCAGGCCCATACTTACGTCACCGATCTGCTCGAATCACTGGCCCTCAATAGTGGCATCCTGCAACGGCGCGACGTAGGCTACAGCTTTGCCCACTATACGCTCCAGGAATACCTGACCGCCCGCGACTATGATCAGCGCCCTGACGGGATGAGCCAATTATTGGCGTTGCGTAACGAGGCGCGCTGGAAGGAGACCATCCTGCTGGCGGTGGGGCACTGGGCGACCAGCGGAGTCACTAGCAAGGCGCGGACGCTGCTGCGTGGCTTGCTTGAAACGCACGAACCCGAGGCCCTGCTGTTAGCCGGTGATGCCCTTGATGACGCTGACGCCGGACGCGTGCCCGAACTGGCCCCCGTGCGCCGCGCCGCCACCGCCCGCCTTAGCGCCCTCGCTGCGCTCACCGAGGCATGGTCCACGGCGGGACATCCCGACCCGGTGGTGCGCAACCGTGCCGCAACCATGCTCGACCGCCTCGACGCCGATCACGAGCGTCCCGGGCTTGATCTGACCCAGGCTGACTACTGGGCCAGTCAGATCGCACCAGGAAGTTTTAGTATGGGTGATAACAAGGGTGCGTATAACGACGAAAAGCCCCAGTTTGATTACACGATCACGCGGCCGTATGCCCTGGCGCGCTTTCCGGTCACCAATCGCCAGTACCTGCTCTTTGTTGAAGCCCTGGCCGGGCGCGGCACGCCCGAGGCCGTCGCGGCGGCGCAGCAACTAATGGATCTGATGCAGCAGCACGGCGAATCCCTTGCAACGTACCAAGGCTTTCGCCTGCGTTACTGGCCCGGTGCGCGTTACCGGGCAGGCGAGGGCAACCATCCCGTGGTTGGCGTGACCTGGTACGCCGCCAGCGCCTTTGCCTGGTGGGCCGAGGCCTGGTTGCGGGCGCTGGGGGTACTGGCAGCGGATGAGCAGCTACGCCTGCCGACCGAGGCTGAATGGGAACGGGCGGCGGCCTATCCGGTGGAGCTTGCAACGACTGCCGCAAGCTCAGGTGGGGCGCTGAACAAGTTGCGCCAACGCTTCCAGCCTAGCGCAGTGGAACCTGGGAGCAGGGAGGGACGGCGTGAATACCCCTGGGGTGCAGATTTGACAGCCGCAACCAGTGGTAGTATAACCACCAGCATTCAAGCCAACATTGACGCAAGCCAGATCGGCGGAACCTCGGTGGTGGGCATTTTCCCCCATGGTAGGGCGGCCTGTGGTGCCGAAGAATTAGCTGGCAATGTCTGGGAGTGGTGCAGCACGCCGATGCTGAACTATCGGTTCAAGGGCGAAGTGAGCGCAGAAAGTCTTTACACCGGGAACAAACGTTCTAATAGTACATACGTGCTGCGTGGCGGCGCGTGGGACAGCAAGCGCGCCGATGCCCGTTGCGCCTACCGCTACGGCGACTACCCTGCTTACGGCAGCGACTGCAACGGGTTTCGTCTCGCCCGTTTGTTCTCCTTGGGATTGTCTTAATGTCTTTTTGACTTTTTGTCTTTTTGACATTGTAAATAGTTTTGGCGTGGCCTGCGGGCTGAGACGCTGATGCTGGGGGTGCAGGGGGGCGCAGCATCCCCCTGCATGCGCCCCTTCAACAGGCTCAGGGCATGCTTCGGCGCAAAGCGCAATTTTTTTATGAAGACCTACCGCAACCTCTATCCACAGGTTTACGACTTCGCGAACCTCTATCACGCCTACCGGGCGGCGCGGCGGGCCAAGCGCAACCGGGCGGAAGTGGCGCGCTTCGAAGCGCGGGTCGAGGATCAGCTCTTCCGTCTGCAGGAGGAGTTGCGCACCGAACACTATCAACCTGGGGCCTATCGCCATTTTTATATCTACGAACCTAAAAAGCGCAAAATCAGCGCCGCACCATTTCGTGACCGGGTGGTACACCATGCCCTGGTTAATGTGATCGAACCGATCTTTGAACGCAAGTTCATCCACGACAGCTACGCCTGCCGGGTTGGCAAAGGTACGCATCGTGCCCTGGATCGTTGTACGCATTTTGTACGGCAGCACCGCTTTGTGCTGCAATGTGACGTAGCGAAATTCTTTCCAACCATTGATCATGCCATTCAGCTTGCCATCCTTGGACGCACCATCGCCGATCCGCAGGTGCTGCGGCTCTGCGAGCGCATTGTGGGCAGCGGCGCAGGTGTGCTTGACAGTGAACGAGCGTTGCATTGGTTCCCTGGTGATGATCTGTTTGCGCCGCTGCGCCCGCAGGGTTTGCCAATCGGCAACCTGACCTCGCAGTTCTGGGCCAACGTGTATTTGAACGAACTCGACCAGTTCGTCAAACGCGAGCTGAAGTGCCGGGCGTATCTGCGTTATGCCGATGATTTTCTGCTCTTCCATGACGATAAGGCGACACTGCACACCTGGATGTCCGAGCTACGCGATTTCGCCGCGACCCGGCTCCGGCTGGTGCTGCATCCTGCGAAGTGCCAGGTCTTTCCCACTAAGAGCGGCGTGCCGTTCCTGGGCTTTCGTCATTTCGCCACCCATCGCCGCCTGAAACGACCAGCGGTGGTACGTTTTCGTCGCCGTCTGCGCGGGTTGCAACAAGCCTATGCCAATGGCAGCATCAGTATGGATAAGGTCGGCGAGTCGATCCAGAGTTGGTGCGCCCACGCCGCCCACGGCAATACGTATCGTTTACGCAACCAGATGTTACGCCAGACACTCTTTCGCCGGATACACTGATGAACGAAATCCCGATCTTCGCCAAAACCTACGACCTGTTGCTCTGGTTGGTACCAGCAACCCTGAAATACCCCCGCGAGCATCGCTTTGCGCTGGCCCTGCGTACCCAACAGGCGGCCTTCGAGTTTAACGAGTTGATCGTGCTGGCCCGCAAAACCCGCGATAAACGTGATCTGCTGATCCGTGCCGATGCCCACCTTGAGCAAGTGCGACTCTATCTGCGTCTTGCCCACGATCTGAAGCTCCTGAGCCTACGCCAATACGAGCATGCCAGTCGCGAAGTCAGTTCAATTGGTGCGCTGCTCGGCGATTGGATGAAACGCGTGGGCGCACAGTCCTCTGCCTTGCCATCCTGAGCCGCCCACGGTCATGCCGAACGCCCCGTGGTCATGCCGTGGTCATGCCGAACGCCCTGTAGTCATGCCGAACGCCCCGTAGTCATGCCGAACACCCCGTGGTCATACCGAACACCCCTCCATGTCATTCCGAACGGAGCGCAGCGCAGTGAGGAATCTGCACTGATCCGCAGCGAAGACCCCTCACGTCGTTCGGGGTGACGATGTGTGCGCTGAATGTGACAGAACTCTTGTTTCTTTCCCCACCACTGGTCTGCGGGCCATAGCATACTCGGAATGACCATAATGCGGTATCCTCAAGCATAATTGGTATAATGAGGGTTGGAACGAGCCGACAACGTGCTGCGTGGCGGCGCGTGGAACAACAAGCGCGCCAATGCCCGTTGCGCCTACCGCAACGACAACAACCCTGCTAACGACAACGACAACAACGGGTTTCGTCTCGCCACTTGCGCTCCTCGCCCGCCAGAAATGCACCGCGATACCCTGAGCCAAACAAAGGGGTTCGGTGCCGAGGTTGTTCAAGGAGAACAACAGGCTGGTTCCGGGTTCGCCCTGCGCGAGCCAAATACGATCTGTGCCGCTCCCTGTGGTAGGCGATCCCCGCCGACGCCTGGAGCGGCGCATCTACGCAGTTCGGAATAACCGTAGTGCAAGTGTGAATAGTTACGCACCACGCGCTCTAAGCCGTTTGACGCCACTAAACCCCGCTGTTATAATGCACCTTCGATATGGGGCGGTCACTGTGGCCGACCATGGTTTGTGCGCTCGTAGCCCACACTCCCGCAGTCTTCGTCATGCATGCCATGCGTGCGGGGCCTCGGTGTTACGAGAGAGCTTTGTATGACGAAGGAGTCACGCCATTAGGGATCGGTTTCGCATTAACAACCGCATTCGTGCGCGCGAAGTGCGCCTGATTGATGAGCAGGGCACCCAGGTCGGGATTGTCAGTGTCCGTGAGGCAATGGCCCTGGCCGAAGAGCGTGGCTTTGACTTGGTCGAAGTTGCGCCCAATGCCGTGCCGCCGGTCTGTCGTCTGCTTGATTACGGCAAGTTCCGTTACGAGCAGAGCCAGAAGGAGCGCGAGGCGCGCAAGAACCAGAAGCAGGCCGACCTGAAGCAGATCCGCCTGATGCCCAAAACCGCTGATCACGATATCACGACCAAGGCAAATCAGGCCAAAAAGTTTTTGCTCCAGGGCGATAAGGTCAAGTTCAACGTGCGTTTCCGTGGGCGCGAAATGGCGCACCCGGATATTGGACGCAAAATGCTCGAAGAGATCGCTGAGCAGTTGCGTGAGATTGCGGTAGTTGAGCAGAAGCCCCTAATGGAAGGGCGGGTGCTCTCGCTCTTGCTGGCTCCTAATGCCAAGGTGCTCAAGGCTGCCCAACAGGCCCAGAAGGCCAAGTTGGCCCAGCAAAAGCCAATGGCAGCAGCGAATGCAGCAGCGGCTCAGGCGGATCTCGATGAGGAACTCGACGACGAGGATGATGACCTTGACGACGAGGACGACGACTTCGACGATGAAGACGACGACTTCGACGATGAGGACGACGACCTTGACGATGAGGACGATGAGGGCGAGGAAGACGAGGATAAGGCTTAGGCGCGTGATTGCGCGCCCTACGAAGTAGGTTGTGTTATTATGCCAAAGATGAAGACCCACAAAGGGGCCAAGCGCCGCTTCAAAATCACCGGGAGCGGCAAGGTGTTGCAGCAAAAGGGTGTGCGGGGCAACAAGTACAACCGCCCCGGGCGCTCGCAGCGTGAATGGGGCAAGGATCAGCCCACGTCGCGCGCGAACCGCGAACACCTGAAGGTTGCCCTGCCCTACGGCCTCAAGTAGCTCGGATCGGGCGCTGCTGCTGCACTAGGGCTGCGATCGTCGGACAAACAAACCGTGGTTTTCGAGGTGACGGGTTGACGAAGTGCAGGGTGTTCCTGCCACCTAGTTGCCTACGTAGCGGGCGTAGCCCAGGGTTGTTAGCCACCCCCTGGCCGGCCCGTCTGGAGGTGTCAAGATGGCTCGTGTGAAGCGTGGCGTGATGACGCGCAAGCGTCATAGCAAGTTGCTCGATCAGGCCAAGGGGTTTCGTGGCGCACGCAGTCGCCACTACAAAGTCGCCCACGAGGCGGTGATGCACGCGCTGGCCTATGCCTACCGGGATCGCCGCCATCGCAAGCGTGATTTCCGACGGCTCTGGATTATGCGCATCAATGCGGCCGCCCGTATTCACGGGACGACCTATAGCCGTTTGATCGCGGGCCTTAAGCGGGCCGAGATCGATCTTGATCGCAAGATGCTGGCCGATCTGGCCGTGCGCGATCTCGAGGGCTTTGGTCAGATTGTGAATGTGGCGCTCGAAGCCCAGAACGGGCCGCGTAAGACCAATGGTGGCAAGCCCGCCCGTCCTGTTATTCTGGGGCCAGCTCCCGCTGCTGCGGCTCCGGTTGCCGTTGCTGCCGAACCCACCCCGGCTGATGCGGTCGAGACCACCGAGGACGAGGCCTAATTGGCGAGTGGCTGGCTGTGATTACAAGCACGGCTAATCCCCACGTTAAATACCTACGCTCGTTACGCGATTCTGCCAAGGATCGCCGTAACGAGCGTTTGTGTCTGCTCGAAGGGGTGCGCCTGATTAGCCATGCCCTGGCCTGCGGTGCCAGCCTCGGCCTGGTGCTGTATGCGCCCAGCCAACTGGCTACCACCCCCGAAGGGGCCACCCTGCTTACCATGCTTGAGGGGCAACCACATTGTTACCCGGCTCAACCCCATGTGATCGCCGCCGCCACTGATACCAAGCGTTCGCAGGGTGTGGTTGCTACCGTGGCATGGCCCGAACTCGAACCTCGCCCCGGCATGCGCCTCGTGCTGGATGGGGTGCAAGATCCCGGCAATGTGGGCACACTCTTGCGCTCAGCTGAGGCCGCTGGCGTCGGGTTGGTGATTGCCGCCCCCGGCACCGCCGATCTGTATAGCCCCAAAGTGCTGCGGGCCGCCATGGGTGCCCACTTCAGTCTGCCCGTCCTCCCCGAGGCCGATTGGGATAGCATTCGCTTTGAATTGAGTGCCAGCCCGCTGGTCTATGCGGCCGATGCCGAAGCGCACATGCCCTACTATGCCGCTGATTGGCGTCAGCCTGCGGCGCTCCTGATTGGCAGCGAGGCCCACGGGGTCAGTGAAGATGGGTTGGCGCTTGCGACCCATCGCATCAGCATTCCCATGCTCGGGCGGGCCGAATCGCTCAATGCCGCCGTCGCAGGCAGCATTATGGTCTTCGAGGCCCTGCGCCAGCGCACGCGCGGTCGCACCTAAAAGAAGGGGCGTGGGGGAACCATGTTCCCCCACAAACCACAAACCGGGCGGGAGGCCTTGGCCTCCCGCCCGGTTTGCTAACCCGTTCTAATCCAGATAGCCGCGCAGCTTCTTCCCAAGGTGGGGGTGGCGCAACTTGCGCAGGGCTACCGCCTCGATCTGGCGGATGCGCTCGCGGGTAATCCCAAACTCGACGCCAACCTCTTCGAGGGTGCGATAGCGCCCATCTTTAAGGCCGTAGCGCAGCTGGATGATCTTGCGTTCGCGTTCGGGCAGCTTCTGCAACACCTCTTCGAGCTGTTCACGCAGCATCGAAGCGGTCGCCGCTTCGGCAGGGGTCGAAATGCGATCATCTTCAATGAAGTCGCCCATCCGCCCCTCGCCCTCCTGGCCCACCGGCATCTCGAGCGAAAGCGGATGCATACTGGCTTCGAGGGTACGCCGCACCTTCGCGGCCCCAATCCCCATCGCCTCGGCGATCTCTTCGGGGGTGGGTTCACGCTGCATCGACTGTTGCAGCTTATGGCTGGTCCGCTTCACCTGGCTAATCGCCTCGCCCATATGCACAGGCAGCCGAATCGTACGGCTCTGATCAGCAATCGCCCGCGTGATCGCCTGTCGAATCCACCAGGTTGCATAGGTACTAAACTTATGCCCCTTAGTATAATCAAACTTCTCGACCGCCCGCATCAGGCCAATATTGCCCTCCTGAACCAGATCCATCATGGTGAGGCCATAGGAGGTATATTTTTTCGCAATCGAAACCACCAGGCGCAGATTGGCCTGGATCAAATGTTGGCGTGCATCCTGACCTTTGGCAAAAGCCCGTTCCAGGATCAGGCGCTCACGGCCATTGTCATACTCTTCACGTTCCAGACGTGCCCGCGCCTCATCGCCGGACTCCATCGCCTTCGCCAATTCAACCTCTTGCTCGGCGGTGAGCAACGGCACCTGGCCGATCTCCTGCAGGTACATGCGTACCGGGTCGTCAAAGGCGATATCATTCAGATCAGTCAACTCACCCAGGGGTTCATCATCGGCATGGCCAGCGTGCTGATCAAGCTCAGCACTCGACTCGACGACCTTGATCCCCTCAGCCTGGAGGGTTGCGTAGATCTGATCAACCTCGGCGACATGCAACTCGGGTTGGGGGTACACGGCTAACAAATCCCCATAGGTGAGATAGCCGCGCTGCCGGGCCTGTTCAAGTAACCGCTCACTCATCGTTCCCGACTCCGGTGTGGACAGCTCGTTATGCGTGACCATCCTCGTCCCCAGGAAACGCTTCACAGAGCCGTGTGCTCGTCTGGTTTGCTATGCATACCTTCAGCATACGCGGGCTGTCAAGCCTTCCCTGTCATCATTACTGCGATTGTTCAATTGCCTTACGGCGAATGAGGGTCTTACTCTGGATGGTTGCTTACGAGCCTGGCTCGTAGTAATCATAGAGAAGTAAGAGGGCCGGAGTGAGAAAAGCGTCCCACTCTGGCCCCTCGTGCCGGCGCGTGTGGCCGTTGTGGCACAAAGATAGGGTCGAGCGACAACACTCAAACCCTACTAGCTGTACACAATGCAGGGACGCGGACATGGCACCCCATTCACTTGCCGATAGTCACTATAGCATTATGCAATGGTTAAAGTCAACCCCTTTTGTGGCAATTATCACATCAGGAAAAATAGATCAAATGTTCTGTATTTAGCTCCTGCATAAGTGCTTAATTCGCAGTACAATAGGCGTTATGGATCAAGCAACTATCCTCAATCCAGCCCAACGCAGTTTTCTGATGGGTCGCCATTATGCGGTTATCGCAACGCTGCGCCCGGATGGCAGTATTCAACAAACCGTGGTCTGGTATCTGCTTGAAGCTGAGCAGATCCGCTTTGGGATGGGCGCAAACAGTGTTAAGGCCCGTAATTTGCGTCACAATCCAACCATCAGTCTGACGATCGAAGATGGGCCACGCTATCTTACCCTGAGTGGCATCGCCACGATTGAGCCGACCGATCCGATGTTGCGGCGGCGGCTGGCGGAACGCTATCTCGGCACTGATCAGGTCGAAGCCTGGTTGGCCCGCCGCCCTGATGCGCCCCGCGCCAGTGTACGCATGGTGATCAACCGGGTCTATGGTCAAGGGGTCTAAGCACATACTATGAATCGCGATCTTGCTGCCCTCGTGCTGGAACGCTGTGATCAATTGGCAACCTGTAGCGCCGAAGCAGACCGCATCACCCGCCCGTCGTATAGCAGTGCGCTTCGTCAGGCCCATGCGTTGATGAGCACCTGGATGCGTGCTGCTGGCATGACGGTTTACGAGGATGCAGTCGGCAATCTGATTGGTAGCTATCCGGCTGATCGCTCCGCTGCCTGCAGTCTGGTGATTGGCTCGCACCTTGATAGTGTGCGTGACGCTGGTCGGTATGATGGGCCACTTGGGGTGCTGATCGGCGTGGCTGCCGTCGAAGCGTTGCAGCGCCAGGGCCGTCGCCTACCCTTTGCACTCGAAGTAGTCGCGTTTGCCGACGAAGAGGGTTTGCGCTTTGGGGCCGCCTGTCTGGGCAGTCATGCCTTCAGTGGGCGCTTTGATCCGGCAGTGCTTGCCCGGCGTGATGCGAGCGGGATCACGCTGGCCGAGGCGATCAGTGCCTTTGGCGGCGATCCCGACCTGATCACCCAGGACGCCCGCCGCACCTCCGATCTGCTGGGCTACCTCGAAGTGCATATCGAGCAAGGGCCGCAACTCGAAGCCCACAACCTTGCCCTCGGGATTGTCAGTGCGATCACTGGCATGTGTCGGGTTGCCCTGACCTTCACCGGGATGGCCGGTCACGCGGGTACCGTCCCGATGAACCTGCGTCACGATGCGCTCTGTGCCGCAGCCGCATTTACGCTTGCCGCCGAAGATCTGGCCCGCACCATCCCAGGCTTGGTTGCGACAGTGGGCCAGTTGACCGTGGCGCCTGGGGCGAGCAATGTTATTCCCGGTCTGGTCAACCTGAGCCTCGATCTGCGTCATCAGGATGATGCTACGTGCCAGGCTGCGCTCGTCACGCTGCACGAACGCGCCCATGCCCTTGCGGCCGAGCGAGGTGTGAGCCTGGTCTGGGATCTGATCCATCAGGCCGATGCGGTGCCGATGGCGGAACCCATGCGTGAACGCCTGGCGCGGGCGGTGACGGCGCTGGGGATCACGCCGCTGGAACTGCCGAGTGGCGCAGGGCATGATGCCGCGTTGCTGGCGACGATCACGCCTGCTGCGATGCTGTTTGTGCGCTGCAAGGATGGCATTAGCCATAACCCCGCCGAGGCCGTGACGCTTGATGATGTCGCCGCTGCCATTGGTGCGACCCGGGCCTTGCTTGATGAACTCGCCCTATGAGCTATGATCTGCTGATTCGCCATGCCACGCTGGTAACACCCACTGGGCCGGTTGCCGCCGACCTGGCCGTGGCCGATGGGCAGATCGTAGCCCTTGGCCCCGCGTTGGCCGGCCACGCAACGACCACCCTTGATGCCAGTGGCCTGCATGTCTTGCCCGGTCTGATTGATGCCCATGTGCATGTGAATGAACCGGGCCGGAGCCATTGGGAGGGCTGGGAAACTGGGACGGCGGCGCTGGCCGCTGGTGGCGGAACGCTCTGCTTCGACATGCCTCTGAATGCCAGCCCCCCGACCTGTGACGGGCCGAGTTTTGATCTGAAGTTGGCGGCGGCCCAGGCCCATGCGCGCACCGATTTTGCGCTCTGGGGTGGCCTCGTTCCTGGCAACCTCGATCAACTCGCCAGCCTGGCCGAACGTGGGGTGATCGGCTTCAAGGCCTTTATGTCCAACTCGGGCATTGCTGATTTTGCCGCCGCCGACGATCTGACTCTGTATGAAGGCATGGCCCAGGCCGCCCGCCTTGGTCTGCCGGTGGCGGTGCATGCCGAAAGTGACAGTCTGACAGCCCAGTTGACGGCGCGAGCGTTAGCCCGGGGGCAGATCACGATACGGGATTATCTGCATACCCGTCCGATCATGGCCGAACTCGAGGCGATCCAGCGGGCGATCCTGTTTGCTGCCGAAACGAGCTGCCGCCTGCATATCGTCCATGTCAGCAGTGGGCGCGGGGTGGCGTTGGTTGCCGAAGCGCGTGCCCGTGGGGTAGATGTGAGTTGCGAGACCTGCCCGCACTATCTGGTCTTGACCGAAGCCGATGTCGAGCGGATCGGCGCGGCCGCCAAATGTGCGCCTCCCATCCGTGATTATGCCGAGCGCGAGGCGCTGTGGGCCCATCTGGAACGTGGGACAGTTGATCTGGTGGCCTCCGATCATTCGCCGGCACCACCCGAACTGAAGACGGCCAGCGCTGATGGTCGGGGCTTCTTTGGGCTGTGGGGCGGGATCGCCGGGATCCAGGCCACCCTCGAACTCTTACTCAGCGAAGGCTATCATGCCCGTGGCCTGAGCCTGACCCGGATTGTGGCCTTGACCGCAGGCACGGTTGCGGCTCGCTTCCGCCTCGATCAGCACAAAGGCTGCCTGGCGGTGGGCTACGATGCCGACCTGGCGCTGGTTGCGCTTGATCCGCCCTGGACATTACGCCGCGACGACTTGCACGACCGTCATCGGCTCAGCCCGTATGTTGGGCGCAAGCTGCGCGGGCGAGTTGTCCAGACCATCAGGCGTGGCACGACGATCTACCGTGACGGGCAACTGGTTGGCAAGGGCGGTGGGCGCCTCGTACGACCGGCCCGCAGCTAAGGCAGTGGCGGCTTCCAGCCTAGTTCAGCCAAAAAGGCCAGGTCGTGGCGATCCAGACTGCCACGGACATACGCCTGCTGGAGCATATCGGGGCGGCGGGCCAGCGTGCGGCGCAAGCGTTCGCGGCGGCGCCAGCGGGCCACTTCGCCGTGGTGCCCCGAAAGCAGAACCGGCGGCACGGCTTGATCTTCCCAGACCGCAGGACGGGTATAGTGCGGATATTCGAGCAACCCATCGCTGTGGCTCTCTTCGCTAATCGAAGCGGCATCAATCACCCCTGGCACTAAACGGGCCACAGCATCAACCACCACCATCGCAGCCAGCTCGCCTCCGGTCAACACATAATCACCCAGGCTAATCTCACGGGTGATCAAACGTTCGCGAACCCGTTCGTCGAGCCCTTCGTAGTGGCCGCAGACCAGCATGATCCGGGGCTGGAGCGCCAGTTCGTGGGCCAGGGCCTGGCTAAACCGTTCGCCATCAGGGGCGAGCAGGATGACCGGCGGCGGCGGGCTGGCTTCATCAGTTAGGGCCTGCACGGCCCGAATCGCGGCCGCCAGTGGCACAGCTTTCATCACCATGCCGGCCCCGCCGCCATACGGCGCATCATCGGCGGTGCGATGCTTGTCGGTAGCCCAATCCCGAATGTCGTGCAGGCGCACCCTGATCTGGCCGGCCTGTTGGGCCCGCTTCAGAATACTTTCGGTCAACGGCCCCTGAAACATGGCCGGAAAGAGAGTCAAAAGATCGAAGATCATGGCCGGAGTATCATACCACGCCCTTCCACTAGGGCGGATGCAACGTCATTGGGCAAGTCCCGGGTTTTGGTGTGGTGCGGCGTAGCCGCACAACACCCCCACCGCCGGAGGCGGACATTGCAACAGCCCACGCCCTTCCACAAGCTTTGGCGCAAGCCTCCATCGGTTCTCCCTAGTTGCAGCGTAGACTACGCATGGAATAACAACCCGGAACGACCGGGGCAATCCTTTCAGGAGAACCATGATGAAACGCATTCTTGCTCTTATCGCCGCTGCTGCACTTGGCGCACTCGCCATGCTGTTTGCCTTAAACTTTGCGACCAGTAGCTTTGCTCAGGGCGGGACAGCCCCAACGACGGGAACGCCTGCCAATGGCGTCAACGGACGCGGGCAGATGCTGGGCCGGGGCCAAATGGGCGGTCAGGGTCAAATGGGCGGTCAGGGTCAAATGGGCGGTCAGGGTCAAATGGGCGGTCAGGGTCAAATGGGCGGTCAGGGCCAAATGGGTGGGAGTGCCCAATCGCTGGTGGGTATGGTTGCGGCCGAACTGGGGCTGACCCAGGCCGATCTGATTACCCAATTGGGCGATGATGGCACCATGGCTGCCGCCCTAACCGCTGGTGGCATTGATCCTGCTACTTTTGTCGAGCGGTTTGTCGCCTCGCGGAACGAACGGCTTGCGGCAGCCCTGACGGCAGGCACCCTAACCCAGACCGACGTTGAGGCCCGTTTAGCTACGGCCCGTTCGATGGCAACCGCTCGGCTTTATCAGCCCTTTACCCAACTTGGGCCTGGTGGCCAGAGCCCCTTCGAGCGCCCCGAAGGGATGGGCCAGGGTGGTATGGGTGGGCACAACTGCCAACCGTAAATCGGTAGGCTACGTATCGGCTACAATTCACGATGTAGACACCATCCCTACGCGAGCGACAGGTGACCCGATGAGCCAGACCATTCTGGTAGTAGATGATGATCGTGACATTGCCCGCCTGGTTCAGGCTTATCTGGAGCAGGCGGGCTTTCAGGTGCGGAGTGCAGGCGACCGTGCCGGGGCGCTACGGATTGTGCGAGCCGAACGCCCCGATCTGCTGATCCTCGATCTGATGTTGCCCGATGGCGATGGCATGGATCTGGCCCGCCAGTTGCGGGCCGACCCGACCACAGCGGCCCTCCCGATCATTATGCTGACGGCCCGGATCGAAGATGCCGACCGGATTGTGGGCCTAGAACTAGGGGCCGATGATTATGTCAGCAAGCCCTTTAATCCCCGCGAATTGGTGGCCCGGGTACGGGCCGTCTTACGGCGCACGACGGGCAGCGCTACGACGCCCCCGCAACGCCTGAGTCACGGGGAGTTGCGACTGGATCTTGATGCGCACCAGGCCTGGCTTGCCAACGAGTTGCTTGATCTTACCCGCACCGAGTTCGAATTATTGGCCCTCTTTTTGCGCAACCCCGGCCACGCCTTTACCCGCAGCGAGTTGATCGAACAGGGCTTGGGCTATGCCTATGCGGGCATGGAACGCACTGTAGACAGCCATATCAAGAATCTGCGCAAGAAGATCGAACGTGACCCCGCCGCCCCTCCCTTGATCGAAACAGTCTATGGGGTGGGTTACCGCCTACGTCAACTATGAACCGCCTCTGGTTACGCCTGGCCCTGGGCTTTGCCCTGGTGAGCCTGGTCTCGACCCTGAGTGTGGCCGTGCTGGCCAACATTGCCGCCGAAGCCAGCTTTCGGGGCTACCTGGCCCGCAGCCTGGCCGCCGAGAGTGGCGTTGCCGAGCGGCTAACAGCCTTCTATGCGGCGACGGGCAGTTGGGCGGGGGCTGATGGGTTGCTGACTTCAGGCCGGGGCATGATGGGGCGAGGGCAGGGCACGATGATGGGCGGCGGTCTGATCCTGGCCGATGCCGAGGGGCAGATTCTTGCTGATGCGGTCACGCAGCGGGTTGGCTTTCGTCTGGGATTCCGTGAACGGGTCAGTGCCATTCCCCTGGTGGTCGAGGGGCAGGTAGTTGGTTATTTGTTGGTCTATACCCCCCAGGGAGCAGCCCTTTCGGCCGCAGCGCGCGAATTTCTGGACAGCTTGAATCTTGCGCTCTGGACGGCGGGCCTGTTAGCGAGCAGCCTTGGGCTGGTTTTGGGCCTGGTAATCGCCCGCAGCCTGGCCGCGCCGCTCGACCGGCTCGCCGATGGGGCCCGCCAGATCGCTCAGGGTCAGCGGGCCCAACCGGTTCAGGTGCGTGGCCCCCGCGAGATCGAAACGGTCGCAACGGCCTTTAATGAGATGGTGGACGCCCTGGCGACGGGCGAGGCTCAGCGTCGGCATATGGTGGCCGATATTGCACACGAACTGCGCACCCCACTGACGGTCATTCAGGGTAATCTGCGCGCCTTGCTTGATGGAGTCTATCCCTTAACCAAGGCCGAAGTTGCCACGATCTACGACGCGAGTCTGGGGTTACGGCGGCTCGTCGAGGATCTGCGTGAACTCTCGTTAGCCGAGGCTGGCCAGATCGAACTGCATATGCAGCCCGTGGCGGTGATCCCCTTGCTCGCACGCGAGGCCAGCCTCTTTGCGGAACAGGCCCAGGCCCATCAAATCCAGCTTACGCTTGACACGCCGGCGGCAATGCCAGCGTTGCAAGGCGACCCAGAGCGGCTAGCCCAGATCATCCGTAACCTGGTCAGCAATGCGTTGCGCCACACCCCGCCCGGTGGCACGATTACTTTGCGCGCTAGTTACGACCCGCCCCCAGCCACCCCAACCGGCTTGATCCGGCTTGAAGTCGCCGATACCGGCATGGGAATCGCCGCCGAGGATCTGCCCCACATCTTCGAGCGCTTCTACCGCGCTGATCGTGGGCGCACTAGAGCCACCGGAGGTAGTGGCTTAGGCTTAGCGATCACCGCCCAACTAGTCCAGTTGCACCGTGGCACAATCGGCGCGATGAGTAAACCGGGCCAGGGTACGCAGATCTGGATGGTCTTTCCCGCGACTCAGCCAATCGAGCCACCGCAGGACGAAGCCGGGAAGTCCATCGGGATGTGATGCGTAGTCACTGCCACTCGATACGGTCCGGCCTCATCCGACCAGGGAACTGGGGAACCATCTCACTGACGCGGTCGCTGCCGCTTGGGGTCTTTCGTTCTCACCAGCACCCAGGATCGATAGCTACTACTATACGAGGGGTCTTCACTGCTGATCAGTGCAGATTCCTCACTGCGCCTACGGCTCCGTTCGGAATGACAGTGAGGCGCAGCGATCCCGTTCGGAATGACAACGGAATTACAAAGCTGGTTGTCGTTCTAGATTAGCCTTCGCGGGCCGCATTCAGATCAAGGATCGGCTCAGGCGCGGCTACCTCTTTGACCACAAAATGCCGCGCTGCCCGCAGTTCAACCAGGGTTTGGGCGGCCTGTTCGGTGGCGCGCAGAATACGGTCGAGACCCGAACGCACCTCGGGGTCAGCGATCTCTTCCTGAAGCAACTGGGTTTCGCCCATAATCACCGTGAGGTGCTGACTGATATGGTGGGCGGCCGCCCGCGCCGTAGCGCGCATGGCTTCTTCAAGCGCCCGCAGCCGTTCGATTTCGCGGGCCGATTGGAGCAAACGATGGTGTTCGACCGCCCGTTGCACCGCTGCATAAAGCAGATCGTTATTGATGGGCTTGGTTAAGTAGTCGAAGGCTCCGAGGCGAAGCGCTTCGACGACGGTACTCAGCGAATCGCTGGCGGTCGAGACAATCACAAGCGGGGCTTCGGGTTCGCGGCGCAGCGTTTCGAGCACCTCGAAGCCACTGCCATCGGGCAGGCTAATATCGAGCAGCACCACAGTGGGGCGTTCACGCAACAACTGAACACGCGCCTCGGCAACACTGCGGGCTGTCAGAATACTGTAGCCCTCACGGCGCAGCATCGTTGTCAGCGCAAGCTGCAAGATAACATCGTCTTCGACTACCAGCAGCTGCTCTTGCATGGATGTTCCTTTGGCTGCTGCCCCACCCTGGCATCATAATCATGTTGGATTTGAGCTTTTGGATGGTCGGTCTGCGCATCACAGCACCGAAACGGCACACAGCGTAGGCGATAGCATCAACAACAATTGATATAAACGGTAGGAGCAGCGTTCCTTACGTGGGTTGGGGCAGCAACGGCTGGCAGGTGGGACAAACAAAGGTACTGCGTTGGGCCAGCACCAGCCGAGTCAGGGGCGTGCTACAGCGTTGGCAGGGTGTCTCGGCGCGGTCATAGACCAGAAAATGTTCCTGGTTTTGGCCCTGACGCCCATACCCATTACGATAGTTGCGCAACGAACTTCCTTCGTGGGCAATCGCGTGGGTCAGCACTTCACAGATGGCCTGATGCAGCGCCAAAACCTGGGCCTGGTCAAGTTGATCAGCCGGCTGGGCGGGATGAATCTGGGCCAGCCAGAGAGCTTCGTTAACGTAGATATTGCCAAGTCCAGCGATCAGGTGTTGGTCAAGCAGGGCCACCTTGATTTTGGTCCGACGTTTCGCCAGGATCGCGGCCAGATTGGTGGGGGTGAATTGCGGGTCAAGTGGTTCGGGGCCATGGGCGGCATCGAGTTGAGCCAGGCCGATCGGATCAAGCAGGCGCACCCGTCCAAATTTGCGTTCATCATCAAAGAAGATCCGGCGTCCATCATGCAACCGCAGGATCAAATGGACATGCGAGCGAGCTGGCGTATCAGCCGCCTGCACGGTCAGATTGCCCGACATGCGCAGATGGATGGCGAGTGTCCAGCCCGCATCAAGTTCAAGCAGCACCCATTTGGCACGCCGGTAGACGCGGCGGATCTGGCGACCGGCAATCAAGGCATAAAAATCGCCCGGGGCCGGGGTTTCGATCATCCGCTCCCAGTCAAGACGCTCAACGTCCGTGATGGTACTCCCGCTTACCTGGGGGGCAAGCGAACGCGCCGCAGTCTCGACTTCGGGTAGCTCTGGCATTATTCACGCCACTCGGCCGATCCATCGGCCCAGTGCTCCTTCTTCCAGATCGGGGCAATCGCCTTAATGCGATCCATAATATACTCAGCGGCCTCGAAGGCTTCGTGGCGATGCGGTGCCGCAACGACCACGAGCACTGCCGTCTCGCCGATCGCCAACTGACCGATCCGATGATGCACCGCAATCAGGCCAACCGGCCAGCGCTCGCGAACCTCATCGGCGATCTGTGCGAGCACCGGGGCGGCCATTTCGGCATAGGCTTCGTAGGCCAGAAACGCCGTTGGGCGTCCGCCGAAGTGGTTGCGGGCCACCCCAGCGAAGGTTACGACCGCACCATCACCAGGCGTCGTCACATAGGCAACCAGCGGGGCCGGATCGAGGGGTTGCTCGGTGATCAGGAAGGGACGAAAGCTGTTCATCGTAGGGCCCTGGTCAGATGCAGATTAGCGCACACCGCCACTCACGGGTGGAATAAAAGCGACCTCATCACCTTCGTGCAGCGGCGTCGTAAGGGTGGCAAATTCCTGGTTAACGGCATACAGCATACGCCCACTATAGCCAGCCAGACGCGGATACTGTTCAACCAGCAACGCCCAGAGCGCACCTACAGTAGGCGTGTCCTCTAATGGCACAGTAAGCTCTGGTTGACCAACCAGATCGCGTTGCCCAGCAAAAAAACGTACCCGCACTGTGATCATACCCAAACTCATTGTACACGCATGCCTATCACGCTGTTTCGATATTATAACGCATCTTTGCCAGATTCGCCCGCATGCAGGGTGTGGCCCCAGGATCAACGCCGCAGCCGTGCCAGGACCGCCTCGGGCTGTTCGTGGTGCAGATTGTGACCCGCCCCTGCCAGGGTCTGAAACTGTGCGTGCGGCAGGATCGTGGCCATAGCCTGGCCCAACGCCTGCGGCACGATCTGGTCATGCGCTCCCCAGAGCAGGGTGGTGGGCACGTGGCAATGCGTCAACTGCGCACGATACTGTGCGGCGCGCACGGCTCCGTCCAGGGTGATCCAGCGTAACAACGAAAAAAACGCCGTGCGCTGGCGCTCACTCCAGACTCGTTCCCAGACCCGCTGGCGCAAGAAGGCTTGCTCTTCAACCGATACTGCATCCAGATCGGCGTAGTAGGGGCGCAACGTAGCGTAAGTCGCCTCTTGCGATTGACGTAACTGGGTATAGGCCAGTTCGCCGAGCCCTGGGGTCAGAAACAGGTAGAGCGGACCCGGAGGGGGCAGACTCGCGGTGATAGGCAAGGCTCCACCCAACAAGATCAGCCGTTCGACGAGGTGCGGTGCGGCCAGCGCCAGGCGTTGGGCCGCCATAGCTCCGCCCGAGTGCCCAAGAATCGTTGCTCGTTGTACATTCAGGGCATACAGCAACCCCGCCAGCGCCCGTGCATTGACGGTGACGGTGCAGGGGCCGTTGGGCAAAGGACTACGGCCAAAGCCAGGCAGATCGGGGGCCAGTACATAAAAATCGTTTGCCAGCGCCGGAATGATCTGCCGCCAGGTATCGCCCTCGTCGCCCAGGCCGTGTACCAGCAATAGGGCTGGATGGCGCGGCGAACCGGCCACAAAGCAGTGCAACTCGCCCCCCGCAATCGTCACCTGCCGGGCCATGGATCGCAATGCCACTGGTGGCTGCATGGGGGAACCTGTGGTGGTGGTGCGGGATACAGGCGTGGGGAAACTTGGTTTCCCCACCCACGCCGCCGTGCAAAGCGAATTACTCTTCGTAGCCGCGTCCTGCGACTGCCACCGGGGCCTCGCCAGCCAGGGCACCCAGGAACACATCGTGGGTCATCGGGCGCGAGAACATTGGGAAGTCTTTACTTGTCGCCATGGCCTGCTCTTCCGAACTGAGCGTGGCGGTACAATCGGTCACGGTCACGACATCATAGCCCAGTTCGTAGGCTGTGCGCATTGTTGACTCGACACAGCAATTGGTCAGGAACCCAGCCAGGGCCACGGTCTTGATCCCGCGTTGACGCAAAATAAAGTCCAGATTGGTGCTCGCAAAGCCACACAGGCCACGCTTGCCCTCAACAATCAGATCACCCGGTTGGGGCGTCAACACATCAACGATTTCGGCCCCCCAGGTGCCCTTGCGGAACGAATTGCTATCCACCACACCCTTAAGGATGCCATAGGGACTGGTCGGCAACTCGGGGTAGCCTTCGGCAAAGGTAATCGGGGTATGGATGATCGTCGCGCCTAAGGCCCGGGCCTGGGTTGCCAACTCAACCGCATGCTCGATTGTATGGTTCTCGGCCATGACCCCTTTGACCGCCTCGTGGAGCGTGCCGCCCTCGCTCGTGAAGTCGTTCTGGAACTCGATCAGCACCACCGCCGTCGTTTTGGGATCCATCGTTGGCTCCTTCCAGTTCTGCCCTCACCTGATCGTCACAGTGTTCCCGTGGCATCCTGAATAAGGCCCGTCTAGCTAATCAAGCTTGCCACGCTAGGGCAACGGACGCTCGTAGCATTAAGGACGCACATAGGTAACACGTAGATCATGCCAGATGATGGCCGTGGCTGTCAAGCAGAACTGCGGTACAATCGCAGCATCCTATATTCAATGCTTACTAAACCCTAAACGTATGCACCTTCATACTGCGATCAATGTGTACCACGCCTTGCTTGATGAGGCCACCGCCCGCGAGACGTTTCAGTTGCTTGATCGGGCTATTCGCGCCCGCAAGATGCTGGTCGGAGCCAACCGTGACCGTTTAGTCTGCGAGGTGTTGCGCCCGCGTTTGCTCGTCCCTGCCCAGGCTGCAATCCTTCAGCAGGCAACCCAAGCCGTCGGACGGGCGATCCAAGTTGTGGGCGAAGCGGCGTTGCACGATCCAGCCCTGCTCGCTCCCTATGCGCTGACCAGCGACGAGCAGGTGTTGCTGACGCTTGATCCAGGCTATGCCGGGGCGTCACGGTTCGGACGGCTTGATGGCTTTCTTGATCCCGAAGGGCAATGGTGCTATTTCGTCGAGTCGAACCTCGAGTCGCCCGCCGGGATTGCCTACGAGGACGGGCTGGCCGAGGATTTTCTGAGCCTCCCGGTGATGCAGGCCTTCATCAAGGATTACCCGGTCAGCGTGGCCCCGCTCTGGCGCAGCCTGCACGCGACCCTGCTTGAGGCCTGGACGGCCTGGGGCGGAACCGGCACTCCAACCATCGCTATTGTTGATTTCGCCGGGGCCGTGACCATGCCCGAGTTCGAGTTGCTGCGGGAGCGGTTTCGCGCCGCTGGCACCCCGACCCTGATCGCCGACCCTGCGGAATTGCGCTACGATGGGCGCGAATTGTATGTTGAGCAGGCCGGCCAGCGTACCGCGATTGGGCTGGTCTACCGAAGGATTTTGCAGCACGAGTTTCTGGCGACCTACGATCTGCGCCATCCGCTGGTACGGGCCTATGCCGACGGACGGGTCTGTGTGGTGAACCCATTCCGCAGCAAGCCGGTTCATACCAAACTGATTATGGCCCTGATCAGTGACGAGGATGGCCCGGGTTGGCCGTTGCTCGACCCGGTGACCCAGGCGGCGGTGCAGGCCCATGTGCCATGGACCCGGATCGTGCGGGCTGGCCCAACGCGTTACCAGGGCGAACAGGTTCCTGATCTGCTAGATTTTATTGCCGACAACCGTGAACGGCTCGTCCTGAAGCCAAATGACGCCTATGGTGGCAGCGGCGTCATCCTGGGCTGGACGAATGACGAAACGAGTTGGCGGGCAGCCCTGGCCGAGGCTCTGCGCGGGCCGTGGGTGGTGCAGGAACGGGTGCCCCTGCCCGAAGAAGCCTATCCCACCTGGAGTCCTGCAACGGGCCTGCGTTTTACGCCCCGCTATGTAGACAGCGACCCGTGTGTGTTTGGTAGTGCGGCCAACCTCCGTGCTGAGGGGTGCCTGACCCGCATTGCGGCCACTCCGCTGCTCAATGTAAGCGCCGGGGGTGGCGCGGCTCCGCCAACCTTCTTTTTGCGGTAGGCTCGTTCCGGTGCGCACTTATATCGCTGCGCTGAACTTCCCAAATGTATGGAGTGCCGCAACGGTGCGTGGTCCGGGCCAGGTCAGGGCCATGCCATCACACAGGATGATGCGCTGCTGCTGCACGGCTGGGACGTCACTAAAGGGTGCAAAGGCCTCAAAATCGGTAACACTAAAGACATATGGCTCGTTGGGCAACAGGATCAGGTCAGGCCGCAGCGCCATAAACTGCTCCAAACTGGCTCGGGGGTAACGCCCTGGCAATTGATGGGCCAGGTTAGCGAATCCGGCCAACGCTAACAGGTCATCGGCATAGGTCGCCGCGCCGACCACCATCCACGGGTCGCGCCAAATGAAACAGAGTACCGTCTGACGTGAGTCACCGGCCTGTTCATGTTCACGGATCGCCGCCTGGATCGCGTCCAGCCCCGGGGCAGCAGCGGCGCTCACCCCTAACAGGGCGGCTAAGGCCCCAAGTTGCGCAGGTACATCAGTAACGCGGCGAATCGCCGTCGCATAGACGGCCAGGCCCGCCGCCGTGAGTGCCTGCACATCACGTTCGCGGTTTTCTTCCTGATCAACTAGTACCAGGTCGGGTCGCAAGGCGATAATGGCGGCGCGGTCAGGATTTTTGGTACCACGCAAACGGGGCAACCCCACCAGATCCGCTGCTGGCTCAAGACAATAGTCGGTAATCCCTACCACTCGCTGTCCCGCCCCCACTGTAAACAGCCACTCGGTCAAACTGGGCACGAGCGAGACGATCCGTTGTGGTGGTTGCGGTAGGGTGAGGCTGCGCCCCAATCCGTCAAGAGTTTGCATATGCCTGTCGTCTTCTTCGTCGCCTTGGTAGGGACGCAGCACGCTGCATCCCTACACCCAACCAATGGTGACCCTTCACCTAACTAAATAATCGCCCGCGCCCGAATAAGCGCAGTAAGCTGCGGGTTGATCTCCCAGTGCTGCTCCAGGTAAGCCAGGATTGCCAAGGCCGACTCGGCACTGCGGCTGTAGCCCTGCATAAACGCGGGGAGTTGTTCGGCCAAACCGGGGTAGCGTTGCTCGATCCGGCGCTCGTTGGCAAAAGGATCTGGGGTGACTGGGCCGCGTGATTCGACCTGGGCTGCCAGGGCCAACACCCGGTCAACCGCGTAGTGCTGAATAAAGCGCAGCGCCGAAAGTTGTTCGCCGCGTTGGAGCCGCCCCAGGCCCACGTACAGGTTGGTCAGGGCTTCGCCGAGTTGCCAGGCCACGTCTGGTTGCTCGGCTGGCGCAACGGGCGCAGGGAGCATTAACCTGGTGCCTGGTCGCTCCCAAATCAGGACGGCCCCACTGCTTGCGGCGGTGCGCAATTCGTCGGGTGTGAAGACTGCAAATTCACAGAAGATCCCGTCGGCATACAGCACCTTGTAGCCGTCAGCGGTATTGCGTACGGCGTAGGTGATCGGTGCGGGTTGCGCGAGCCAAGCCAGGTTCGCCAACATTGTATCCTTTTGGGCCGCTTCGACAATCACAAAAAAGTCAAGATCCGAATACGCATCGAGGCGCTCGCGTTCCTGACCCACCGACCCCAGGCCGATCAGGCCAAGGGCGCCAGGGTAGCTTTGCAGGCTCGTGGCGATGGCCTCGAGCCGGGCCAACAGGTCTGCCGGAGGGATGGTCGCTGGGGGTGGGGGGTGGTTCATGATGACCCTATGGTTTGATGTTTGGTGGCAGGGTGCGGGGTGGCGCAGCCACCCCGCACTGGGTTCACGGGCGTTTTTGTGGGGGCGCCCCCACCACGCCCCCAAAACCGCGGCGTGGTCACCCACACAGCGTAGTCATACTCGCGCGCGGGGAGGGCGGGGGGCGGGGCGCCCCCGCGGGCCGCCCCCG
>JBLWKA010000078.1:0-13312 GCA_048381555.1 Oscillochloridaceae bacterium umkhey_bin13
GTGCCCGCTTGAACTGGCGGGCTACGATGTGCGCACGCTGCCGATGGCGCAACTCTGCCGGGGTCAGTTGCTCGGCTGGCCCCCGGAGGGCCTGGCAGACGTAGTCCCCAAACCCTAACGGTCACCCCGCCGCACCGCCGCACCGCCGCATCCCATGCTATACTAACCCGGATCGGCATACCGGCAACTGGAAAAAGGATCCCGCCCTGATGAGCACACAGGCCCCCGATGTCAAAGTTACACCGGGTCTTACCTTTCGCGTAGCCGAACGCGATGAGCTTGAGAAGCCCTATCGGGTGATCATCGAAAATGATGACGTGACGCCGATGGAGTTTGTCGTGGTGGTGCTGCGGGTCTTTTTTGGCCATGCCATGCCCGAGGCGATGCGCATTATGCTTACGGCCCATAATGAGGGCCGAGCCCTGGTGGCGGTCTTGCCCTACGAAGAAGCCCAGGAACGGGTTTATAATGCTCATCACGCTGCCCGCGAGGCCGGGTACCCCTTGACGTTCTATCTCGAACCTGATGAGTAGGCGACGAGGATCCGCGCCAGCGCAGCCACGCACTGTTGACCATCCTACAACCCTCAGCTAGTCCTACGGAGAGTACGCTACATGTTCCGGCCACGTTTTGCCGCCCTTGGCCTGCTCTGGCTGGCCCTGTTAGCGGGCTGTGCCCAACCTGCTGCCCTGGTTCCCACCGCTACCCCCGCCCCCACCGCGACGCCTGCGCCGCCTGCGACACCCTCGCCAACCCCCGCTCCCACCGCGACGCCCGTCCCCACCTTCCCGTCTGGCTCACAGCTTGGCGGCGTCGAGATTGGTGGTCTGCGGCTTGATGAGGCCCGGTCACTGCTTCAGGCCGAGTTGCCCGCCCTAGAAGCGATTACGCTCCAGGCCGGCCCCGCTGAACTGATCCTCGAGCCGGAAACGATCAGTTTGACGATTCCACTTGATGATCTGCTGGCCGAAGCTGAACCAGCGCTGGGGACGAGCCGCCCGATCAGTCTGCCGCTCCAACTGACGCTCGATCAGGAAGCCCTGGCGGCCCAGCTCGCCGAACTGGCCGATCAGCTTACGGTGACACCGACGCTCAGTCTGATTACGAGTAGCGAGGTTTTGTCACGCAGCTTCGCCTATACGCCTACCCCACGCCTTGAGCTTGAGGCGGCCATCGAGCAGGTTCAATTGGCCCTGACGACGAGTCTGACCGATACCATCGTACTGGAACTGGCCGAACCCGAGCCAGCCCGGGTTGATCTGGCCGAACTGCGGGCCGCTGTGGTTGCTTTAGCTGCTGACGTGCCCGGCGTGGTTGGCTTCCATCTGATCGATCTTGAAAGTGGCGAGAGCATTAGTTTGAATGGGCGCAGTGTTTTTGCGGGGGCCAGTACGATCAAAACCGCGATTATGCTCTATGCTTATATTAACCGTGATAGTTTTGATGAGCGCGAAGAGCGCTGGTTCAACGAGATGATCACGGTTAGTGATAACCTGGCTTCGAATGATCTGCTGGCCGCCGCGCTGAGTCGGCGCGGCACTGAACACGCCTTCACGGCGGCTGACCGCATGAGCACCCTGCTCCAACAAGAGTTGGGCTTACGCCACACCTATTTGTATGTACCCTACGAAACGACCGACTATATTCGGCTCTATAAACCGTCGTTCCGCTGTGGGCCGCAGGGCAATGTGGGCGAACGACCCTACACCGAAATGGGAGCCTGTCTGCGGGCCGAACCCGAGAGTATGGCCCGGCTCTATCGGATGATCGATCAGTGCGCCCAGGGTGAAGGCAAGCTGATCGATTTATACGAGCGCCTGAATGCCGACCGCTGCCAGGAGATGCTCGACCGACTCGCCACCAATAAGGATCATACCCGCCTGGTCGCCGGACTGCCCGAAGAGATCCGCGCCGAACACAAGAGTGGCTGGATCGAGGATATGCAGGCCGATGCCGGGATTGTGCGTACCCCCGGTGGTGATTATGCGATTGCGATCTACTACTACCGGCCCCTGACCGGCGGGCGTGCCTTCTGGGGTGATGGGGTTATGGCCCCGGTTGTGGCAGCCTTCTCACGCCTTGCCTATACCGCGTATAATCCAATTATCCTTGAAGAATAACTATCCGCCGTCCCTTTACGCCTGCGGAGGAGACCCTATGACCAGTTTGCCAATTACCCGGATTGTGCTCTTTAAGCATGGAGTGGGCTACTTCGAGCGCCGTGGCCCGCATACTGGCGAACGGCTTGAGTTGAGTTTCCCGCGTGAAGCGATGGATGATGTGCTCAAAAGCCTGGTCGCGCTCGATCTGGGCGCAGGGCAGGTGGTCGGGGTGGATTTCGAGACCCCCGAGGATCGCGCCACCCGCCTGGCCCGGGGCAGCATTCATCTTAGTGATGACCGTAGTCTGCTTGACCTGTTGCGCGACCTGCGTGGGCGCATGGTGCGCCTGAGCCTTGGCGAAGGCAAGAAGACCGAGTCAGCGGTCGAGGGGCTTGTCGTCGGTGTGGACTACGAAGCCGAGGAACCGTTGCGCCGTGCGGTAGTCTCAATCTATAACGCTGAACTGCGCCAGGTGCGAGCCACCCCAATTGATGCGATCGCCCGCGTCGAACTGCTCGATGATGGCGCGGCTGCCGATCTGGCCTATTTTCTGCGTGCCGCCCAGAGCGAGGAACAGCGCCGCGCTGCGACCCTGCGCCTGACTCCCGGCGAGCACGATCTGCTGGTTGGCTATATCGCCCCCGCCCCGGCCTGGCGGGTAAGTTACCGCCTGTTGTTCGAGCCAGCCCAGGCCACACAAGACGCCAATGAACAACCGGCTTTCTGTCTTTTGCAGGGCTGGGGCCTGTTCGATAATCAGCTTGAAGAGGATCTGGAGGGGGTCAGTCTGACCTTGATGGCGGGCATGCCGGTCTCGTTCCGCTATCGGCTCTACGAGCCGCACACCCCCGAACGACCACTGGTCCAAGACGAAGAGCGCACCGTCAATGCGCCGATTGCCTTTGGGGCGATGCCGCCACCTGCCCCGGCGATGGCGATGATGGACGATGCGGCAGCATTTGGGCTAGCAGAGCGTGCGCCTGCCCCAATGATGGCGGGTGCGGCCCCCCGGCGGGCCAGGTTCAGTGCCGAGGCTGTGGCCGAGTCGGTGCAGCCTGCCGCTTCTGGCGATGAACGCGGGGCGCTGTTTGCCTACAGTGTCGCCCACCCGGTCAGTGTCGCCCGCGGCCAATCGGCCATGGTGCCCATCATCAGTCAGCGCCTGCCCGCCCGCCGCGAACTGCTCTATAACGGGGCCAAACATGCCCGCCACCCGGTCGCCTCGTTGCGCCTGAACAATGGCACCGGCCTGACCCTCGAACGTGGCCCGGTCACGGTGCTTGATGCGGGCGATTATGCCGGCGAGGCGGTGCTGCCCTTTACGCGGGCCGGTGGCGAGTTGATCATTCCGTTTGCGGTCGAACTTGGCGTGACGATCACCGAAACCCGGGGCAGTAGCCGCACCATGGTTGGGCTGCGTTTGCGCAACGATTACCTGGTCTTCGAAGAGTACGACCTGCAGACGACGACCTATAGCATGAGCAGCGGGCTTGATCAAACGGTTGAGGTGACGGTGGAGCACGCCCGCCGTAATCAATACGAGGTGGCGGAACCACGGCAGCCCGACGAAGAAGGGGCTGGCTTGGCCCGTTGGCGCGTTAATTGTGCGCCCCAGGCCGTAACCACCCTAAAGTTGGTTGAACGCCGCCTGGTGACCCGGCACGAACAGGTGCGCAGCCTGACCGGTGCCCAACTCGAAAGCTACCTCAAGGATCGTTTGCTCGATGCAACCACGGTGCAGGCCCTCAACGAAGTCTTGACCCTCTATCGGCAGGCCGACGAGGCCAAGACCCAGATCCAGGCGCTTGATAAGGAGCGCGAACAGATCTACGCTAAACAGCGCCAGATCCAGGGCAATCTGGAACCACTGGGACGTGAGGGCGACGAAGGGGCGCTGCGCCAACGCTATGTGACGACCCTCGGCCAACTTGAGGATCGCCTGAGCACGCTGGCCGAGGACGAACAGCGCATGCGGGCCACGATCACCAAACTCGAAGAACAGGCCCGCCTGTGGCTCAAGGGTATGGGGGCGAATGCGGGAGGGGAGTAAGACCAAGAATGGAGCGCAGCCCCCAGGTCACCCTTTCAAGGGCAGCGTTTTTTGTTGGCGGCCCCTTTCCCCCCTCCCCCAACCCCTCCCTCTCAGGGGGGGAGGGGAGCCGCACCGCAGCAGCATGCGCTTTTTGGCGCTTCCCCCCCCTCCCCCCTTGAGGGGGAGGGGGGCCGGGGGGGTGGGGGGAAAAGGGCCACCATATCCCATAAGGCAAAAACTCCATCCTTGAAAGTCCATGTCACCCCGAACGAAGTGAGTAATCCATTGCGTACATGGGCAGCCTGGGGTCTTGCCACGCTTGGCTTGATCCTGAGCGTGCTGATCTTCAATCTCCTCGCCTTGCGGCTGATTCCGGTGAGCTATCGGGTCAATCTGGGGGTCTGGCAGGATCAAGCGACGGTTGAACAGTTCCATCAGCCCGAACAAGATGCACGCGGAACCAGTTATCGCTGGACGAATGGAAACGCGACGTTGCGCCTCGGCAGTCCAGCGACGGCGGCCCCGGGCCGAGTCACGCTCGACATTGGCGGGGTGCCACCCGGCTTGCCCGTGCCGCACCAACTCGCCCTGCGCCTGAACGGTACGGCCTGGCTCACGCTCGATCTGCCCGAGCAACCCCGTCACTACCACCTGGTTCTGCCGCCCGGTAGCCTGCGCCATGGCGAACTACGCCTCGGGCTAGATAGTACAACGCTGCGCACCAGCGACGATCCGCGCCCGCTGGGGGTGCGGGTTGATGGCGTCGCGCTGGCCTGGCAACCCGGTTGGCACCTGCCGGCCCTCAGTCTGCTGGGCATACAACTTGGGATCGGGTTGATCTGGCTGGCCACCACCCGCCGGATCGGGCTGAGTTGGTGGCTCAGTGGCCTTGGTGTGGTGCTTGGGTTGGGGGCACTGGCCGCGCATGCCGCCCTGGCCCCGAGTGTGGTTGGCCCCTACCAGGCCCGTTTGCTTGTTGGTAGTCTGGTTGGGGCGGGCAGTGTGTGGGGTGCCCATGCCCTGCTCCCACGCCTCGCGCCGGGTAGTTCGGTGGGTTGGCGGCGAGCGCTGCTCCTGATCATGCTGCTTGCGCTGCTCATCCGCCTGGTTGGCTCGCTCTCGCCCCTGTTTTTCGCCCACGACCTGATCACCCACAGCGAGCGGCTGCGCCAGGTTCAGGTTGGGCAGCTTTTGCTTACCAGTCGCCCCTGGGAATTTGCCACCCGTACCGTTGTGATTGTGCCGGCCATCTACCAGTTGCTGCTGCCTGTCACGCTGCTGAGCGATAATTTCACGGCGATTCATGGGCTTTCGGCGCTGCTTGATGCGACCACGCCCTTTTTGGTCGGCCTGCTCGCTCTGCGTTTGGGTTTGCGTGAACGGACGGCGTTACTGGCCGCCGCCCTGTGCGCCCTGCTGCCGATTCACCTGACTGCCCTCTATTGGGGCTTTACCCAACAGATCCTTGGTCAATGGCTGGCGCTGCTGCTCCTGACCATCATGGCCGGAACTGCCCCCCAAACCAGGCTCGGTTGGGCGGCGACTACCGTCCTGATCTGTCTGGTGCTGCTCAGCCACCCCGGCGTGCTCTTGTTAACTGGCATGACGTTCACGCTCTGGTTGGCGCTGGGCCTAGCCCCCTGGCTGTGGGCGACCTTGCAGGGACGCCTCACCCGGCGCGATCTGATTATGCCCAAGGCGAGCAGTCCGGTTGCCTTCTGGCGCAACTGGAGTCTGGCCGCGCTGGCGGGGGCGGGCTTGGCGTTTGTTTTGCAATACGCCAGCGCCGCCTTGATTATGCTCGGTGGCATCAGCAGAGGAAACGTAGGCGGGGGAGCCGCAAGCCCGTCGCCGCTGACCGATCCGGAACAACTCAGGCAGATCTGGGTGGGCCTGAACGCCTCGTTTGAACCGTTCCCGTTGCTCCTGGTCGGGGCTGGCTTAGTAGCCCTGATCTGGTCGGCCCGTGACCATGGCCGCTGGTTGGCCCTGGCCTGGATGGCGAGTGCGCTAATCTTCCTGGGCATTGATTTCGTTACCGGCCAACAGGTGCGCTATGGCTACTTCAGTGTCCCGCTGGCCGCGCTCGGGATCGCCGCCCTGCTTGAGCCGCTGCAACGCCATCGCCTTGGCCAGTTCGCCATGATTGGCTTGGTCGCACTCGTTTGGCTGGCCGGCCTGAGCCTCTGGGTGGCCGCGATTTATGGGGGCGTCAAGCCCTCAATTAACCCCTTAACGCATTAGGATTAGTTCGCCCTGGCCCTCGCCATACGAGTGGGATTTCCGAACTGAGGAATTACCTGATGAAATCAAAACTCGATTACCGCACCCTGTTGATCATGCTCGGCGCACTCAGTTTGGGCCTGGTCTGGGCCGCCTTTAACCTGAACCAGGCCGGGCCGGTGCGCAACGATAGCACGGTGCGAAACCTGGTCTGGACGGTTTTTGCCGCCCCCGCGAGTCTTTGGCTGGGTTGGTTGGTCGCCCGCCGCCACGAACTGGCCCTCGCCAGCTTTAGCTGTTTCTGTCTCTATTTCTTTACCTTTTTTGTGGCTCAACGGATCGAGAGCCTGCTGCTCAGTCCGGCCGAGGCCAGCGCCAGCGGGCATGCGCTCTACTTCAACCTCGTCTTGACCTGCCACCTACTTGGCGGGGCCGGGTTAAGTTTCTGGCGGGCCTGGCCGTCGCGGGGCACCACAGCTATTCCCGCATAATGTTTTGACAATCCTCCCCCGCCCACCCAGGCGCGGGCAGGCGACCCCAGGTCACCCCGAACGCACCCCATGTCACCCCGAACGAAGTGAGGGGTCTTCACTGCAGATCAGCGCAGATTCCTCACTGCGTTCGGAATGACCGTGAGCACATTGCCCTACCCGTCATTGCCGGCCCGGCATGCGCGGCGGCGCACGCGCCCAGAGCAGCGCCACGTCGTCATCGCTGAGGCCATAGGCCGCGTTGACCAACTCGGCCAATCGCTGATCAGATCAAGGCAATCGATCACGAATGGTTGTTTGGGTTGTCCACCACGAGTCCCTCGGCAATCGCTGCTGCTAACAAACGCTGATCAGCGGCGAGAAAGGTTAGTTTCGCCAAGCCGATCATGACACGTCGATCATGGGCGATAAGCGCCGAGGCTAGGTGGAGCGCATCGTATGAACGAATGACGTGGCGCTCCAAGAGCAAGCGTGCGCGCGCAAGTACAGGATTCGTGGTCTGAATCAGCCAGTAGCGTTGCCGACAGAGCGCCAAAAAGTCATCACGCAAACCTGGATAGTCTTCCGTAGGTATCGATCCCTCGCGCACTCTACGGTTCAGGGCGCTCACTACCTCTACCGCGCTCAGGCGACTTGTGATGATCTCGTTACCCTGTTCCGGGTCACACAGGTTCTCAACCCAGGTCGAGCCAACTTCAACAACATGCCGCTTCACGAGGACGCTGCTATCAGCGTAGAAGACCCCCATCAGAAGTCTTCCTCGCGATCCTCAATAATAATCTCGGAAAGCGGCTTGCCGACTGGAATCCTCCGCGCAAGCGCCTCACGCTCTTGGCGCGACAGCGGCCTAAGTTCAGCCGGAATATCTTCGGGAACTTCGATCAACCCCTCGGCCTGGAGTTGCGCAAAGAACGCAGTTGTAGCCGCGTCAACATGCGGTAGCGTGACCGGTAATGGGGAAACCTCATCAAGGATTGTGAGGATGGCATGCCGAGAATGTGAGACCACTACTGGCTCAAGTGGCTCAATCGTGCCATCGGTGTGAACGATCACGTCAATCGTGCGCTGCATCGTTCGCCTCCTCCTGTTTACGCACCAAACTTTCGCCAGCAGTATAGCACGCCTCGTTAGCCGCATGCGCCCCCACTGTCATTCCGAACGGATCGCTGCGCCTCTATGTCATTCCGAACGCAGTCTCCATGTCATTCCGAACGCAGTGAGGAAGCTGCACTGATCCGCGCTGAAGCCCCCTCACTTCGTTCGGGGTGACAATGCGGGCGCTGCGCCGCCACAGTACCCCGTCGGGCTGAACCCCTCGGCTACGGCTCAGCAAAGCCGACCTTCGTCGGCTCATCAGGCCACGCAGGTGGCCTTCGCTTACCATAGCCGAGGCGTTCACGCCCACGGAACCGAAGCTGCAACCACCCCTCATGCGCGGACGGCCCCGCCTACACTTCCCCGTACTGGTATTTGGTACTCGCCTCGATCAAGGCAATCTCTTCCGCATTCAAGTCAAACAGTTGGTAGACCCGCGCATTAAGCTCGGTCTCGCCCGCCACAATTGCCGCCGTATGTTTGGCATGCGCCGCCCGCTGCGCGTCCAGCCACTCGTGCCAGTCGTCGCGCTCCTTCACGGCGATCTCGCGCTTGAGCGCCTTGGCAACTTCGGTGCGGAAGGCCGCAAAGTCAAGGTTCCACCAGGCATGCAGTTTCTGATTGAGCTTCGTGCCCACCCCGCCGCCCAGGTCACTCAGGATGCGCCGCCGCGCCTTCTGGTGTACCTGGTACCGCGCTTGCGCCGCCGCCGTGATCGCCAGCGCTAACCCACCAAGCGCCTCGCGTTCCGCCTCCGGCGCGTCGGGAATGGGCAGCGGACGCATAAATTGGTCAAATAGACGGTAGTTTATAGAACCTGCTCGTTCCCCTAACCCAGTTGCCGAGCGCGATATGACAAACCAGACACAACGTGATGCCAGATAGCCAAGCAGCCAGGGTTCATCTGTAACAGCAACGTAGCTAGTATTGCCGGTTACAGATCCTAATACATCCCAAGAAAATCGAGGTAACTTCCCAATATCAGGCCAGACGATCTTTGACTTATCGAAAGCATCGTAATAATCACAGGGACGCAACTCCCACCAGAAATCACCTTTATCGCCTCGCTTGCGTGCATCAGCCGCAAAGGATTCCAGATGGGCCGCAATCCCCGGATGCAGCACTTGCAATTTGGCCCAGGCTTGCGCTTCATTCAAGCCAGAACCAAAAGTCTGCTCCGTCCATTTATTTGGCAATAGGATGAGCCAACGCCCTTCGGCCTCTTGATACCAGGGCCGCAAATCTTCGCCACGCAAGAATGGCTTAAGAACCGCAGCACTATCAGGATTAGCTTTAACGATTTGATTGTAGGTCGTTTCATCAATAATAAAAGCAGCATTAAAGCCAGTTTTTATACCCATGTGAATACGACCATGAACTATATCACCCAAAGTCTTACGCTTCTCTATAAGCTTCTGATACAACCCTCGTATATGGTCGGCCTCCAACTGCCAGCCACTATCAGGTTGATTATATTGAGTGACCGAGAAAGCTCTTTCCTTCAAGACAGTAGATGTCAAGTCTGGTTTTTCACCACGACCGAACACTACTGCCTGAAAACGTTGATGTTCAACAGGTTTACTATTTTGGATTATGAAAATAGATGGACAAACATCAGGGGCTTCCTCAAATGTGCGATTATTGCCCAAATCAAGTATCTGTTCCACTATCACTCGCTCACGCATAAAAATACGAAGCTGGGTAGCATAATTAGCTTGAAGCCATGTATTGCTACTAATGTAACTCAACCGCCCGCCCTCGCGCAGCAGTTTCACGCCCTGGTGAAAGAAATAGACAAACAGATCCGCCGTCCCGTGGTACGTCTCCGCAAAGGCCTGCTGCACATACGACTTGAGCGGGCCAAGCTGTTCTTGGCGCACATAGGGCGGGTTGCCGATCACGGCATCAAAGCCCGCCTGCGCGCCCAGCGGGCGTCCGTGCTGGTCAAAAAAGACCTCGGGGAACTCCAGATCCCAATGGAAACTGCGCTGCGCCTCGGCCACGGCGCGCACCTGGGCCAGCAGCGGCTCGTAGGCCGGCATGGCAAAGGCCCCGTCATTGCGCTTGCTCGCATAGGCCAGCAGGCTCGGCCAGAGCCGCGCATCAGGCGCGTGACCAAAGGCCTCGGCGGTACGCAGATCGGCTTGCAAGGCAAAACGCTCGGTCAACTCGCGCCGGATCAGTTCATACAACTGCTCCTGCTCCTTGACCTCGTCCACCGTGCGCCCGGCGCTGCCCTCGATCAGCCACATCGAACCCACCGCACTCGCCATCGCGCCCGCAAAGGCCGGGTCGTCCAGCATCGAGATTTGGCCCGCTGCGGCTTCCGCCGGTTTGCGTTTGGCGGTCTTGCGTGGCTTGGCGAGTGCCAACGCGCTGGCCCTGGCCCCCACCAGCGCATTGCCGCAGCGCAAATGATGATCAAGAAACGAGAGCGGACGGCCCTTAGCAGCAGTTGCCAACCACAACGAAAGCTTCGCCAGATCAACGGCGAGCGGGTTCAGATCAAGCCCATAGATGCAACTCTGGGCCACGCGCCGCTTCCAATAGACCAGATCCGGCTCTTCAGCGGCTTCGGCGGGCGGTTGCACCCCCAACTCAACCAGATAACGGGCAATGTATTCCATCGCCGCCACCGGAAAGTGCCCGCTGCCCATCGCCGGATCGAGGCAATTCACGCCCAGGACGGCCGCAATCTTGGCTGCATCGGTCGTTTTGCCCGCCACGGCGGCCTCAAGCAACGGGCGCAAGGTCTGCTCGACAATATACTGCACCACAAAATCCGGCGTATAGTAACTACCGGTGCGATGGCGCTCGCCCTTGGCATTGAACAGATCGAGCGTAAAACCATCGGCGCTGCGCTCAATCGGCTGCAAATGATACTCAAGCAAGCCCTCGTAGATCGTGCCCAGGTGCCGTTCCGCCAAATCACGATAATCAATCTGCTCTTTGTCAACCCGCGCCAGCTTATCAAGTGCCCGCTGCAACTGGGCATCACCAAGTGTATAACGCTCCAGAAAGGGATGGCGCTGCGGATCGAACAGCCCGCCATTAAACGTCGCCACCTGCAACGGCGGGCTACCGGCATTGATAATCGCAAACAGATCACGCAGCCGCGCCCAGGTCTGGCCGGTATCCACCAGCAGACTCGTACCGCTATCGAGCCGCCGCGCCACCTGGCGCACCAACGTCGCCAGACTATAATCCTCGCGGTAAGCCGCACTCGTGCGCAGCGGCAGCAGTTCGCGGGCCTCGGCATAAAAAATAAACAACAGCCGATAGAGCACAATCAAACTGTGGCTATACAGCTCGCGCAGCGTCTCCGGCGTCGGCTCCAGCCGATTACCAGGATAATCCAGCCAGCCCTGGGCCAGATGGCGCAGCGCATCAAACACCTGCGCCTTCAGACTCGCGCTAACCCCGCGCGCATAATCACTACTCTCGCGCAACAAAGCTTCGAGCGCGAGGGGTTCCGAGCCTGCGGGGTCGAAGGCCGCACGGCGAAACAGGCCATAGAAATACAAGAACGCATCCAGATTGTTGGCCTCGGCCAACGTAAGCAGGTCAACCTCATAGTAACGATCCTGCTTATGCACAGTCTCCCGATGATAGAGCCGCCAGAGCCGCCCATTGGTCAAAATGCCCCAAGGCACGCCGCTATGGCGCATATAAAACGCGATCTGATCGGCGGGTACCTTATTGATCGCATCGTCTTCGCCGCGACTCGACACATCAAGCTTGCGATCCCAATGTTTGGCATCACCGACCGCAACTGCCGCCCCGAGGTCAGCCTCGGTCAGCACGCGGCCCTTATTGGCGGTCAGGGCGGCCAGATCACGATAGAAAATATAATCCGGCTTCTTGGTACCCTTCGGCGTCTTGAGCGCCGCCTGCACCTCGAAGTGATGCCCAAGCGCCTGCAAGACCGGACGCACCAGATCGTGCTCAGTCTGGGCCTCGTTGGGAGAAGGCGTAAACTGCGCCAGAATCGCCCGCACCTGGGCCAAGACCGGCGCTGCCTCAGCACGCAGGGCCAGCCAGGCCGCACGCTGAGGCAGCGTCACATCGAGGTAACGGTCGGCAAACAGTTGGCGGTTCTGGTGGGGTTGGGCCAAAGCCAGCGGGAGTTGGTCTGCTGCCATAGGATCGAGCGTGAAGCAAAGCCGACACATGCGGCGCGGAGGATCATGCTCGTCATCGTAACATTCGATCTGAAGGCACGCAAGAAATCAGCAGTGCCCGGCCAGGGCGATTGCATCTTCGCTACCGTGGGCGTGAACGCCTCGGCTATGGCAAGCGAAGGCCACCTGCGTGGCCTGTTCAGCCCGCGAAGGCGGGCTTCGCATCCCATAGCCGGGAGGGCAGCGCACGTACCGACGGAAGCTGCAAGCGCCCTGAGTACCCAGCCAGGGCGACACACCGTCCCTACGCCGCAACCATCTCGCGGTTAAACGCCCCGATCTGCTTGAGCATCGTATACACATCAATCGCCCACCAACACTCCACGACCTGGCCCGCCAGCAACCGGTAGGTCGTCGCCCCGGTGACGGTCACCATACGCCCCGTTGGCGGCATGTCGCCCACTGGCCCCAGATGCGTACCCCGCAACGTCCAGCGGGTCATCACCAGATCATCTTCGGCCACGAGCGCCTCAAGGTACATATGCACATCAGGGAAACTCGCCCGCGTTGCCGCCATCCATTCGGTCAAACTGCTCCGATCCGTCACGAACGGTAGATTGGGATTATAGTTGCGAAACGTCGCCGCAAAATACTGTTCCACCGCGCCGAAATCACCCTGGTTCCAGAGCGTATCAACCAGGAGGCGAACCACTTCTTTGTTTTCTTGGGTGCCCATAACGCGCTCCTCACATCGTGCATTATCGTATGGTAGTAACAAAAACGGCCCGTGCCGGGGGACAGCACGGGCCGTACGGACAGGGGAAAAGTGGGGGAGACTGCGGAGGCGGGCTCGCCGCCTTGTGAAGATTGTAACACTGACGCAGTGCGTTATCAGTTAAAGGAGGATAACCGGAATGGGCAGGAATTATAACAGATCGCTTTCCCGGCTACAGTTCATTGGGCTGGCATGCCTTGCCGTCGAAATTCCTCGCTCTGCTCACAGCTCTGATCACACTGAACAGAGCGCAGCGCCCCCACTGTCATTCCGAGGATCCTATGGCCGGCAGGCCAGTGGTGCTGAAAGAAACTGTGCGGGTACCCGCCCGCCATGCCACTCCGACGCCCGCCATGTCACCCCGAACGCCCGCCATGTCACCCCGAACGCCCGCCATGTCACCCCGAACGCCCGCCATGTCACCCCGAACGCCCGCCATGTCACCCCGAACGCCCGCCATGTCACCCCGAACG
>JBLWKA010000078.1:13412-18878 GCA_048381555.1 Oscillochloridaceae bacterium umkhey_bin13
GCCCGCCATGTCACCCCGAACGCCCGCCATGTCACCCCGAACGCCCGCCATGTCACCCCGAACGCCCGCCATGTCACCCCGAACGCCCGCCATGTCACCCCGAACGCCCGCCATGTCACCCCGAACGCCCGCCATGTCACCCCGAACGAAGTGAGGGGTCTTCCGTGCGGATCAGTGCAGATTCCTCACTTCGTTCGGAATGACAGAGAGGGCGGCGCTCCTGCACTGCTCTCTCCACACCATTGGCCGACGGGCCATAGGATCTTCGGAATGACGACATTGCATCACCCTAAGCACAGAGGCAGCTATACAGATTCAGCCAATAACTCCTATAATAAGGTGCGCCCCTCAAACACGCTGTGTCCACACTGTCTCTATGGTTATGATCACCTAGACGGGCTAGAACACGCCATGAACAGTAACCCCCGCGAGTATCAAGAAGCGCTTGAGGTCCAGACTCTTTCGCCGCTGGCGGCCCTGAGTATCAAGGCGGTGCGCGAGCGTCCCGAAGAAGCCTGCACCATGCGCACGGCCTACCAGCGCGACCGCGACCGCATTCTGCATTCCAAACCGTTTCGGCGGCTGAAGCACAAAACCCAGGTCTTTATCGCCCCGCTCGGGGATCACTATCGCACCCGCCTGACCCATACCCTCGAAGTGACCCAGGTCGCCCGCACCGTCGCCCGCGCCCTGCACCTCAATGAGGATCTGACCGAGGCGATTGGACTCGGTCACGATATTGGGCACGCCCCGTTTGGGCACGCGGGCGAGACCGCCTTGACCCGGATTTTTCCCGAGCATTTTCGCCATAACGAGCAGTCGCGCCGGATCGTCGAGGTGCTCGAACGTGATGGGCAGGGCCTCAACTTGACCTATGCCGTGCGCGAGGGGATCTACCTGCATTCGAAGGCCCGCCGCGATATTATGACTACAGCCTGGGGTACGGCCAGCACCCTCGAAGGCCAACTGATCAAGATTTGCGATAGCGTGGCCTACATCAACCACGATATTGATGATGCGCTACGGGCCGGCGTCTTACACTACGCCGATCTGCCTGCCGATCTGCTTGATCAGCTTGGTCACACCCATGGCGAACGGCTCAATACGATGGTGGGCGACCTGATCAGCCAGAATTGGTGGGCCACTGGCGAAGGTACGCCTCCCGAGCCACCCCTGATCAGCATGAGTCCCACGATCCTGGCGGCCACCAATAAGCTGCGCGATTTTATGTATCGCGAGGTCTATCTGAACAAACGGGCCAAAGCCGATGACGATAAAGTGCGCTTTGTGATCGAAACGCTGTACGCCCATTTTGTGGCCCACCCCGATCAACTGCCTGAGGATTTGCGGCGCATCAATCAGCAGCGCAACGAACCAATCGAACGCGCTGTCGTTGATTATGTTGCCGGTATGACCGACCGTTATGCCATCGAGGTCTTTAAGCGCATCTTTATGCCCCGCACCTGGGGCGCGTGATTCGATCTTGGGTTTTGGATTATTGAACCATGAGCCAAATTGACGAAATTCGCAATAAGATCGACCTTGTCGAACTGATTGGCTCATTGGGGGTGAATCTGCGTAAAACTGGACGCAGTTATGTCGGGTTTTGCCCCTTTCACCCCAATTCGCGCACGCCCGCCTTTACGGTCTACCCCGATACCCAGAGTTTCTACTGCTTTGGGTGTCACGCCGCTGGCACCGCCTTCGACTTTGTGATGCGCAAGCAGGGCCTCGATTTTCGCCAGGCCCTCGAAGAGTTGGCAACCCGTGCAGGGGTGCGCCTAACCCCGCGGGGCGAAGAAGAACGCCAGGAGGATGCCCAGCGGGCCAAGCTGCTCGAAATCAATAGCCTGGCCGCCAAGGTATTTAACCATTTGCTGATCGCAACCCCACGCGGCGAACCAGGCCGGGCTTATGTCGAGCAGCGTGCGATCAACCCGACCATGGTCGAGACCTTTCAACTCGGTTATAGCCCCGATGAGTGGGGCTTCCTGTTTAGCTATTTGACCGAAAAGAAGGGCTACGACCCCGAGGATGTGGTTGCGGCGGGTTTGGCCATCCACCACGAATCGGGGCGCTACTACGACCGTTTTCGCGGGCGGCTGATCTTCCCGATTCGTAACGCCAAAGGTGAAGTGGTCGGTTTTGGCGGGCGGGCGCTCGGCGACGGGCAACCCAAATACCTGAACAGCCCCGAAACTCTGCTCTACAAAAAGGGCGAATTGCTCTATGGCCTGGATCTGGCCCGCGAAGCGATCCGGCTCGAAGATCGCACCGTCGTGGTCGAAGGCTATGTGGATGTGATCAGCGCCCACCAACACGGCTTCCGCAATGTGGTCGCACCGCTCGGCACCGCCCTGACCCGCAGCCATGTCAACCTCCTAAAACGGCTGTCGCACAATGTCTACCTGGCGCTCGACGCCGACGCGGCCGGTCAGCGCGCCACCCTCAAGGGCCTGAACGCCCTGCGCGAGAACGCCGAAAGCGAGGGCCATCTGGTCACGACTGCGCAGGGGGCGGTGCGCCTGGAGGGTGACGTGGCCATGCGGATCATTCGCATGCCCGAGGGCCGTGACCCCGATGAGGTGATTCGCGCCGATCCCACCCACTGGCAGCAACTCGTGACCGAGGCCGTCCCGGTGATGGAGTTCTACCTGACGACGTATACCGCAGGGCGCGATCTGAGCCGCCCCGAAGAGCAGCGCGCCGCACTCGATCAACTGCTGCCGCTGCTGCACGAACTCGACGGTGCCCAGCAACGGGTCTATGTCGCACGGATCGAGCAGGTGGTGGGCATTCGGGCCGAACTGATCCTCGATCTGCTCAAGGGCAATCCGGGCCGCAGCCCTGCCCAACGCCCTGGCAAGCCGGGGCGACCAGGAAGTCCGAGCCGTCCCGCGTTTCAGGTACCGGCTCGCGCCAACCAACCGCAACCCGCCCCTGACGAACCGCCGCATCCCGCTGAACAGGCCGATGCGCAAGCAGCCAACCGGCCCCGTCCGCGCCCGTCCCTCCCCCGCAGCGGCGAACGGTTCTTGCTGGCCCTGGCGCTACGCCACCCCACCGTCGAAGCCGCGATCGAAGCCCTGCTCGAAGCGGGCCTGGCCGAGCATCCCGGTATGCGCGACATGCTCGGCGGCGGCATCGAAGATCTGTTCGAAGAGCCAACCAGCCAGGCGATCTGGCAGCAATTCACCCTACTCCCGCTGGACTGGCGGCCCAACACCCCCGAAGAGCTCCAGCAATGGGCCGAAGGGCTCGACGAACTATTGCGCGACGAGGCCATCGTCTTGATCAACGGCCACGGCATCCCCACCCTTGACGATTTTCGTTACCGCCAGGAAGCCGAACACAGCGCCCGTCACCTGCGCACCGAACAGGCCCGCCGCCTCAAGCGCCGCTTGCTGCAACGCCTGAGTGAAGCCGACGAAGAGGTGCATGCCGCCACCATGGCCCAATTAGCAACCGTCACGGCCTTTCTGGCCGCCAGCACGACGCCGCAGCGCAGCAGCACCTTTCCCGACTTGCGTGATCTGCTCGGGCGCGGGTGAGTTTATTACGCTGTGACATACGTTATGAGAGGAGATCCCTGATGGAATTGCCCTTCCCTGGCATGGATCCCTACCTAGAGGAACCCAGCCTATGGCCTGATGTGCATAACAGTTTGATCTATGCGCTGCGCGAACAGATCCAGCAGCAACTCGGCCCGCGCTACAAGGCTGTCATTACACCCTATGTCTCGATCGAGCAACTGACGATTGTCCCCAATCAGCGCACCATTGTCCCCGATGTGGGCATCATCGAGCGTCCTGGCCCCGCACAAGCCAGCGCGGCGGCAACGCTTGCCCCACCACCCTTAACCCTGACGGCCGCTATGGCAATCGAAACGCGCCTCTCGCGGGTCGAAATTCGTTTCATTCAGGACAATACGCTGATCACGGTGCTTGAACTGCTGTCGCCCGCCAATAAACGGCCCGGCCTTGACGGGGCCGAAGCCTACGAGCGCAAGCGCCAGGAGTTGTTCCGCTCACCCGTGCATCTGCTCGAACTTGATCTCTTGCGCTACGGGCAACGCCCGCGCCTAGATCAACCGCTGCCAGAAGCCCCGTATTTCGTCTTGCTCAGTCGTGCCAACGAGCGCCCCTTGATTGGGGTCTGGCCCTTGACGCTGCAAGCCCCGATCCCGCTGATCCCAGTCCCGCTGCACAGCCCCGATCCTGATATTGCCCTCGATCTCGGGGCCGCCCTGCGCCAGATCTATGCCAGTGCGCGCTACGATTGGCAGGTAGACTACCGCGCCGATCCGCCCGCACCCGCGTTGCCGCCTGCCGATGCGGCCTGGCTTGATGAGCATTTGCGGGCAAAGGGATTAAGGGGGTAAGTCCATTTTGGATTGTGGATTGTCAAGGAATGCAGCGTACTGCGTCCGCATGTCCGCATTCCCCCCTTGACAATCAGGCTTCCAGCAACCTACAATCTGCTAGACAGACTAGCCGGCAGGAGGAAATAGCTATGTCGCGGATCTGGCAACTCCAAGAAGCCAAGAACAAATTTAGTGAAGTTGTTGAACAAGCCTTGAACCACGGGCCGCAAATCGTGACCAAACGCGGCGTTGAGGCGGTAATTGTCATGTCCTATGACGAATACCAACAACTTTTATTCAATCAGCAAAAATTATCGGCGTTTTTTCAGGCATCGCCCTTGTGTGACGGCGACGAAGAGCTTGTATTCACACGGGATACACGACCAGCCCGCGACGATTTTGCACTATGAAATATCTGATTGACACCAATGTTGTCTCAGAGTTGATCAAAAAACAACCCAACCCACATGTTGTGCGCTGGGTTGACACCCAAGACTCGCTGCAACTCTATCTGAGTGTAATTACAATTGGTGAGATCCGCAAAGGCGTCGAGAAATTAACTGATGCAGCCCGTCAAGAGCGGATTTACACTTGGCTCACATCGCATCTTTTGATACGCTTTGACGGGCGCATACTTCCCATCGAAACTGACACTATGCTGATCTGGGGTGCATTAACTGGTCGCCTCGAAAAAGAGGGGCTTACTCTCGCGGCAGTCGACTCATTCATTGCAGCGATTGCCTTACAACACCAACTGATCATCGCAACCCGCAATACGAGCGATTTTCAGGGCACAGGTCTTCAGCTTATCAATCCGTGGGAAATAGACCCAGCGTAGGCTTGGAAATACAGTATTTAACGCCGCCCGCATATCTGATGAGCCGTCGGTCGTGGTGGAGAGAAACAGTGCAGATGGGCAGCGCCCACTTAGACAATACCGCATACGTAACGCTGCTGGGAGCGCGGGCGTCCCGCCCGCTCTGATCTGGATGCCGGGGGGACCCCCCCCCCACCAGGATGGCTGCTTGTCACACAGCATTCCGTATTATCTACATAGTAAATGGGATTATGGGGTGGGAACACTAAAAAAACGTATTTGTAAA
>JBLWKA010000078.1:18888-26803 GCA_048381555.1 Oscillochloridaceae bacterium umkhey_bin13
TGTTTATACAAGCCGGGCAGTGGGCGCCCCCCAATTAAAAAAAACCGGAGTATCCACGGGTGGGGGGGGCGGGGGCGCCCCCCGCGGTGTTCTGGGGTGGGGGGGGGCCCCCCCGCGCTCCCAGGATGGCTGCGTGACTCACAGCATTCCTTATGATCTACTGCGTAATTGGCATTATGGGGTGGGTACAGTAACAAAACGTATTTGTACATTGCTGATGCCAGCATCACTCAGGAGTTCTTTCAAAACGACCCCGGCATGTTCTTCAGCAAGGGCGATAATCTGTTGCTCACGGGCAGCGGCTTCAACCTGACGTTGGAGACTCTGCTGCGCTTCAATCACCATCAAGATCCAGATTGCGTGCCGTCGGTTGCAAAACATCCTTGTGGTACAGGATCTTTTCGCGATCACCACCTGGTAAGAACCGGCTTGCATCCAGCATCACCGTCCTGATTTCGCGCTTCATCGCCGTCGTTGAGGCGTACGCTTCCACTGCATTCGGTGGAATCGCCAGAGTTTTGCATGCGCGTTTGAGCGAGTCCTCGCCCATGGCGTCAATCAAGTTGTTCAATTCAAGCGCCGTCCATTGACCGCCCGCACTCGCAGCGCGACTCGCATCAATCAGCTCTTTGCGCAGGCGGGTTTCCATCACGTCAACCACGGCGGTAGGCGCAATAGTTGGGTCAAGCGAGGCTGAAGGTGGTGGCGTGGCCTGCGTAGTTCGCCCACATCCTATGAGCAATGTCGTTGGCGCGACAAGTGAAGCCAAGCGCATACCACTGATTAAGACTTGCCGGCGCGTCATTGTTTTACTCATGAAATCACCCCTTTTTTATACATCAGATAGACATAATTATGGGGGGGGTATTACCATAGTGTAACCAATACGTAATTCTTACCGGCAAATCTACTTACCATTCCTACCCTCCCCAAACACGGCCACGCATATCCGAATAATAGAGAGGGTTCACAGCATTCGCGTATTCGTGGCCCCATTCGTGGACGGCCCCCCGCGATCCCGTCGCGCAGTGCGCCATCCATACCGTGGTGGCGACAGGATAGGCCAAAGCATGCGCACCCGATTCCGTATCCCTACCGATCAGTTGGTGGCGCATGCTTCGGCCCTACATTTCCCACCTCCACACCCATACCCCACCACCACGCCCCTGGTACGGCAATCCAAAATCCAAAATCCAAAATCCCCAGCAACCTATGCTAAAATGTAACCCCTGACGGGCGGCACGATCCCACCCGCTGTACACGCTTGTCGCCGGGCTACGGTTCGCCGGGCACGGTTTTCATATGTTGCCACGACGCCTTTTGCTTGGTGCGGCGCTGTTCTGTGTGCTGGTTGGCCTGCTTGGGGTGATTATCGCCCTGCGCCAACGCGAAGCCCGCTGCGCCCCGACGCCCTTGAGTCCCAATCTGATCACGTTTACGGGTACTGGCCCGGGCTTGCCCGAGGGCTGGTCGCGCCGTGCGGGTGGCGTCGAATTGCGTGGCCCCGCTGTGGACGGGCAGGGCTTCGATCTTGATGGTGACGGCCGCGCCCTCCAGTTGCTCGGGATTGGCAATTATGTCCAGACCCCGCCCGTGACGGTGCGCCCCGGTACCCGTTACTGTTTCACGGGCTTTGCGCTCACCGATTCGATCCAGCGCTCACCCACCCGCGCCCGCCTGGTCTTTCAATGGCACGACGCCGCCAATCAGCCCCTCGCCGCAGCGGCCACCCTCTGGCAGCCGGTCGTACTCTGGACCCCGGAGGCTCCGCCCCGCGATTGGGCCACGCTCCAGGGCAGTTTTGTCGCCCCACCCGGGGCCACTCGCCTGACGGTGCAGATCGAACCCAGTTCCGATGACCGGATCTATCTTGACCTGATGAGCCTGCGTCAGGGGGGAGCCGATTTCGCCCGCCTCGCCGCGCCCGAACCGCCTGCGCCAACCGTGGTTGAGTTGGCCCCATGGCCGCTGGGCCGCCGCGCCGCCGTCGCCTTCACCTTCGATTGGGAAACCGCGATGGGCGGGCTGGTGCATTCCCGTTCGCTTGACGATCCCGCCTTTGACCAGGATTACCTGCTGCGGGCGATGCGCATGCGCGACGGTATCACCACCACCATACAGATTTTTGCGCCGCTCGATATTCAGGCGACCTACTATGCGACGGGGTACAATTTTCTGGATGGCAACCAGGAACGTGAGCGCTTTCTCGGTGATCCGATCTTTACCTGGGCCACGCAAGCCAATGGTTGGACCTCGGATCGTTGGGTCACCACGCCATGGTTTGCCGATGATCCGTTCAGTACGATCCAGCGCGATCCCGGCTGGTATTTCGGCGACCTGATCGCCCCGCTTCAGGCCAATGGCCACGAGATCCAGAGCCATACCTTTAGCCATTTGCACGGCGGACTAGCCGAACTGAGTACATGGCAACAGGATCTGGCAACCTGGAACGAAGTCGCCGCCCGCAAAGGCGTTGCTCCCGCTACCTCAATCGCGTTTCCCTGGAGCAGCAGCGCCGGCATGAGTGACCAGAGTTGGGATCTGCTGGAGCAAGCCGGGATCACGAGTGTGACCCGCCTGAGCGATCAACCCCAGTATAGTCTTTGGGAAAGTGACCGTGACGGCTTGGTGGTCGCTCCACGCTGCCGCTGGTTCCCCGGCCGCGAAGGGCGCATCCTGGCCTGCCCCGATTTTTATCTCACCCCTAACACGGCCGAACTGGCCCTGCGCCAGATCGAACGCGCCGTCGCCACTGGTGGTATGATCGATCTCTGGGCCCATACCGAAGAGGTGATCAGCCCTGAACAGCTTACCGCTTGGCAACGGGTTGCGAGCCGCACCGCCAATGACCAGCGCCTCTGGGTGGCCCCGCTTGGCACCATCGCGGCCTGGCAACGTGCGCTGAGCCAGGTAGAAATCGAAGCCCTACCCCCAACCAGCGATGGCGGCCAACGCGTGCGCCTGACCAACCCAAGTACCCGCAACCTCCCCGGGCTCAGCCTGAGCCTCCCAGCAACAACCAGCCGTGTGCTGGTACAGGATGAAGCCCTACCGCGCTTCGACCGGCTCAACCCGCGCCAGGCCGGTTGGTGGCCCGCCGCAGGTCTGGCCGTGATCGATCTTGCGGCCGGCCAACAAGTTGAAGTGATCGTTTATGATTAGGGGTAGCGGCGGTAACGTCGCTTGCGCTCGTTACCGCCGCGAAGTTCAGGGAATACCATCTAGCGTGGTAATCCAAAACCCAAAATCTAAAATCTAAAATCGAAAGACCCCATGGGCACACATACGCTCAATGAACCGATCAGCCCCGCCGAACGCATGCGCCTGCGGCTCGCCCGCCTGGGCCATTCGTGGTTGGGGTTGCGGTTGTATCAATGGCTCTGGATCATGCTGTGTGTGGTCGGCGCAATCGCCGTGGCCGCGCCCCGCGTGCTGGCCCAGCCGGTGATCTACTATGCGGTTGCCGAAACCCGTTTCGACCTGGCCCGCTATGGCGCGATCTATCAGCCTGTCGCCCCCAATTTGCTGGGGCTTGATGTGGCGATCAAGGATGCCAACGAGGTGCTGCGCCAGGATGCGCTGGCCCGCGGTGAACTGCGCTTCGGCAGCCCCGATTTTCGGGTTGACTTCATTCCCCAGGATGCCGGGAGTGTCCTAGTGCGCGGGGTAGCCCCTACCGCCACTGAAGCGCAAACCCTGGCTAATGCCGGGGCCGAAGAACTGGTGCGCCAGGTGCGGGCCGCTGGCGGGCGCGAGATCCTGCGCAACATGTTGGGCTGGGAACTCTGGTTAGCCACCGAACCGGCTGGTCTGCCCGCGCCAGATCAGTTCGATGCCCTATTGCGTACGATCATTCGCACCCAGGCCTTCCCGATGTCACGCGAACTCGAACCCTTCGCCAGCGAACGCAGGGTCGAGGATCTGCCGCGTGAGGAGTTGGACGACCTGGCGCGGGCGCTCGAAGCCCGTTACGACCTCTGGCGCTTTGCGATCAATACCCGCAACGCCACCCTCGATACCTTATGTGGCAGTGCCAATCTGACCGAAACCGCCACCCGCGAGGCCGCCCTGAGCGTCTGTGCCGCTGATAATCCCGCCGCCGCCGCCGAACGCGCCGAACGTGACCGCGATGTCGCCCGGCTGCGGGCAATTGACGCCACCCTGACCTATCTGATTCGCACCTATAATGCCCGCTTCGAGCCGCTCAGCCCTTCGGTGGCCTTCCATACCCCGGCCAGCCTGCCCACCACCGCCGAACCACGCTATGTGCCCCAACTGATCCTGCTGGCTGCCGCACTCGGCCTGAGCCTGGGCGTAGCCGGGGTCGCGATTGACCGCAATGCCCGTGTCGCCGAAAAACTGATCGAGATCTGGGACTACCGTGAACTGATTCGCAACCTGATTTTGCGCGATCTGCGCACCCGTTACAAAGGCAGCGCCCTGGGCTACCTCTGGACCCAATTGGCCCCGCTGGGGATGATGCTGGTCTATGTCACGGTGTTTAGCCTGCTCTTGCCCAGTAGCCTGGCGATGTTTCCCGTGTTTGTGATTGTGGCCCTGCTGCCCTGGAATTATACCGCCGAGGCCGTGATTGGCGGCACGCGCAGCATCATTGATAATGCCGCCTTGATCAAAAAGGTCTACTTCCCACGTGAAGTCCTGCCCCTGGTCACGGTTGGCTCCAGTCTGGTCAATTTTGTGCTCTCGCTGCCTATGATGTTTCTGGTCATGGCGGTGGTGCAACTAACTACGCTCGGACAACTCAATTTTAGCTGGAGTTTTGCCTATCTGCCGGTGCTGATGATCATCCAGACCACCATGCTGGCCGGGTTCGCCCTGCTGCTCGGGGCGCTGGCGGTCTTCTTCCGCGATGTGGTTCACCTGATCGGGATCATTATGAACATCTGGTTCTTTATGACCCCGGTGATCTATCCGCTTGGTGTGTTTGGTGATGGGCTGGCGGTACGCCTGGTGCGCTGGCTCAATCCGATGGCTTCGCTGATCGAGTTTTACCGCGAAATTTTGTACGGAAACGTCGTCCCCGTAGGCATGGTGCCAACCCCGGCGATTCCGGCCCTTTCCAGCGTCTTGCGGGTCGGGATCACGGCCCTGATCATCCTGGCCGTCGGTTACTGGGTCTTTCAGAAACTGTCCCGCCGCTTCGGTGAAGAGATCTAAACAAGGAAGTCTGCAATGCTCGATATCAAACTAATCCGTGAGCAACCCGATTATGTCAAACAGCAACTCGGTCGTTTTGGGATCGATCCGGGGCTGGTTGATCAGGTGCTCGCCTTCGATGAGGCCCGCCGCAGCCAGATTCGCCAGGTCGAGGAGCTAAAAGCCCAGCGCAATACGGTCTCGAAGGCGATCAGTCAGATGCGTGACGAGGCCGAACGGGCCGTGCGGATCGCCGAAATGCGGGCCGTGGGTGATCAGATCGCCGCACTCGACAAAGAGCTCGAAACCCTTGAGCAGGGCCAGCGCACCGCCATGCTCGAGATTCGTAACATGCCCCATCCTGATGTGCCCGATGGCGCTGATGATAGTGCCAACCCGGTGATCTACCAGGAGGGTGAGGAGCGCCAGTTGCCTTTCGAGGCTAAACCGCACTGGGAACTGGTCGAGCGGCTCGGCATTATCAACTTTGAACAGGGCGTCAAGCTCGCCGGGTCGCGCTTTTATGTGATGCGCGGGCTGGGTGCCCGCTTGCAGCGCGCCGTCATCCAGTGGCTGCTCGATCTGCACCTGGGCCAGGGCTACGAAGAGGTCTACACGCCCTTTGTGGTCAAGGAACAGGCCCTGTGGGCGGCGGGTCAACTGCCCAAGTTCCGCGACAATCTGTACCGCGACGAGGAGTCGGGGCTGTGGTTGGTGCCCACCGCCGAAGTGCCCGTGACCAGTCTCTACACCGACGAGATCCTGGAGGCCGAGCAGTTGCCGATCCACCATGTCGCCTATACGCCCTGCTTCCGCAAAGAGCAGTTGAGCGCGGGGCGTGATGTGCGTGGCATCAAACGCGGCCACCAGTTCGATAAAGTCGAGATGTATATGTTCGAGCGGCCCGAAAACAGTTATGCCGCGCTCGAAAAGCTGCGCCGCGACGCCGAAGAGTGTGCCCGCCTGCTCGGTTTGCCCTTCCGCACCAAGATTCTTTGTACCGGCGACATCGGCTTTGGCTCGGCCAAAACCTACGATATCGAAGTCTGGGCACCCGGCCAGGGCGAGTGGCTCGAAGTCAGTTCATGCTCGAACGTCGAGTCGTTCCAGGCTCGGCGCGCCAATTTGCGGTACCGCCCCGCCCCGGGGGCCAAACCCGAATTTTTGCATACCCTGAATGGGTCGGGCCTCGGCATTCCCCGCACCGTGATCGCCATTCTCGAAAACTACCAGCAGGCCGATGGCAGCATTGTCGTACCCGACGTGCTGCGACCCTACATGGGCGGGCTGGACGTTATCAAATAGGAGCAAGCCCACGTGCCAGTGATGATTCCCCTGACCACCGCTGACCACGGTGGCACCAATCCGTCATGCGGAACAGGCGACCATAGTAGTTGCGGCCCCGATTGCGGCTGCGGCTGCCCTTATACCGGCATGCTCGAAAAGGGTCGGGTCGAGCCCATCGCCGCTGCCGAGGCCCGTTACCCCGGTGAGTGGCTCGCCTTTGTGATTCCACCCGGCGAAGACGAATACCATCCCGAACAGGGCATGCTGGTGGTTCACAGCCACGACGATCAAGAAGTCTGGGACGCCGTCAACCGGATCACCTTCAACCAGGTCGTGCATGTCTACTTCAACGGCCCGCTCGAACCCTACATGGCCTGGGCCGAAGCTAATCAGGCTGATCTAAATAGCCGATAACTAATAATACTACAGTTGGAGTTCGCCAGATGATCCGTTTCCGTGGGCGTAAACGCCTCGGCTATTGCCTGCGAAGGCCACCTTCGTGGCCTGTTTAGCCCACGAAGGTGGGCTTTGCCAGCCGTAGCCGAGGGCTTTTAGCCCGACGGGAAGCGAACCTCCAACTGTAGTAATAACCAATCGTCTGACGGCGAGTTCAGGGCATAGCTAGGTGCGTTGTAACTCCACAATCTAGACTATAGCTGTGGGCCATGGAAGACCCACCACAAGCGTAATCGCAGTGTGCGCATCCTGCCCAATGGTGGTGCAAGATAATCGCAGCCATCTTTGGACATCACAGGAGACCACTTGCATGCTATCACCAACCCAACGCGAACGGATCGTTAGCCACCTCCAGCATGGCTGGAAGCTTCCCGATAGTCTGGTGCAAGAGCTCTGGGAGGCTTACGAGGCCCTGGAGCGCCATCACCAGGGGCCGAAGCCGCACGACCACCCGACCCACAGCGAATTGCATCAGGCCGAACGGCGACAGGCAACGAGTCGTTAGGGGTTCCGTCGAAGAATCGCGGGGTGAGCAACGAGATCCCGTTGCCCACCCCGCGATTTCGTTGCGCATCGCGCCATGGATGCCACCCTGGCACCCACGATCCCATCGCGCATCGCGCCATGGATGCCACCCTGGCACCCACGATCCCATCGCGCATCGCGCCATGGATGCCACCGTGGCACCCACGATCCCATCGCGCATCGCGCCATGGATGCCACCCTGGCACCCACGATCCCATCGCGCATCGCGCCATGGATGCCACCGTGGCGATAGGTAAGGCCGAAGCATTCGCCACCCGCTGATCGGTCAGGACACGCAGATCGGATGGCGAATGCTTCGGCCCTACGCGGGGATGCCCCACATCCATCACCCGCCGACGCGATCCCATGGGATGCCCCACATCCATCACCCGCCGACGCGATCCCATGGGATGCCCCACATCCATCACCCGCCGACGCGATCCCATGGGATGCCCCACATCCATCACCCGCCGACGCGATCCCATGGGAT
>JBLWKA010000079.1:0-4743 GCA_048381555.1 Oscillochloridaceae bacterium umkhey_bin13
GCCAGACGGTGACATTCTGGGCAGTGCGCGGGCCACCAATACCATTCGCATCACGCGTGGCCTGGCCCGTCCCTCGCTCTGGCTCCCGTTGATCTCGCGCTAAGAACGGTTTCGTTCGGTGGGTCAAGGCGAACCTAGTTCGCCTTGACCCACCTTCTTGTGCCCAAGGAGTTTGGCTATGACCCCGACGATTGCGGTACTCCACGGTCCAAACCTGAACATGCTGGGCCAGCGTGAACCTAGCGTCTATGGTTCTACCACCCTAGCCGAAATCAATGCGGCCTTGACCGCTCGTGCCGAAGCCGCCGGTCGCCGCCTGATCAGCCTGCAATCCAACCACGAAGGCGTGTTGATTGATTTTCTGCAGGGCGAAGCCTGGACAGCCACAGGTGTCATCATCAACCCCGGTGCCCTGACCCATTATGGTCTCGCCCTGCGTGATGCGCTCGCCGCCCTAAGCGCCCCGATCATCGAGGTACACCTCTCGAATGTGTATCGGCGCGAAGCCTTTCGTCACCACTCGGTTGTTGCCCCGGTTGCCACTGGGCAGATCACCGGCCTAGGCTGGCGCGGCTACCTCCTGGCGCTCGAATGGCTGCTGGCTCAAGCATAAGAACCCAGTCTGATGGATTGTGCCCCTGCTACCATAAGGATTGCGTATGGCTCGGTTGCAACCTCATAAGAGCGCTCATCAACCTGCCCTTGTTGATTGGTTGGCGATGGCTATGGTGAGCATTATCAGCATCACACTCTTTGTGACTTGGTATGTCACGCAGGAAGCGAAGCTCTACTATTGGGACGATGCGGCTTACCATAACATGACACAGGCCAAAGCGGTAGAGTTAGCGAGTCTGCCGTTGCGCCAGCCTGCGGCTCTATCAGATGGGCTTACGAACATCTGGCTTTCAACGGCGCGTGAGTATAGCGATTTCCATACGCTACCGATTGTGCCTGTGATGCTCCTGTTCGGTGATGGGCGTTTGACCTATATTCTGGCTCTGGCCCTCTTCTATATCGTGCCGTATGTTCTGATTACCGCTGCGCTAGCGGCACGGCTTGTTCCCACCCAACCACGCTTAGCGGCTTGGTTCGGGATGTCGCTCGCGTTGCTTACGCCAGCGGTCTGGTTGCCAACCCTGCGGGGCTACCCTGATATCGCTGCGGCAGCCCTGATCGGCCTTGCTGCATGGTTCTACCTTGCTGATCCGCGCATGGCAGGGCGCTCGCAGCGCTGGCTGATCGGACTCTGCCTCGCTGCCGCTGTCTTGTTCCGCCGTCATTTTGCTTACGATTTGATTACCCTGGGCTTGAGTGTTGGGCTGGTGACGATGTTTGTCGTAGGGCGCGAGACGATTGTAGCTGGACGTAGTTGGCTGGCAGCGATCTGGATCGTGGGTTTGCGCCTCGCCGAGATGGTGCTGGCTACGCTGGTTGCTTTGGCGCTGCTCGGTTGGCCCTTTATAGCCCGAGTAGTGAGTACCGATTTTGGTGCCCTGTACTCCTCGTATCAGGTTTCGGCCTCCACGAATGTCTTTTACTATCAGTGGTACTACGGCTTGGTGATGGTCACCTTGGCCTTGTTCGGCTTTATCGCTGGAAGCTTGCATCCCCGCCTGTGTAATCCAGCGATCCTCTTCAGTTTGCTTTTCCTGCTCATCTCGGTGGCGCAGTGGTTCCTACGGGTGCAGCAGCTCGGGGTTCACTATACACTGCATTTTAGCCTCTGGCTGATCCTGGGCCTCGTTGCAGCTGCGAGTGTGCTGAGTCTTAGTCTGCGGGGCACCGGGCGCATCGTGGCCGTTAGTCTGATGGCGGGCCTGCTGCTTGTGACTATGATCAGTGCCTTTGGCCCTTACGCACGCTTCGGGCTCGGTCGGAGCGATTATCAGGGTTTGGCGCTCTTTCCCGCAAGCTACCGTCCGGCTGTGCGCAGTGACTATGCCGAGTTGCTACGCCTTGTGGATTATCTTCAGGCGACGGCACCCTCCGATGCCCCGATCTATGTTGCCGCTTCGTCGGAAGTGCTGAGTGGCGACCATCTTTGGCAACTTCAGCGCAATGAATACGAAGATGTGTTGCGCTATACACCCGATACCTTCTGGCAAAGTCAAGGCCTGAATGTGATCCAATGGCCACCCTTTGCCGATTCTCGCGATCCCTACCCGCTCGATCTGCTCTTGGATAGTGCGTATGTCGTCATTGCCAGCCCGACGCAGTACCACCTGCGTCCCAGCGAACAACAAGTCGTGACGGTCGTAACGACGATCTTCACAGATGCCTGGGAATTTGCTGCCGACTTTGCACCTCTTCCCGAACAGTTCGTGCTTGGCGATGGTGTCGTTGTCACGATCTACGAACGCCTGCGTCCTACCTCAACTGGGGTAGCTGTCCGTACTCTGCACGCGATTGAAGCCTTTATGATGAGACGTCCGGGTGGACAGTTGAGTTGGCTAGATTTGAACGCGGGCAGTCAAAATTATATCAGTGCAACTGGTTTAGGCCAGTTCACGATCTTGTTCGAGGCCACTGCTCCGTTAACATGGCGCCATTTTCTATGGCTCGATGAACTCGCCCCAGCAAACACTCTGCGCGGCACATTGCGCCTGAGTGATCCACGCAGTGGGCCAGTAAGCGTAGCAGTCCGGCTGGTTGATCGCCAGGGCCGCGAGGTGAGTGTGTCTACTACCCAGCAGTTTATGCATGACGAGCCGTTCACACTGCCTTTCGACCCAAGCGCGGCAGACGCCCAGTTGTTTCTTAGCGTCCTCTACCCACCCACTGCCACGCAATTGGAATGGTCGTGCTGGATTAGCCTTGAGCAGCTAGTACTGGTGGATATAGGCGCAGGACAAAATTGATAACTTTCCCGGTAGGTGTGCGGGGGGCGTCAGTGCGGGACGCCGTAGGGGCGGGCCGCTCATTTCCACCAACGGTGGGACGCCGCAAAGGCGCGGGGAACCATTGGTTCCCCGTTTCCCCCACGGTGAGCGGGATGTGCAGCATCCCGCTCACCGCCTACTCCTCGGGTGGCAGCGACGTTGCCATATCGTACACCAGCACCTGCACATCAAGCCCTTCGCTGGTCAACATCTGGAAAGTGATGTCAGCGGTCGCTGCTTTGATCGCACCTTCGTCAGCGGCAGGCGCATACGCACGAATGCTGGCCTCTTCATCCGAGATAGTTGTCACGCGGATGACCGCACTCGGACTGGCGCTGAGCACGCGCTGCTTCAGATCGTTAATGGCCTCATTCAGAGTCATAAGACATACTCCAATGCGCTGGTCAGACGGTCGGGCAGGCAATAATGGCTACTACTATACCCGTTCGTGCCCGTTTCGGCAACTCTGGTTTGACAACTCCCCCCTTGATATGCTACCGTTAAGCTGTAACCAAAGCTGAGCTTGCATCCCACAGGGGTGGGGTGCCCGATACGAGGGTTGGCGCGCAATGGGTTCGTACCGATGGAATAAGCGACAGCACTATTCTGGCGCTCTACAGCGTGGAGGGGTCGCAACGGGCGGATGCGCCCGGGGGATCACGTGCGCTGGGAGCGGCAGTTGCTGTATGGAGCTCAAAGCCATCCGTGCGGTATCTTCTGCGAGCCGTGCCAGGGTTTTAGCGCCCTAGCCGGGGGACTACACCCATACCCCCGCGCTAGGAGCCATTGTCAGCCGACAATCGCTCTTGAAGGGGGTGGGTGCCTTGGGACAACGTGTCCTTGTGCTTAATGCCAGCTACGAACCGTTCCAGTTGATTTCGGTACGGCGTGCCGTGGTGCTCCTGCTTCAGGAGAAGGCCGAAATGGTTGAGGCCACCTCGGCGCAGTTACGGGCACGGGCACTGAGTTTTGCGGTGCCGCTGGTGATCCGCTTGGTACGCTACATTCGGGTGCCACGCAAACTGCGCTTGCCTTGTTCGCGTCGGGGGGTCTTTGCGCGCGACCGCGAGATCTGCCAGTACTGTGGAACCCAGCCCGGACGGGCGCAGTTGACGATGGATCACGTTGTGCCCCGTTCGCAGGGTGGCCTGACAACCTGGGATAATGTGGTCACGGCCTGCCGTGATTGCAACCACCGCAAAGGTGGACGCACGCCCGAACAGGCCAACATGGAGTTGCTTAGCACGCCGCGTCAGCCTCAGTATATGGCTTTTGCCTTGCTCGGTGAGCTTGAGCGCCACGATGTCTGGCGCAAGTATGCCTTCAGTTAACCAGGACTTTGGTCAGGCGGGTGAGCGTGCCGCTGCTGCCCATTTGCGGCGGGCGGGATTTACGATCATGGCCCGTAATTGGCGCTGCGCCCACGGTGAACTTGACCTGGTGGCGCAGCGCGGCGATTTAGTAGTCTTCGTCGAGGTCAAAACGCGCCGGGTTGGCCCCTGGTCGCCCGAATCTGCCATCACCCAACGCAAGTCCCAGCACTTGCTTGCCTCGGCCTATGCCTATCTCGATGCCCACACCATCCCTGTCGAAAGCTCCTGGCGTATCGATCTGATCGCGATCGAAGTGGCACCCAGTGGCCAGATCGTGCGTTTGGAGCAGATCGAGCATGTCGTCACGGGCGATGGAGCTTTGGGATTGTAGGGCCACAATGCATGTTGGGCGGCACCATGGTTCATGATCCGCACATGTAGGGCCGAAGCATTCGCCACCGGCTGATCGGTACGGACACGATCATGGCATGGCGAATGCTTCGGCCTTACCTTGTGCAACCATAGATCTATGGCGCGATGCGCGACGGGAT
>JBLWKA010000079.1:4843-17705 GCA_048381555.1 Oscillochloridaceae bacterium umkhey_bin13
CGCGGGGCGGGCGGGACGATCGCGATGCGCGACGGGATCGCGGGGCGGGCGGGACGATCGCGATGCGCGACGGGATCGCGGGGCGGGCGGGACGATCGCGATGCGCGACGGGATCGCGGGGCGGGCGGGACGATCGCGATGCGCGACGGGATCGCGGGGCGGGCGTGGTACCACCGGCCCAAAGAACTCACTCGAACCGTCGGTGCGTACCTCTTCGAGCCAGTAGAAGTACGTAGCACCGGCTTCGGCGCTCAGGTCATCGAAGGCGTAGTTCCACCCACTGACACTATCACCCTCGGCGTAGATCAGTTCCGGCGTGATCATAGTGGCCTCGGCCTGGTTGGGGCTGGCCGCCCGCCAGAGTTGGAAGCCTTGCGTATCACGTTCGCTGGCGGTCGCCCAGTCCAGGCGCACGCCCTGCTCGACCCAGGTCGCCGTGAAGTCGATCAAAGTAACAGCCGTGGGCACAAAGTTGAACTGGTAGTCTTCGACTTCACCGTTGACGGTGTCGCCGACGAAGGCCAGCGCCGAGAGCAGCGGCTCTGCGGTGAAGACGCGGAAGCGGGCATACAGGCTGATGTTGCTCGTGCCGCCGGTTGGGAAGAGGTTAGCTGGTGTATCGAAGGTGTAGAGCGCTGTCACACTGGTTTGTCCAATCAGAATGCTCACAGCCTCGTTGACGATCTGTTCGCCACTGCCGCCAAAGCTGCCGTCCTTATTGAAGTCCACCCAGCCTGTCAGCCAGACCGTACTGCCTGCTGGCCCGGTCACTGTGATCTGAACCGTGCCACCGTCGGTACCGTTGCCCCAGTTCTGGGTAATGCGCACGCCATCTTCGTCATTGACCGCATCATCGTTGTCATCGCTGACAGCGGCCCCATTGAGCGCCGCTGCGATGCTGTTCGGCTCAGCGTCGGGCGGCATCGTGCCCAGGTAGACCGTGGCCCCGCCGCTTGGGATCTGGTGGCGCGGCCCGGCAGGTGCGCCACTGAGCACGACCCCGTAGCTCGCCGGAGCGTCGCCATAGTCGAAGCTGAGTGTGCTGACGTAGGCGAAGTCCTGGTTGGTGCGGTTGGCAGTGAGTTCGAAGATCCGTTGTGCCGAGAGATTGACCGAGCCGCTGTTGGTTGGAACGACAGTGGAGCCAGCCCCCGGCGTCGTACTGGTGGTTGTGAGACTCTGGTTGCTGCCAGGCGCGGCCAGGGCGACGATGTAGCGCTCGGTGCCAGTTGTTGCAGGCAGGCTGGTAAAGCTGTAGTCGCCATTGGCAGCCGTGGTGTCCACGGCCGCCAGCACCACGTCGCCGCCAGCACTCCGACGATAGAGGTAGACCGTCCGCCCAGCAAAGGGTGCTTCGCCGCCAGCAATGTCTACGCCACTGTCACCCGTTCCGCACAACCCGGTTGTCACCGTGCCATCCACACAGATCGTGCCACTGATGTTGTAACCGGTGGGGCTAAAGAAGCGGTAGCCAAAGTCGGCGTTCAGGTCACAGTTAGTGCCAACGGGACAGGCCGTGCCACCCACATTGGTCACATTACAGGCAGCTCCGTCGCGATTCGGGTCTGCGGTCTGCGGGCGGTTCAACAAGCCACCCGTGGTGTTATCCACGGTTATAGTATAGCGCACGCCATCAGTCGTCGAAGGCAAACCACTGAACAGATAGTTGCCGTTGCTGTCGGTGGTGATTGTGCGGGTGTAATCACCCACATCGTAGAACGTTCCATCAGGGGCCGTAAACGCATCAGCATTGGTCAGGTTGACCGTCACGCCTGCCACCCCCGGCTCGCCGAAGTCCTGGTCGCCATTGCGATTGGCATCGTAGTACACCGTATCACCAATCGCCGCGAGGGCAGTGAAGCCAAAGTCCGCAGTGAGGTTATCGGCGTTGGTCAGGGTGATCTCGCGGCTTACCGGTGTGGTCGGCGCAAAGCGGTTGCCAAACGCATCGGCAGGAATGCTCGGGTCGGTGGTGTCTACGACCACGCGATAGGTACCAGGGGGCAAGGTATCGAAGATATACTTGCCATTCGAGTCAGTTGAGGTGGTGCGCACCGTGATATAGCTACTGGTGGCCGGATTCCAGACTTGGAGATTGACCGTCACACCACTGATGCCCGTCTCTTGCACGCCGACCTGTTGCCCATCGCCATTGCGGTCGTACCAGACCGTATCGCCAATTGAAAGCGGGCCTTCGGGCAAGTAGCCAAAGTCCTGATTGTCTACATTGGCATTGTTGACGACCGCACGCCCGATGCTATTGCAGACCACACAGCGCCCGATCTCATCGAGGTCCTGGGTTGGCAAGATGCCACCGGGCAGCGTGGTACGATCCACCACGACGTAATAGGTTCCATTGGCTAGATTGAGGAACTCGTAGGTGCCATTATTAAGGGTAAAGGCGGTCGAGATCAGCGGGTCGCGGCTGTCAATCAGGCCGTCATTATTAACATCCTGGAACAGGCGCACGGTTACGCCAGGGATGCCAGGTTCTGAACCCACATCCTGGCTTGCGTCACCACGGTCACGGTCTGAATGCCCATATCGGTCAGGGCACGCAGCCCGTTGCCATCGTAGTCCTGCCAGACATTGTCGAAGATCATGGGCGCAATCGGGTAGCCAAAACTAATATTCGAAATGTCCTCGTCAATCGACAAGAAGTTGAAGTTGATCAGAGCACCATGTATCTTGATAGATCGTGCCCCTGATTTCATTGTTGCCCTGCACCCGGGTGATCGCCGTCGCTTCGGCGAAGGGTGGCGCAGTACCAAAGCTGGCGGTGGCGGTATTGGGGATGACCGCAATGCTATCTACGGTAGCGGGCGGGGTGGCTACCGGGGCGGTCACGGTGAAATTCAGGGTCACCCTGTCGCCCTGGGGGACGCCACGATCAAGCCACCACTGCAGATTGGTGACACTCGAAGCGGGAGTTGGCTCAGTCGAAACCCAGGTTGCGCCATTATCGGTTGAGTAGCGCAGGGTGGCGACCCGCACGCCTGCGGGGCTTACGATGGTTCCTGCGGCGGTGGCACTGGCTGCCACATAGGTTGTACCAACGGGGATCTTCGGGGATCTTATCGTTAAAGACGACCGGAATGCCCAGGGTTGGATCACCAACCGTGACGGCGAAATTGCCCAATTCACTGGCCGTATTGGTGAAATCAATCGTGTAGCGCAAAGTTGTCGGGCTGGTCGTGATACTGTTCTTGTCCACACCCTTGGTGAACAAAATCTCTGGCTCACGGCTCTGCAGGGGTGGGATGCCAAAGCCGTAGTCACCACTGAACTTCTCGTTATCGAAGCCGGAGGCGACTTCCTGGTAGGGCGAGAGCATGGCGGTGCAGGCGCCATCGAGGGCGGCGTACTGGTAGTAGACCAGGCCAACGACGCCGGTATTCGGCGCAATATTTTGGAAATAGAGCTGATCAACAAAGGGGATGAGCTGCTCGCCACCGCCCTTGAGCTTGACGACGATGATGCCGTAGGTACGCACCAAGCGGAAACAGCCGGGGTCATAAATCCCTGGATCGCCAATCGGTTGCACCCAGGCATTCTGGTCGGGGATGCCGTCGCCATCATTGTCGAAACCAAAACCAACATTGCCCAGGTCATACCAGATGCCCTGGGTGGTGACGGTTTGACCGGGGTAGGCGACGGTACCACCACTGGGCGTGATCGTATTCCAGCCTAACAATTCATCAATCGCGGCTTTATACTCAGGCGGCACCTTGCTATCGGTGTTGGGCCAGATCTTATTCGCCGAGGCCGAAATCTCGTTGCGCATGGTCACCTTGCGGGTGACATTGACGGTGCCAGCATTGCTGGACGTAGCCCACATATCGTAAAACAAGAACAGATCGTCGTTGGGCTTGACGCTGAGTGTGACTGAGACCCGGCTACCAGCGGTACCAAACACCGTGCCACTACTAATGGCCGTGCGCGGGTAACTAACGACCCAGTACTGCATCGCACACTGGCCAGGTTCGAGGCGCGGCAAGAAGCGGGTCGCATCGATCAAGCCAGCACTACCACTAGGACGATTATAACAGACTGACCATCAATTGCACCAAGACTAATAGTACAATCCTCCCTGTTAGGGTTAGGTATTTTGGGGAGGAGCTTCTAGGACTATTGGGGTAAGGGAGCAGTCAGGTCAGGCCAACGCAACTGGCGGAGTCAGGCTCGCATAGACCTGACAGACTGGATTGTCGACACTGGTCGGATCAACCTCGGCGACGGCCAGATAGTTCTGGAAGGCGAGTTCCATGTCTACCCAGAGGCCCTGGCGAGCATAGGCCCGCAATATCCAGATCGTCAGATCATCGTCAGTTGGGTCAAGCACCAGGGCCTGACGACAGATATTGAGGCACTGCCGGTCACTGCGATGCTCGTAGGCGTGTTGGGCCAGCCGTTCGGCGGCGATCACATAGCTGCTGGCAATCAGGTCACGGCGTTCCTGGCCCCAATCACTACCCCGGGCGAAGCCTTCCATGTAGGGGCCATCATAGAGCGAGAGCACCTGGTGGTAGAGGGGTTGGGCCGCGCCGAGGCCGTCCTGATCTTCACGCTGGCAAGCCAGTTCAAAGGTACGCTCGAAATGGTCGGCGTCACACAGATAGGCGGCTGGATTGAGCGCAATCCGCTCGCGGTTACTGATCAGCAGGTGGGAGGTCAGTTCGGGTGAGCCACAACGGGTTAAGACTTGACGTAACGCGCCAAGGGTGCGCGAAATACTGACCGTACTGACCTCGGTGCCCCAGACTGCTGCGGCAATCTCGCTGCGGGTGGCACCGTGGCGGCCGCGATGGATCAGGAAGGCAAACAGGCCCTGCACCTTGCGTCCACCGGCGCGACCGCTCTCTTCGTTGCCCCAATCACCCGTCTGAAGTTCGTAGCTATTAAGGAAGACCCGCAGTTCGCCCAGGCAGCGCACATAGACCCCGCGGAAGGGGCGTAATTCAACGTGGATACCGCTGGTATCAGCAATCGCAAGCAGGGCATTGCGGGCGGCAGTCTGGATGGCAGGGGTGGGACTATCAAGCAGACGGCGCAGATAGGTCAGGCCGCGCTCGCCATAGGTTGCCAGCAACAACGTCGCACTCTGGTGGCGCACCTCGGGATCGGGATGGTTCAACAAGGGCAGGTAGAGTTCGGTTGGATTGCCCATAGTTTACGCCTGTTGTTTGGCGAACAGCGCCTTGCCATAGGCGTCAAGGTACTGTTCGGCCTGATGCAGCCACGAATAATCCTGGGCCATCGCGGTGGTGATCATCTGTTGCAGATGATCCGGGCGATCATAGTAGGTACTGATGGCCCAACCCACGGTATTGTAGAGCGCGATCGCGGTAGGATCCCAGAACTTAAAGCCCGTGCCGTTCCCGGTGGCCTCATCGTACTGTTGCACGGTATCTTCGAGACCCCCGGTAGCCCGCACAATCGGCAGGGTGCCATACTTCAGGGCATAGATCTGATTGAGGCCACATGGCTCGAAGTAGGAAGGCATCAAAAAGAAGTCAGAGCCAGCCACAATCCAGTGGGCCAACTCTTCGCTATAGCCAATGAAGCTGCCAACCCGCCCAGGATAGCCACCGGGCAGGGGGCCGAAGTACCATTCCATCCATTTTTCGCCGGTGCCTAACAGGGCGAACTGCAGACGCATATCGCGGATCATCGGCTCGATCACAGCGGCGAGCAGATCAAGCCCCTTTTGATGAACGAGGCGACTGACCACGCCGATCAGGGGCACATCGGGATCGAGATTCAGATCGAGGCGGCGCTGGAGGGCGCGCTTGCAGATCGCCTTGCCCTGCAGATTCGTGGGCGAAAAGGCCGCCGGAATGCTCTTGTCGACGGCTGGATTCCAGTGGTCATAGTCTACGCCATTGACAATCCCGATATAGCGCTCGCCCTTGCGGATCAAATACGGCGCAAAGCCATCCGCTGCCGGGCCACGAGTTTCGTGGGCATAGGTTGGACTGACCGTATTGACCAGATCGGCGTAATGGATGCCGCCCTTGAGCAGATTGATCCCGCCGAACTCTTCGAACTTATCGCTGGTAAAATTGCCCCACTGTAGCCCGAGGTAGCCATAATCAGCGGCGGGAAAGCGGCCCTGGTGGGCCAGATTATGAATCGTGAGCAGACTTGCGGCCCCGCCAAGGATCGGATCGTCCCAATGCCAGACCTTCAGGTAGGCCGGGGCAAGCGCAGTCTGCCAATCATGAGCATGGATAATATCGGGGGCAAAGCCAAGGTCGCGGCAGAGTTGGAGCGCCGCCCGCGTAAAGAAGCCAAAGCGCTGCCCATTATCCTGATAATCACGGAACTCGGCATCGTGATACAGGCCAAAGCGCCCAAAGAAGTACTCGTGCTCGATAAAGTAGACCGCCATCCCATCGTAGTCGGCCACCGAACTGGCACACCACTCTTCGCGGTCGCCCATCCAGACCCCGAGCGGGCTGATCGCTGGCTGCACGCCAAAGCGTTCACGATCAAGGATGGCATACCCCGGCAAGATCACAATGACCTCGTGGCCGAGGGTGTGCAAGGCTTTGGACAGGCCGCCGACCACATCGGCCAGACCACCCGCTTTGGCGAACGGAAAACATTCCGAGGCGATCATCACAATCTTGAGCCGTGACTTCATAGTCATTCCAGGTGGGCAAGCTTCTTCAGGTAAGGAAGGGTTGGTACTACCAGGTCGTGACAGCGCTTTATAGTACCATAGAGGTTGCCGATCGGTGAAGTTTCCTTCAACGTGACGATAGAGGTGCGCTGGATGCGCGGTGACCACGCGGGGGGCGTTGCCTTAGCCCTCGATCAGAAGAAGTAGGCACAGTTGCTATGGTAGAATAACGCCGCGATCATGGGCGCGACGAAGCAGGAGTAGATGGTATGGAAGGGTTGCTTGGCTTGCTGCGCCTAGGCGTAAGGGGCTTGCTGCTCGATCCGGTTGCCTATCGGGCCCAGCGTGATGAACCCGAGGCGGTGCAGCGGGGGGTGTTGCTGATTGCGCTGATCGGCCTGCTGGTAGGGCTTGCGAGTTGGATTGGCTCGGTCGGTGTCTATCTGACCTCGCCGAACCCGGTGTTAGTGGTCGAAACGCTGGTTGAGGGACTCGATCGCTTGCCGTTGTTCCAGGATCTGCTGGCCGAGTCGCCGGATCTCCAAGGGGCGCTTGACGAAGCCCTGGCCCAGCAGTCTGGGGGCCTGGCGAGTACGCCGCTCGGTGGGATTACCAACATCATCAGTACGCCGCTGGTGTTTTTGCTGCGCTGGTTTTTGTTTGGCGCAATTGTGCATCTGGCAGCACGGGCCTTTGGGGGCATGGCGACTTTTGGGCAGACGCTGGCCTGCACTGCTCTGGCAAGCGGGGCCAGTCTGCTCGAGTTGGTGACGATCATTCCCTATGCGCAGGTGGCGGCCACGACGATTCTGGGCTTGATTGCGACCTATGTGGGGGTTCGCGAGGCCCATGGGTTGGCACCGGGGCGGGCGGTGGCGGCGGTGGCGCTTGGGCCGCTGCTTGGTCTGTTCTTGCTGACAAGCCTGTTCTGCTGTGTCTTGTTCCTGGTGGTGAGTGCGCTAGGGAACGTGTAACAGGATGCTGTCGGTAGCCGTTTTGCGGCTGCCCACAGCATCCTGTTACTGAGACGAGAGAGTCATAGGCTGCTTATGATTGAACTGTTTAATGGGGCGTTGACGCTGAACCAGACCATCATGCGTGGTCTGCGCGAGGCCCCTGATGGGGTGTTGCGCGGGTTTTTGTTGGTCTTGTTTGTGGGTGCTTTAGTTGGTACCGCCACGGGGATCAATAATCTGATCCAAAATCGTAGTCCTGCGCAGACGGTTGCGACGATCCGCAATGAGGTAGAAGCCCAGCTTGAACAACTGGTCTTGACCTCAAACAATCCCTCCACGAACGAGGTGGTGGGGGTGATCAATCGCAATAAAGAGCCATTTTTTGAACTGCTTGAGGAGTTGCTGAGCCTGCCGACGCCGTTGCCACGTCCGGTTGGGCTGATCTTTCAGCTTGTGGCCTCGATGGTGAGTACGCCCCTAAGCTATCTGAGTGGCATGCTATTGGCGGTGGCGGCGGCGCACCTGGTGGCGGTGCAACTGGGGGGGCAGGGCAGCCTTCAGCAGATGGTGGCGCTTGGTTCGCTTTCGGTGGCTCCGCATGCGCTGGATGCGCTGGCCTTTATTCCGGTGCTGGGCGGGGCGCTGGGCCTGATCGCCTGGTTCTGGGGGTTGGCGATTCTGGTCGTCGGCACGGCGGTTGCTCATCAACTCGATAATGGGCGGGCGACCCTGGCGGTGCTGGCGATTCCCTTGGCGCTGCTGCTGTTGGGCACCTTGGCCTTCTGCCTGTTGTTGGGCGTAGTGGTGGCGCTGATTGGCGCGTGAGGTGATACCCCCTAATTACGGAGATAGCCGAATCAGGGTATACTAGCACCCATACGTTGTGTCAGTTGGCGGTGACCCAGGCGGGGTCGGCGGTGGTGTGGCGGCCAATGGGGGCCTCACGGCCCGCTTTGTCGTACCCTGCACGCCTAGCCGCCCCAGCGGAGGCCCCCATGCGTGTGCTTGAGACCCGGGTTTTTCGTGGCCCAAATCCCTATGGCTATCGCCCTGTTATTCGGATCACCCTCGACCTCGAAGAGTTAGAAGACTATCCCTCAACTAGTCTGCCCGGCTTTAATCAACGTCTGGTTGAACTGATTCCTTCGCTCTATGACCACGGCTGCTCGTATGGCGAGCCAGGCGGCTTTTTGCGGCGACTCGAAGAGGGGACCTGGATTGGGCATATCACCGAGCATATTGCGCTTGAGTTGCAATGCCTGGCCGGAACCGAAGTGACCTATGGCAAGACCCGTTCGGTCAAGGATCAACCGGGGGTCTACTATGTGGTCTATTCGTACCTCGAAGAACGGGTTGGCCTGGAGGCGGGCGAGTTGGCGTTGCGCCTGGTGCGGAGTTTGCTCCCCGAAGATCTGCCGAGTGCCTTGCATGGCGAAGAACGGGCGGCCTTCAATTTTGAGCAGGCGCGTGACGATCTGATCAGCCGGGCCCAGGATCTGGTGCTTGGCCCCACCACGGCAGCGATTGTCAATGAGGCGAAGAAGCGCGGGATTCCGGCGATCCGGCTTGATGAGCATAGCCTGGTGCAACTGGGCTATGGCAAATACCAACAGCGCATCCGGGCCTCGGTGACGGGCAAAACCTCGAATATTGCGGTCGAGACGGCCAGCGATAAAGAGTTGACGATCTATCTGCTGGGGGATGTCGGGATTCCGGTGCCGCGCCACCGCAGTGTGCGTAGCCGTGACGAGGCGCTGGCCGCCGCCGAGGCGCTGGGTTTTCCGCTGGTGGTCAAGCCACTTGATGTCAGCCACGGGCGCGGCGTGAGCCTCAATTTGCGTTCACTGGACGAGGTTGCCCGGGCCTTCGAGGTTGCGAATGAGTATACGTCCACGGTGCTGGTCGAGACCTTCTTGCCGGGCAAGGATTACCGCGTGCTGGTGATCAACGGCGAGGTGGTGGCGGTGGCCGAGCGCGTCCCGGCCCATGTGGTGGGTGACGGCCAGCATACGATTGGCGAACTGGTGGCGATCGTTAATCGTGATCCGCGGCGCGGCTTTGGGCACGAGAAGGTCTTGACCAAGATCAAACTGAACCACCAGAGCGACCTGCTGCTCGAACGGGCCGGTTATACGCTCGACACGATCTTGCCAGCGGGCGAGGTCTTCTTTCTGGCCGCAACTGCGAACCTTTCGACGGGAGGCACGGCGATTGATCGCACCGCCGAGATCCACTACGAGACCCGCGAGATCGCCCGGCGGGCGGCGCTGGTGATTGGGCTTGATGTGGCCGGGATTGACATTATTACGCCAGATATTAGTCAGCCGCTGCGTGAGGTGGGCGGGGGGATTGTGGAGGTGAACGCCGGCCCTGGCTTCCGCATGCACCTGCAACCCTCGGAGGGCACACCGCGCAATGTGGCGCGCCATGTGGTTGATCTGCTGTTTCCCCGCGGTCAGCCTGCCCGCATCCCGATTTTGAGTATTACGGGAACCAATGGCAAGACCACCACCGCCCGGATGGTGGCGCATATTCTGAAGATGGCCGGCCAGCGGGTTGGGCTGACCACGACTGATGGGATCTATATTGACGGCGAACTGTATATGCGTGGTGATCTGACCGGGCCGTGGTCGGCGCGCATGGTGCTGAAAGATCCCACGGTCGAGGCGGCGGTGCTCGAAACGGCGCGCGGTGGGATTTTGCGTGAAGGCTTAGGCTTTGATCGCTGCGATATTGGCTGTGTGCTGAATATCTCGAATGACCATCTGGGTCAGCGCGGCGTGAATACGGTCGAAGATATCGCCGAGATCAAGTCGCTGGTGGTCGAAGTGGTGCGCGACGACGGCTGGAGCGTGCTGAATGCCGATGATCCGTTGGTTGCGGGGATGGCAGCCCGGGCCGCAGGCAAGATCGCCTATTTTAGTATGCACGGCGGCGAAGGGGCCTCGGAACTGGTCAAACAGCATCTGGCCCAGGGCGGCGTGGCGGTCGTACTCCAATCTGGTGTGCGCGGCGAAATGATCGCGATCTACGATGACGAGCAGTATATTCCCTTGCTCTGGACGCACCTGATCCCGGCGACACTGGAGGGCAAAGCGCGGCACAATGTGGCGAATGCGTTAGCGGCGACCGCGATTGCCTATGCCTATGGGGTGAGTGCCGAGCAGATCCGGCAGGGCTTGCGCACCTTCACGACCAGTTTCTACCAGGCCCCGGGGCGGCTCAATATCTTTGACGAGCATCCTTTCCGGGTGATGGTAGACTATGGTCACAACCCGGCGGCGTTTGCGGCCATGCGTGATCTGGTCGAGCAGTTGCGCCCGGCCTATCAACGGGTGATCGGGGTGGTGAGTGCGCCGGGCGATCGGCGTGAGCAGGATATTGCCGAGGTTGGCGCGATTGCCGGCACCATGTTCGATCTGCTGATCCTGAAAGAGGACGATGATCGGCGCGGGCGGCCCGACGGTGCGGTCAGGGGGATTCTGCGCCGGGCGGCGATTACGGCGGGCATGCCCGAGGCTGGGATTTTGGAGGCCGAGAGCGAACTGGCGGCGGTGCGGCGCGCCTTGCGCTCTGCCGCCCCCGGCGACCTGGTGGTGCTCTTTGCCGACAATATTACCGGGGTCTGGAAGGAAGTGATCTACTTTGGGAAGGGATCACGGTAAGGGCGTGTCTTCAGGTGGGGGCTTGCTTGCAGCGGCGATAATCTGCTGCAAGTAGCCCTGCCAATGTTGCTGATTGGCGCGGGTAATGCGGCGCACGGCATCAAGATCCCCGCTTTCACCGGCCTCGTAGGCGGCGGCGAGCGACTCTTGGAAGGTACGGGCCAGGTCGGCGACGGCGCGGCGGAGTTCGCCATTCATGGCGCGTTGGCGTTCGAGTTGATCCTGAAGCCAGGCAATCAGGCGCTGCTGTTCGGCCAGTTGTTCTTCGTAATTCATAGGTTTTTCGGTTGATTGATCAGGAACGCCCGATCTCGTTACGAGATCGGGCGATTTTTTGGCGGGGAGGGCGAGATTCGAACTCGCGAGGGTTTTCAGGCCCTACTCGTTTTCGAGACGAGCACGTTCAACCGCTCCGTCACCTCCCCGTGACCCTGGGCTATTATACCCGTTTGCGGCAGCGCGTCAAGCGCCATCCTAGCCATTTGGCCGGGTCGGCCCTAGCAAGGTCGCCGATAGCGAGCCACGGGGTGCGCACTCTATACTGCTTGTCAGATAACCAAGCGAAGTCCAGGAGTTTCCCAATGAGTGAGCATGCCGAAGCCGGTGAATTGTTAGGGGCCTTGTCGAGTCAGATGGCCGATGCGGTCGAGCGCGTCGGTGCGGCGCTGGTGCAGGTGCGCGGACGGGCGCGTGGCCCGGCCACCGGGATTGTGGTGGCCCCCGATACGGTCTTGACCGCCGACCATGTGCTGGAGCGTGACGAGGATCTGAGTGTCGAGACGCCTGATGGGCGGGTCTTAGCGGCGCGTTTGGCCGGGCGGGATCATGCGAGCGATCTGGCCCTGTTGCGGGTCACCGATCTAGGGATGGATGCGGCCACCTTTAGCGAGCGCCCGGCGCGGGTCGGCCAGATTGTTTTGGCGGTCGGTCGTCCCGGCAGTAGCCCGATGGCTTCGTTCGGGATTGTGAGCGCGGTGGGTGGCCCGTTGCGGGGACGCCGGGGGGCCGTGCTGGAACAGTTTGTGCAGACCGACGCCATCCCGTACCCCGGCTTTTCGGGCGGGGCCTTGACCGATGCGGGCGGGGTCGTGGTGGCCGTATTGACGACTGGCTTAGCCGGGGGTGTGGCACTGGGTGTGCCAGCAGCCCTGGCCCAGCGCATCGCGCAGACTCTGGGCAGCAGCGGCTTCGTCAAGCGTGGCTTCCTGGGGATCAGTAGCCAGCCGGTGGAACTGCCCGAAGGCCAGCGCGCTGGTCTGAGCCAGGAGCGCGGACTGTTGGTGGTACGGGTCGAGCCGGGCAGCCCGGCGGCGCAAGGGGGCCTGTTGATTGGTGATGTCTTGACCGCACTTGATGGGCACCCGTTGACCGATACCGACGAATTGCAGGCCCTGTTGACCGGTGAGCGGGTAGGTAAGCCGGTGGCGGTGCAAGTCTTGCGGGGTGGCATGATCGTGACCGCGACGGTGACAGTGGGTGCGCGGAGTTAAGCTTAAGCCTATTTGGGATCATGGTTTGTGTGCGTTGTGGGGGCGCCTCCCCCCCCACCCCCCAAAAAAACCAAAAGCTGCCAACCTTCCCCGAAAACCCACCCCCCCTTGCGTCACAACTTTTTT
>JBLWKA010000079.1:17715-26335 GCA_048381555.1 Oscillochloridaceae bacterium umkhey_bin13
TAGCCAGGCCGGGGCGGTGCGGGGGGGGGGGGGGGGGGGCCCGCCCCCCCCCCCCCCCCCCCCCAACGCACACAAAAAGCATAAGGATGCAACGATGACCGTAACCGCAACCGACATTGCGTTACCAATTGTTTTGGCCGAAGCGGGCAGCGTGATCGCGGCCCGGGCCCAGACCAGTGTGGTCCAAGTGCTGGGTCGCCGCCGTGGGGGTGGCTCGGGCGTGGTTTGGGGTGACGGGTGCATGGTTATGACCAACGACCATGTGGTGGCCGGAGTGGGCGAGCGGCCGACCGTGGTAACCCCAGCGGGCCAACGTTGCTCGGCCCGTCTGATCGCTCGTGATGAACGGCTTGATCTCGCGTTATTGGCGCTGGACGAAGCCACCTTGCGTCCGGCTCTGTTGGGCGATTCAAGCCAGTTGCGGGTCGGCGAACTGGTCTTTGCGGTGGGCAGCCCGTGGGGCCAGCGCAGTGTGGTGACAGCCGGGATTGTGAGTGCAGTCGGCACGATTCCGGCGCGGCGCGGCGAGCAACCGGCCAGTTATATTCGTTCCGATGTGCGCCTGGCTCCGGGCAGCTCGGGTGGCCCGCTCCTGAATGCGCGTGGGGCGGTGGTGGGAATCAATGCTATGATCTTTGGCGGTGATCTTTCGGTGGCGATTCCGACCCATGTTGCGTTAGCCTGGATTGGGGCGCACGCGCCGGTGTTGTGAGAAGATGTGCTGTCAGAAAAAGCGTAGCTTTTTCTGACAGCACGCTCATCGGGCAACTTCATCGCCCGGCGGGGCAAAGCTTTTTCTGACGGCACGCTGATCTGGCAGCGTGGGCCATGGCCCATCAAGGCGTAGGCATGCCCCGCCAAGTGCGCTGGCCTAGCGGGGCGTGGGGTATCATGGATGCTCCACCCTCTATAGAAATAATGATGCCCACAGTCTTTATTATCGCGCCCAGCCCGGCCCTGCGAGTCGGCCTGCGCGCTCTGTTGCACGAGGCTGGCTTCGAGGTGGTAGGCGAAGCGGCTGGCCCGGTTTTGCTCGCCCCTGCCGATGTGATCCTGGTCACGGGCGAGCAGGTGACGGCCGTGGGACGTGCCCTGGCCGGCGAAGAGGGCGCGGCCATGGTGGCGCTCAGTGCAGACCCACGAGTTGCGGCCCAATTGCGGGGCTTGCCGTTACGCGGCTGGGCCTTGGCCTCGCCTGATTCCGGTTCCGAGGAGTTGCGGGCGGCGGTGTTGGCGGCCGCCCAAGGCTACGTTGCGGTGCCTCATGCGCTGGCAGAGGCGTTACCCGGTTCGCGGAGTGCTGATGAACCGCCGCTGGAAGCCCTGACCGCCCGCGAAACCGAGGTGCTCGGCTTGCTCAGTCAGGGCTTGCCCAACAAACAGATCGCGCTGCGGCTTCAGATCAGCGAGCATACGGTCAAGTTCCACATTGCCGCGATCTTCGCCAAGCTGGGGGCCGCCTCACGTACCGAAGCGGTGAGCATTGGGGCACGTCAGGGCCTGATCACACTTTAGGCGGCTGGTATTTCTAGATCGCGGCAAAGCTTACCGCCGATCACCCAGAATGCGCAGCAGGTACAGGAACAGGTTGATAAAGTCGAGGTAGAGGGTCAGCGCGCCATAGATCGCCACCCGGCGTTCGCTCTGCTCATCACGCACCTCGGCGACCATACGCTTGATGCGCTGCGTATCGTAGGCGGTCAGGGCCACGAAGATCAGCACCCCAGCATAGGTGATGATCCAGTACAAGGTGCTGTTGGCCCAGAAAATGTTGACAATCGAGGCGATGATCAGGCCGATCAGGGCCATCAGCAGAAACCCACCCATGCCCGAGAGGTCGCGTTTGGTGAAGTAGCCAATCGCGCTCATGGCCCCAAAGGTGCCCGCCGTCACGAAGAAGGTGCTGGCGATCGAGGTGGCAGTGTAGGCCAGAAAGATGATGGCTAAAGTCAGACCATTGAGCGCCGCGTAGGCCAGGAAGATCGCCGTCGCCACCCCCGGCGAAAGGCTCATCACCCGCGCACTTAGGAACCAGACCATGGCGAGTTGGCCGATGATCAGGCCAAAGAAAACGAACATATTGCCAAAGATTGCTGCGATGAGGGCTGGGCTGCTTGCCACGAACATGGCAATCGCCCCGGTGACGAGCAGACCAGCCGTCATCCAGGCATAGACCTGGGTCATGACCCCTTGCTGGCGTAAGGCATCGGTCGGCGAACCAACATACGGTGAATACGACATTGCGTGAGCTTCCTTCTTATGAATGGTCAATGGCTAAGATGCATTATACGGCAATTAGCCGGATCTTACCGGGTGTGGCTAACGTCTTGCATACGTGGTTGCCCCGTGCCGTTGCCCCGTGCGGTTGCCCGCGCCGGATGGCCCCGCACCGGATGGCCCGTGCGGTTGCCCGTAGGGGCGACCCGGCGTGGTCACCCTGGGCAGCCACACGGGCTGCCCCTACGCGGGATCGCGGCCGCCACGAGGGGGAACCTGGCCGCTGCCACGAGGGCCACCACACGCTTCAAATTGCTCATATACTTTTCTAATATGCTGTTAGCAGCCCCATAACAATGGCTTGGTATGCTAAGAGCCAGGAATGAAAGCGAGGAACCAATTATGCTGACGCTTGGGCATCTCTCGGTACGGCAGTGGGCACAACTAACCAGTTTGGTGCTGCTGCTGGCCGTTAGTATAGTCATCGTGGTGGCAGTGGTTGTGCCGACGGCAGCGCTGGCGCTGGGCCTGGCCCTCGTGGCGGCAAGCCTGGTGACGCTGGTGCAGCGCACCCGCGGGATGGCCCGGCGGGTCGCCCGACGTGCGACGGGTACAGCCGAGACAACTGGCCCGTATGGCCCAACCCTGCGCCTCGATTTGCCAACTGGCGATCTGACCGCAGCACGCCAGATCCGTCTCGCTCACGCGAGCGAGCATACGCTGCTCTTGACCCGCCATGGGTATGTGGTTGCTGATGCGGCGGGCCGTCCCATCCATATTATCAGTCAGGAAAAAACCGTGTAACGCGCTGTTAACCTTCAACGCTTGCACGGCAGCAAACTGACTGTTACTATGCAGAGGAGGGCAATCGCACCCTCCTCTGTTGGTGTTATCGCGGCCTGTTCATGCCATTCCGCACCAGTATTCAATACAAAATCCTCGCCCTTTTGCTGGGTTTGGCCCTGCCACCGCTTGCGTTGGTAGCAGGGCTCAGTTTGATCAGTTTTGATCGTGCCCGTACCACTGCGCTGCAAGAAGGGGCCGGGGCCTTGCAAGCTCAGGCCGAAGAGCATTTAGGGCAGCGGGCGTTGGATAAGGCCCGCTTGTACGACCTTGCGCTCGATTCGATTGAGCAGCAGGTCGAGAGTGTTGCGGCCTATTTGCGCAACGAGATCCCGCGAGGGCCCTTTGCTCTGGGCAGTGAGCGGGTCTGGGTTGCGCCCGCCCCTTCGCCTGAACTGATTGCCCGTTACGCTGAGCCGGTGGCGCTCACCCAGCGCATGATTCCGACCCTGCAAGCGACCGTCGCGGCTAATCCATTGGTCAGCATTGGCTATGTCGCGCTTGATGAGGGCGGCATTATCGCCTTTGACAAAGACGAAGTGATTGATGTCCTGCTGACGATCCAGCCCTTCGATCCCCGCACGCGGCCCTGGTATCTGGCCGCCCGTGCTGCCGGGACAACGGTCTGGAGCGATGCGTATGTTGATGCCAATACTGGCCTGTTGACCACCACCTGTGCAACGCCGATCTATGATCTGAGCGGGCGTTTTATTGGTGTGGTTGCTTTTGACCTGTTGCTGCAAACGATTCAGCAAGATATCCTTTCGGTGGATATTGGCCCCGAAGGCTATGCGCTGCTGTTAAACGAAACCGGCCAGGTGATTGTAGGCCCCGACATGGATACGGGCGGGGCCCGCTGGGATGACTCGTTCCGGGGCAAGGATCTGTTGGCTGTGTCGAACCCCGAGTTGCGGGCGGTTGTCGAACAGATGATCGCCAACGAGGACGGGGTGGCTCTGATTACCGATAATGGCCAGTCCACGTATATTGCCTTTGCGCCGGTACCCACGGCTGGTTGGAGCGTCGCGCTGGTCATTCCTGCCGAACAGGTGTCCCGTCCGGCGCTCGAAACGGGTGCCCGGATCGAAGAGCGCCAGAACGCGTTGCAGCGTCAGCTTCAGTTGTTGCTTGGGGCGCTAGGCTTGTTGATTACCGCGTTGGGCCTGTTTCTGGCCCACTCGTTTACGCGCCGGATCACGGCAGTGCGCCAAGGGGTGCAGGCTGTGGCGGGGGGTGATCTGAACCGCCGCATCCCGACTGCTGGAAGTGACGAGATTGGGCAGCTGGTGGATGCCTTTAACGGTATGGCCGATGTCTTGCAAGACAAACTGTACGAACTCGAAGAGAATACCCGCCAACTCGCCACCCTCAATACGGTCTCGAATGAATTGAAGGGCATCATTGATCTGCAGCGGCTGCTCGAAAGCATTCCGGCCGTGATTTGTGATCGGCTCGGCTTTGATCGGGCGGTGGTTTATCTGGTTGAAGGCGAGCACCTGAAGGCGGTTGCGGCCTCGTTTGGGCTTGGCAACGAAGCGCAGGCCCACGAGTTTATGCTGGTGGCGAATGCGCATCCGCTGCATGTCAGTGGTCGTTCGGTCGAGGCCGATGTGATTCGGAGTGGCAAGGCGATTATTGTAGATAACCCCTGGAATCATCCGGGGGTCGAGCCGCATAAACAGGCGGTTTCGGCCAGTCACGATTATGTGCAAGTGCCAATCTTCGGCCGTGAAGGCCGTGTGATTGGGCTGCTTTCAGCCGACTGCCATTTGCGCCAACGCCCGATTGTGGCCGAAGATGCGAGCCGCCTCTTAATGTTTGCGGGCATGGTCGGCCTGACCATCCAGAATGTGCAACTGCTCAGTGATCTTGAGCAGCAAGTGGCCCGTCGTACCGAAGAGTTGCGTGATGCGCTGGCGGCAGCCCAGTTGGCCGACCGCCGGAAGAGTGACTTCCTGGCCAGTCTGTCGCACGAACTCCGCACGCCGCTGAATGCAATTATTGGCTTCAGCACGGTCATGCTGGATGATGAACTGCATCCCTTGACCACCGAGCAGCGTGAAGATCTGACCAGCATTAACCGCAACGGGCGCTTCTTGTTGCACCTGATCACTGAATTGCTTGATCTGGCCAAGATCGAGGCTGGTCACCTGCATTTGGAACCGGCACCCCTGGCCCTGACTCCGCTGATCCACGAGGTTGCCGATACGGTGCAAGGACTGATCCGCAATCGTCCGCTGCGGATGGTGGTGCAGATCCCGGCTGATCTACCGCTTGCCTATGCTGATGATGATCGGGTGCGCCAGGTTCTGCTGAACTTGCTCTCGAATGCCGTTAAATTCACTGAGCGTGGTATGATCACGCTGAGCGCCGACATTCTTGATGAACTCGATACCCAGGGCCGCATCCGACGTTTTGTGCGAGTTCGGGTTGCCGATACCGGCCTGGGGATCCCGTTAGATCAACAGGCCATGGTCTTTCAGGAGTTTGTGCAGATCCACGGACGCCATTCCCGGGTCAATGGAACCGGCTTAGGTTTAGCGATTGCCCGTCGCCTGATTGATGCTCAGCATGGTCGGATCTGGGTCGAGAGTGTACCTGGTGCGGGGAGTACCTTTAGTTTTACTCTTCCGGTTGCCTTTTCACCAGTTGACGATCTTGACGCCGATGGGATGACCCCGCCCGGGCTGCCCCGTGTGATTGATGGTAAATTCGTGACTTAACTTGACCCCATCCCGGTTTGACGGAGAGCCATAGTAGATGACCGATGCACCACAGAAGATCCTCTACGTCGAAGACAACCACGATAATCAGCGCCTGGTTCAGCGGGTGCTTGGTGGGCGTGGCTACCAGGTGTTGATTGCCGAAGACGGTACGAGTGGGGTGGCCCTGGCTCGGGAACATACGCCGGTCCTGATCCTGGTTGATCTGAATGTGCCGGGCCTGGATGGCTACGAGGCAACCACCCGCCTGCGTAGTTTGCCCCATCTGACGGGCGTGCCAATTGTGGCCCTGACCGCCGATGATAGCCCGGGGGCACGCGAACGCGCCCTGGTCGCGGGCTGCGATGGCTTTCTGTCCAAACCGATTGAGCCGCGCCAGTTGCCTGGGCAGGTGGCCGAATTTATTGCTGGGCGGCGTGATCAGGTTACCACACCGAACGAAGAGATCGAACTGTTACGGGCCTACAGCCAGAAACTGGTTGAGCGGCTCGAACAGCGCATTCTTGATCTGAATGTGGCCAATGCCGAGTTGCAAGAACTGGATCGGCTGAAAGGCCGCTTTTTGGCGACGCTCTCGCACGAATTACGCACCCCGTTAACCTCGCTGGTAGGCTATATCGAACTGTTCGAGCGGGGCATGCTTGGCACACTCACGCCGACCCAATCCGAAGCGCTGGGAGTCATGAAGCGTAGTAGCTACATCCTGACCCAGCAGTTGAACAGTTTGCTGTACTTCCAGGAATTGCGCGAACGCTCGTTGACGCCGCGCCTAATCCAGCCCTTCGATGTGCTGACTCCGCTGCTGGTGATGCTGGCTGATCAAGCTCGCGATCTGGGCGTGATCCTAGATGCCAAGGGCGACAAGGCTGCTCCGCTAGTGATTGATCCCAGCGGGTTCGAACAGTTAGTACGGGCCTTGATTGACAATGCCCTGAAGTTCACGCCCAAAGGTGGTCGGGTCAGGGTTTTGTTTCATGATGAACCGTCACGGCTGATCATCCGAGTTGAGGACAATGGGCCGGGGATTGCCCCAGAACACCACCAGAAGATCTTCTTGCCCTTCTTCCGGATCGAGTCTGATGCTACGGTTTCCAAAACAGGGGCGGGCCTAGGGTTGGCAATTGCCCGCCATATTGCCGAAGTGCATGGCGGGCAAATTACCGTGCGCAGTACGTTTGGTCAGGGGAGCAGTTTTACGGTAGTGCTCCCCCGGGCAGGCTAAAATTCATCAAAGCCGCCGAAGTCGCCCATGTCGGCCTCAGCCAGATCTGGTTCGAAGCCAGCATCGGCCATGGGATCGGCAAAGGCGCTCAGGAAGGCGCTGGCGGCCATGCTGCCTACAAAACCGGCGGCAACGCTCATTAAGAGGTTGCCCGCCATGCCACTGAACATGCCGCCGCCCACACCATGGGCGGGTTGCGAACCAAGGGTGCGCTCGAGCGTGCCCGGGTTGCGCATTTCGGCCCGGGTCGCTGCCCGTGCTAGGGCCTGCGGATCATTGGGCCGCTGCTCAAGCTCGTTGCGCTCGGCGGGGGGGCAGTTCATCGGCCAGGGCACGCAACACATACGCCCGTTCCTCGGCGGTCATGCGTGAAAATGCTTCGGCATGGGCCTGCTCGACGGTTTCGGGGGGGGCAGTGCGTAGCATATAACGGTAGCGCTGTAGCGCCTGTTCGTTGGGATCGGTCGCGGTGGCTGCTGCATGATTAAGATTAGTGCCCCCCATGCGAACCGGGCCTTCACCAAACGAAACTGGGCCATGCGGACGCTGGGGCTGTTCCTGCTTGCGTCCAAACAGAAAATCGAAAATACCCATACCTTCCTCCTGACGTATGTGTTTTGGATAAGGGGTTTGATCCTAACCACAGAAGTACTGAGGAGATGCGGAGACAGCGTGGGGTGAGGATCGGGTGCTAACCAGCGTGGGTGGCGCAATTGCCAGCACATTCGCTGACGATGCAAGATAATTGTGACATACGCCGAGCGTTCGCAACAGAGCAATAACCCCCAAAGTGGGGGGGGGAGGCTTGCCCGAAGTGCTACCGATAATTGGGACCGATGGTTGCGTTGCCATGCAACTATTGTTCGGTGTATAACGTATAAGGGAAGGTTACGCCTCGTCTGTGGGTAGGGTCAATGGCGACCATACTGCGCCACGACGCAGGAACGGATCGACGAATTGACCAATGGTATGCCACCAGTAAAGGGAGGGCGAACGACCCATGGATCAGGCCTGTATCTCCGATCTACTCCAGCATCCTCGTGTAATCGAGACCCGGGATCATTTGCACCATAGTGTCCCCAAGCATGATCATATGATGCGGGTGGCACGTTATTCATATGTCTTGGCCCCATTGCTAGGCGCTGATCGCGTGACGGCAACCCGGGCCGCGATTTTGCACGACCTCGATTCGCGGTTGGGCACGCTGGCCAACCATGGCGCGATCGCCGCCCGCGTTGCGACCGAACTCGGCGAGCCCGAAGCGGTTTCGCAGGCCATTGTGAGCCATATGTTTCCGATTGGCCCGCGCCCAACCACCCGGGAGGGCTGGGTTTTGGTTGTGGCCGACAAGATCGCTTCGTTGACCGACCTGACCAGTTTTATGGGTGGCTTGTTGACCGGGCGCAGTCTGGCCGAGCGCCGCCGCTTGTGTGCGAGCGACCCGTTCTATGTGCGCCGCCCGCGCCGACGTTTGATGCGGCGTTTGCGCCGTCAGACCCAGGTCTCGTGATTTCCTGGCATCCCACGCAGCCATCCGCGAATTGTGGCCGCGAATACCCGAATGTCGCAGCCGCACCCCGCCTCGGCGCGTACCCCCAGCGCAGCCACATGGGCT
>JBLWKA010000080.1:0-21734 GCA_048381555.1 Oscillochloridaceae bacterium umkhey_bin13
GGGGTGAGCGAACGCAACGGGCGGAGATACGACGACGGAACTGGCATTCGCAGGTCACGCGGGAAGGGAGCGGAAACCGGCAAGTTTAGTTGTCATGAGGCGGCAGATCTAGTTGACATTTAACACCTTGGCTGCGGCCCGTGCTGCGTTGCCTGCTGATCATCCCTGGTGGCAGCCCGTGCTCTGGATGGCGGTGCGCGATGGGGCGCTGTGGCGATTGCCCGAGGTGCCTGCCGTGCGTGGGGCGGGCGTGTTTCAGGTGCCCTACCCGATCAACCCCCACTTTCGCGGTCGAGATGCCGAGCTTGCAACGCTAGCAGAGGCGTTGCTGGGTGAAACGAGCGGCACGGTTGCGGTGCTGCCCGCCGTGAGCGGCACGGGTGGTATTGGCAAGACCCAGCTTGCCAGCGAGTTTGCCCACGTCTACGCCGACCAGTTCCCTGGCGGGGTCTTCTGGTTGAATATGGCAGAAGCCACCACCGTCGCTAGCCAGGTCGCCGCAGCGGGCGGGCCGGGTAGGCTCGATCTGCCCGGTTGGAGTGGGCTGGCCTTCGATGATCAGGTCGCAGCGGTCAAGCGGGCCTGGGCCGAACCGGTGCGGCGCTTGCTGGTGTTCGATAACTTAGAAGAGTTTGCGCTGCTGAAGGTGTGGCGACCGGCCAGCGGTGGGGCGCGGGTACTGATCACGACCCGACGTGGCGTATGGGCCTCCAGCAGTGGCGTGCGATCTGTGCCGCTCCAGACTCTCGCCCGCCCCGAGAGCGTGCGCCTGCTGCTGACCCCGCGCTACGGGGAGCAAGTCGAGTCCGTGCTGAGCGATCCGCCAACCGCGCAGGCTGCCGACGCGATCTGCGAACAGTCAACCCATCCCGCCACCGCAGGAAACCTCAACAACCTGGGATACCTCCAATGGAATGCTGCCGGTAGGGCTGCACCATAGCGAGGCGGCAAGTCTCGCGATTGCCAAACAACGCAGTTGGCGTTCTGAATGAATGTGTTTGCATAGACTCATGTAGGTTTCGCCGCACTTTTTGGTGGGCGAGCGTCATTCTGGTATTGGAAAACTGCCTCTAGGCCAACGCCAAACGTCTCCGCAATCAAAAAGGCCAACTCAAGCGATGGATAGTACTTACCCTGTTCCAATGCAATGACGGTTTGACGCGTGATTCCCACCTTGTCCGCCAGCGCCTGCTGAGTCATCTCGCCAGCGCTGAATCGTAGCTCGCGAATACGATTGGCAATCACGATCTTACGCACTGGCGATCCTCCGATAGCCGAATACAATGCCGCCATAGTAGACGATGTTTGCCAAGACGAATCCTGCAAACAGCCAATGCACGGCAGTCATTGCCGTAACCATTGGTATTGCATAACTTGAGGGCGACACTCCGTTACTAAGCACTGGTAGTGCGTACATGGCAACAAGAATCCACGTGGTGACGGCGAATGCCAAGATGAAGCCAGCCCACTTCGCGGCCTTCAATTCGATGCGTTGATCGAGTTCGTCGACCGGCGGAACGCCACCGGAGGTGCGAATTGATCGTGTCGCGAGCGCGTTCACGATGTGGAATCCTGTCAGCAATGCGACCAGTCCAACTGCTGATACCCAGAACAGACCCAGTGCAGCCATTGGAAAGCGAAAGACAAGCATGAAGTAGGGAACATAAACAAGGCAGATCGAAATAAAACACGCCAACGCACTTTTCTCGTGAAAACTCATGTTGAAATTCTCCCCAGGTCAATTGAACATCGTGTCGCGTAAATGTAATATACACCGGACTAAATGTAATATACACCGGACTAAATGTAATGTCAAGAAGACATATCATGATGCGTAGGCCCTACAGCAGGATGCGCGATACTGGGGGCGCGGTTCAAGCTACGAGATGGTATTGGGGCCAACTCATCTCGCCACCGCCCAAAGTCTCAACAACCTGGGCATGCTGCTGAAATCCGAGGGCGACCTGGCGGGAGCGCGACCGTACTACGAGCGGGCACTGGCGATCTACGAGCAGGCGCTGGGGCCAACTCATCCCGACACCGCCACCAGCCTGAACAACCTGGGCATGCTGCTTTCTGACCAGGGCGACCTGGCGGGAGCGCGACCGTACTACGAGCGGGCACTGGCGATCTACGAGCAGGCGCTGGGGCCGCAGCACCCGGATACCGCCCAAAAGCCTGAATAATCTGGCGATTAATTACTACGATCAGGGCGATCTTGCTGCAGCGGAACAGTTGCATCTGCGGTCACTTCAGATCTATGAGGCTCGGCTTGGCGCTGACCACCCCGCTACGCAACGATCGCGCCAGAGCCTTGCTGCGATCCAGCAACGGATGCATGACGCTGATGGGCCCTCCAGTGATGCTGATCCTGGCTAAGACAAGGGGTCAGGCCGAGCGCATCAGGATGTGGTGCGCAAGATCGGACGGTAAAGCACTCTGGAACCTTGGCTAAGCTAGTTGTAGGTGCGCCAAGCCGATCATGCGTGAACAGCGCGTCCCTCCAGGGCCTCCTGGTGCGGGGCGCGGTTTGATTCAGTTGCTGCGCTTTCTCCCCATTGTGGGGATAGGCGCTGCGTATGCGGGCTGCTACACTCGTGGGCGTGAGGGTCGGTGGCGCAGTGATGCTGCCGCAGCCCTCAACGCAAACCCCTCGCCGCTGCCTCTTGCATTTTAGCTCCTAGATTGAGCCTCGCGCTACCGTTTGTCGCGTCCGGCGTTTTCGGGCTTGCTCCGCTGTGCCCTTTTTTGCTCTTGGGGGTCTCGTATGTCTACCCCTTCGCTGTGCTGTGCCTTGCGCCCGGTCCCATTCCTGTTGGCCCTGCTTGGCGCTCTTATGCCTCTGCTGGTGGGTTGTACGCCTGCACCAAGTTATGCGGACATTCAGGCGACGGCTGCTGCAACTGGGTGTTGGCCTGACCCCTACGTCACGCCGCCGCCGGTTACGGTGACTCCCTTCGGGGGGCCGTTGCCGACGCTCCCACCTGGCTCGTCTGGCGCACCGCTGCCTGGGCCCTCGCCGACGGCGCTGCCCACAACTACGCCTTATCCGCGCTGTGCCCCTGCGCCTGGTGCGCCTGCGTTGCCGCCCTGGCCTACTGCGGTGCCGAATCCTCCGCCCTATCCAACCCTTGCCGCCGAGCGTTGGCACGGTGGTGCTGATCAGCAGACCACGCTGGCCCTGCCCGGTACGATCCTTGATCTTGATCTGGCAACGCATCCTACGGCGCATTGGCCGGTCGTCGCGGCGGCGGTCTGGTCTGGCACGAATGATCCTGACCGCATTATGGTCGCAGTCCATCGGCCTGAGCGTGGTACCTGGGGGCCGGCTCGGCAGGTTGACCTTGGTCCGGCGATGATCGGTCGTTATACCCGGACTGTGGCGGTTGGGGTCACGGGTGATGGGGTGGTGCATGCGATCTGGGGCATGAGTGACCCCGATTTTCGTGATAACGATCCGCCCGCTGGGGTGTGGACGAGTGCGAGTGCTGATGGGGGTGAGCAATGGTCGGCGCCGCAGCGCATTGCAACGGATTGTCGGCGGGCCAATGATCTGGCCGCAACAACCGATGGAACCCTCATTGCGCTGCTGGTCTGTCACGCTGGGCCGAACGTGATGCAGCCCGCCTTGGTGGTACGTACCTCCGCCGGGGTGTGGCTACCGCCCGAGCGCGTGCCCGTCCCGGCCTGGGCCTTTAGCGAGGGTAGTGTTCTGATTGTGGGCGAGGGTACATCTGCGCGGGTGGTTGCCCTGATCTTCGCGGGGGTTGATCGTCCGGTTGGCTTCTTGATCAGCCGTCCATTGCTCAGTACCGGCCCTTGGGAGATCCATCAGGTGGCCGTGGATCCGCCCGGTGTGGTGCCAGGGTTGCGGATGTGGCATGTCCGTGGCCTGGTCGCGGCTCGTTCCGGTTATGCTGATCCGCTGGTCATGTTTACCTGGACGGATGCCGATGGCGCTGCGGCCTATGCACTCAGTTCGCTTGATGGCGGTCGGCATTGGGGGCCGATTGAGGTGCTGGTGCATCGTCCGGCTGACCGGATTACGTCGGCTGCGCCAGCGTATGACCCGGCTGCCGATCGGCTCGCTGCGATCTGGACGTGCTGTAGCGACGATCAGTGGGCCTCGTCGGGGGCAACCCATTATGCGCATTGGAGTGTGCCTGGGAGTGGCGGCTGGCACGCTCCTGCACCGCATACCGCTGGCCTACCCGCACCGCTGGTGCTCGGCGCTCGCGCTGCAGGACGTACCGTGACGGCCCAGGCTGCGAATCGGCGCTCGGTCTGGGTGGCCTGGGTGGAGCAGCAGCAGCGGGTTGAGGTTCGCTCGCTCGAGTTGAATCAGCTTATCCCACCCGAGGCGTATCCGGCCACTTCTGGAGGACAGCCATGAAGCGTACCGCGATCCTGCTTGCTGTTGCCGGTTTGCTCGTATTGCTCCTGGCTTGTGGGTCGGGTGGGGTGGCGGTCAGTCGGACGCCGCGTTGGGCGTGCCCTAGTCCAACTCCGTTGCCCTGGGGAACGGAAGGCCCGCTTAAGGCGGTGATCACGCATACGCGCCCGATTACCGAAGGCGGTGATTGGGATGAGTTCTTCTACTTCGCTGAGTGGGAACGGGAGTATGGTGCGCTCGGGGGGCCGCCTTTTCCCTCGCCTACACCGTATGCCCTGGTTGGTATACCAACTATGTCTTGGGCCAGCGTGTCGAGATCTGGCCTTTCCATGTGCAGGCCCAGGCTGTGGCTGGCCCGTTTGTTACCGCTCCTGGGGTTGCAGCCGATCGCCAGCAACTCGCGCTGATTATGCTGACCTGGCATAACCATACCCTTGATCCTTTGCCCGTGCAGTATAGCGAGCAGGTGCGTCTGCGGGCAGTCACAGACCCCAATGGGGCGCTCGTGTCTGATGGGCGTTGGGGTGTGAGTGCGCAGGCGCTTCAATTGGCTGGGATTGCCGCCTTGCCGACCACGGTACCGCCTGGTCTGAGTACGGTGACGATTCCGGTGATTGGGCCTCGGGGGACACCCCATGTGGTGGAATTGAGCCTGTTTGCTGATCCTGATGCTCTACCACGGATTCCGACGACGACGACCTTGCCGGGTACGCCGACCTCAACTGCTTTGATTGTGCCACCCACGGCGACGCCGAGCCCTAATCAGGATCTGCGGGTGCTCCGTACTGAACCGCTGACCTTGCAGTGGAGTGCGGCGACCTGGCAGGCTCCGGGCGCGCCGCCTTGCCCTGATCCTGGTGCGCTGACTGACTGGGAGGCTGAGCCGCTCCAGGTGTGGGGTCGCGAGGTGGCGATCCGTGGGGTGGCTGCTCCGCCTGGGGCCGAGCGCTTGGTTCAGATTGCGCTGGCGCAGGTGGGTAAGCCCTATGTCTGGGGCGCGAAAGGCCCCGAGCGCTTTGATTGTTCGGGATTGATGAGTTGGACCTACGCCCAGATTGGGCTGGTTATTCCCCAGGGGACGGCGGGCCAGTGGCCGCGGATGCGCTCGGTAACCTCCGCCGATCTGCGCCCTGGTGATCTGGTCTTTTTTGCGATTGCAGGTGGTGGGATTGATCACGTTGGCATGCTGGTGGGCGACCTCAATGGTGATGGCGAGTGGGATCTCGTTCACGCCGCCAGTCCGCGCCTCGGGGTGCGGGTTGACTACAACATCTTTAGCTCGAGTTACTACGCGCCGCGTATCCGGGGTTTTCGTACGGCCCGCTAAAGGGCACGACTTGGGGATGCAGAGAAAGGCACGCCGTGATGCAAAGAATGCTGCTTTGTCTGTTGCTGCTGGGTGCGCTAAGTAGGCCGCAGTTGGTCTGGGCGCAGGATTTACCACCTGATCTGGTGGTCTGGGTGCGTGATGCTGCTGGGCACGGTCTGGCCGAGCTTACCATTCTGGTGCGCGATGCGTCCGGTAGTCAGGAGCTTGCACGGACGCATACGGATGCGGCGGGACGGGCAACGCTGGCTGCGATTGAGGCCCATCAGGTGCGCGTGGTCGTGCAGGGTCACGTCGCGGGACGCCCCCTGGTGCAATTGGGTCAAGACGCAGCGGGCGTGTGGCTCACGCTGAGCCCGCGTCCGGCACAACTCGACCTTCGGGTTGAGGCCGACGGGGTGGTCTTGCCTGATCCGGCCACGATGCTAGCGCTTGATCCAGTGCTGCTTGATCAGGCTGAGCTTGACCAAACCCTGATGGCGACGATTGTGTCGGTGCCGGAACTGCCGCGCGCGGTTGAGTCTGGCTCAGGCGAGCTTCAGTCGGATGGGCTTTCCACGCGGGACGCTACCGCAGCCGCCGCTCTGGGGCCTTCAGCCGCTACAGGACGCGCTAACTCCGACTCAGATCGGGTTGGCGCGGCCACGCATGCAGACAGCACTGTTGGCTCACCCTGCCCGTTGTGCCACTGCGCTGATTCGGCAACCGACCCGGCATGTAGGGAATTGCTGGCCGTGGAACCTGGTATCGCGTCGTCACTCTGGCCCGCCTGGTTGCTGATGGCCGCCTTTGTGGGTCTTGCCGGGGTGAGTGGCTTCGTATTTTGGCGTTCCCGAGGTGGCCAATGAAGCCCTTGAGCATCCTTCGTTTTATGCCGCGCCGCCCCTGGTTGGTGGGACTGCTCGTGCTGAGTGGGCTGCTCGGTGCGCTCTGGCCGCAGCCGAGCTACGCTGCTGGCTGTAGTCCGCTTGATGTTGGGGCGTGTATGGATGGCTTCGAGTACAGCTTCTGGAGTGGGGTTGCAAGTGTGGGTTGGACGATCAACCGCACCCTGCTTCAACTTGCCTATCAGTTGACTCAGTTTCGTTGGTGGGTGGTGGACGTGGCGTTTAGCACCGCCTATCAGTTGATCGTCGAGCTCTTTGATCCGCTCTATGTCCCGGTCGCAATTCTGGCCCTGACTCTGGGTTGCTTGCTCTTTATGCTAGTGCCGATCACCGGCCAGACCCGCCTGATCAGTCTGCGCCACGTTTTGGTCTGGACTGTGCTTACGCCAGTTCTGATTACGGTCGGTGGGCAGTTGATCGGCCAGGCTGAACAGGTACGCTCGACGATCAGCACGGCCCTCTTTCTTCAAGCGAGTGCAGGTGCGCCCGGTGCGCTGTTTGGCGTGAGCGCAAGCGATATGGCGGCTCCAACGTCGCTTTATCCTGCCAATCCATGTGGTGGGGCCACCCTGACGCGGCGCGGCCCGCCTGGGATGCTCCAGATGGACGATCTGGCTGCGGCACTCCTCTACGCTGATGCCGAAGATATTCATTGTCCTGATCTGGGTGGCCCAAGTCAGGATCTACCTGATGCCTTCTTTGCTGCGCCGCCCAGCTTTGCCACGACTGAGTATGTCGCTGAACTGTTGACGCCGAATGCCCGGCGCGCGGCGGTCGAAGGGATCCAGCGTGGTGTGAGCCGACTCTATCTGGGCATCTTGCCGAGCATGCTGGCCGTGGCCGAGGCGCTGATCCATCTTACTTTTGCGCTGAGTCTGGTTGTGCTGTGGCTTGGCTTGCCGATTGGTCTGGTCTTCGTCTTCTTCCAGCAGACCGCTGCTGGGGTCACTGGCCTGTTTCGGCGTGCCATCAATGTCTTCCAGGTCTCGTGGTCGAGTAGCTTCCTGATGGGTTTGCTCTTCTCGTGCCTGCTTGCCGCAGCGCAGATGGGCAATGCGACGGCCTATACGGGCTTTGCGATTGGTGGTTTGCTGCTGCTGATCTATCTGGCCCTGATCGCGTTTGCGACCCTGCGCAGTTGCATGCTCACGTTAGGCGAGACGCTTGAAGTGGGGACGGGGTCGTCGGTACGAGCGGCGGAACAGACCGTGACAACGACGGTGGGTGCGGGGGTTGGTGCCGCAGTTGGTGCGGCCGCGCTGGGCTCGGCCTACCTTGGTGCAGCGGCGGTCAGTGCTGCTGGAGCCAGCCAAACTGGGAGTGTGCGCTATGGGGCGGCGGCGCTTCTGGGGCGGAGCCGGAGTGCCATGGCGGTGGGTGAGGTGGCAACGGCGATGGGTTGGATGGCTGATGATGGTCTGCTTTATCGTGGCATGCGGGCCGGCGAACGCAGTACGCACAGTCTACGTGCGATGCGCCTTCAGGTTGGGCAGGATGCCACCCAGTTGCGCGCTGCGGCGGCCCCAACTGCGGTCGTACCGCCACCTACGGATCGTGGGCGGCGACCTCCTGCTGATCACGCTGATCCCCCTGATCAGCCTGATCAGCCAGGAGCGGCTGCGCCTGGGTCAATGGCGAGGGGCGAGCTAACGGCGGGGAGCGAGCCCACGCGCCTGCCAATTGGAGAGATTCATACTCGAGCTGAACCGCATGCGCGGGTCCAGGCCGAGTATGCACGCGCCGTGCGATCCAAGCCTGCCCTGCGTGATGCCGCCCTTCAGCTTGATGCGCAGCAGCACATGCAGTTTGCACGTCGGCTTGATCCGCCAAGCCTGGCGCTGGCTGGTGCAGTCACGATGCCCCAGGCCGAGGCCGATCTGCCCGGTTTGCTTCTGGCTGGCTATGCCGTGCAGCCCAACCCGCGTCAAGGCACGGTGAGCTACTGGCTGCCCGCAGCAGGATCTCTGGTGCCGAACGCTGAGCCTGCCAGCAGGGGGACGCAGCCGGGGCAAGTGCGCCTGGTGGATTGGGTTGAGCAGCAGATCGCAAGAACGGAGCAGGCCCTGGCCGAGACGGCGCTGGCTGACTCTGATGGGTCGTCGCCTCGTCGTGCCGATCTGGAGCAACAGCTTCGTCGCCTGGAGCGGGTTCGTGGCTGGGCCAACGTGCGGCTCCGACGCACGCACCCATCAGCGGTGCCGACGCCGCCAGAGGTGGAATAGTTATGTGGATTATTCGCCCGATCATCCTGGGCTTCAGCATGCTGAGTCTGATGCTTGGACTTGGCTGGCCTATGGCTGTTCGCGCCCAGGTTGGGCTGGAGCCGACGCTTCTCCCGACTCCAGTTGTCCTACCGACTCCGCTTCCTGGCGGGGCGGAACCTGCGCCTGACATGCTCGAAGATAACTGGAGTATTGCGACGGCGGCTCCGATTGCCGTTGGCGTTATCTATGACCTGACGTTTGCCTGCCCGGTGGTCGGTGGTTGCCCCGGCGGTGATCACGATTATCTGGCGTTACCCGTCAAGGCGGGCCTGCGTTATGTGATTGCGACCTTTGATCTTGGCCCCGGGGTTGATACCGTACTCGATCTCTTCTGGGGTGATCCTGAACAGCCGCTTCTGAGTAATGATGATCTCCTGCCGGGTGCAGGTTTCCTTAGTCGCTTGATCTGGCAGGCTCCGTCCGATGGGGTGGCCATTCTGCGGGTGGCCCCACGCGCCGGGGGCGTGATCCCGCATGTGACTGATCCGCAGGCGGGCAGTTACCGCCTGGCCGTTGCGCTAGTTGGAAGCAGTCTGGCCAACGAGATCGCGGCCCGAATTGCTGCTCAGAACGCCGTTCCAAGCCCCACGCCATTGGCTTCCTCAGCGAAGCCGGTGGGCTCGTCCGCCGTTGCAGCAGCACCGCCCGGGCCAGAGGCTGCGCGCACGACGACTGCCGATCCAGGGTCTAGTTCGGCCCAGGGCAGTGCGGGCGGATCTGGGAGTGCCGTGCCACAGGGCGATGCGTTCAAGGGGCGGGCGCTGGTATTGCACGCAACGAGCTTACGTCTGCGACCAGGACCGGACGGTGAACTGATCGAGCAACTTGCTCCCGAGACGGTTGTTACCCTTTTGGGCAACTATCGCGGTCTTTGGGTACGTGTCCAGACTGACGATGCGGTCATCCCGGGCTGGATTCTGGTTACCGATCTGCGCCGTTTGAATGGCCCTCTTCCTACTGCGGAAGCCACGAGCAATGAAGCCACGAGCCCTGTTCCCGCTGCGACCAGTGCGCTAGACGCTGCTGCCACGACACCAACCGCAGTACCAGTTGGCGCTGAGGGACAAACGAGCGCTGCGGCTGACGCGAGCCCCGGCATGGCAACTGGGCTTCCGGTTGCACTCAAGATTGAGGTTCTGGATCCTCTGCCGGTGCCGGCTGTGCCACCGCCGGTTGTCTACCATTCCCGTTCAGTGACCGTCAGTGTGGTGGCCCTTGATCCTGCCGTTGCGCTTGGGCCTACGCCGACGCGTGCGACACCAACTGCGTCAACGCTGCTGGCTGGAGTGCGCGTGCAACTGCTGAATGCCTTTGGTGACGTATTGGCCGAAGCGGTCACGACTGGCAGCGGACCGGTGGTGCTTACCCGCGACATTGCAGCGGGGGCGGCTCTGTTTGTGCGCTTGCCTACGCTTGGCCTGCTTGTACGGGCCGAACAGCCGGTTCTCCAGATTGCCCTTCCCGTGGAGCCAGAACCATGACAAGTATGCCCACCGATCAGCGTGATGAAGCCCGGTTTCAGGAACAGATTGCGGCTGCCTACCGCGATTGGCTTGGCTTCTTGCGGGCGCAGCGTAGTTTGATTGAGATTCAGGCCGATCAGGGCCGGGTTGCCTTTGAGTATGCCGAGTCGCGTGAAGAGGAAGAGCGCAGTGCGCGTACGGCTTTAGCGGCGCTTGAACCAACCCAGCGTCAATTGTTCGAGGCGGTGTATGCCCAGGAACGCCAGGAGGTGCAGGAGCAGCGTCTTCAGGCTCGTCCCGCCGGTGCGGCAGCCCGTCCGATTGATCCAGATGAGGTGGGGCGGGTGGCCCTCGAACATCTGCTACGTGAGGCTCAGGGGATCGGAACTGAGCACGGGCGTGGTCTGTTGCCCCGTGGCAAACCTGATGAGATTCGGTGGTATGGCGTAGATGTTGCCGCGCTTGCGGCGGCTCCAACTGCGGCAGCCTATGCGGTAGGAGGCGATGCGGCGACGGATCGGCAGCGTATGCTGCGGGTAGTTGGCGGCGGGGCGGTGGTAATCCTGTTGGCATTGCTCTGGATGGTTGTGCCGCGTGGAGGGACAGCGTCTGTACGTGCAGGTTTGCCACCAGTCCTAGTCAATGGGGTGGCAGCCCAACCCTGGCCGCTCACGGAGCTCGAACTTGCTGGCCCGACGTGGGATGCGCCACTGCGCCTACCCGTAGTGGCAGTGACGACGGCAGTTTGGCCGCAGCCGAAATCTGCTGAGGCGCAGGCCTTCTGGCGGGAGGGCAGCCTCCATCCGCTGCGACTCTGTGTGCCTGGTGCGGCGCTCGCCACCGCGACCGAGTTGCTGCTCCCGGCCTTGGGTGAACATCCGGCGCGTCGGCTAAGCCTTGATGCTCTGGATGGGTCGGTTCCGGCTGTGCTGATCGAGCCGTGCGAGCGGGGCAGTGCCGGTACGCCCCTGGCCGGTACGCTCCAGACGGTGCTAGCCGCGCCTGATCTCGCAGTTGGTGCAGTAGCGCAGCTTGATGCCACCCAGACCCTGGCCGTGGCGGATCTGCGTGTGTCCGGGCCAGGCGAAGATCCCGCGTTGCCGACGGGCCAGGCGCGGGTGACCGTAGTTGTGACTGCCCCGGCTTCGCTCGACTGGCCCGCCCTTCGCCCTACGCTGCTGCTGCCAAGTGGCGAAGCCCTGTTGCCCGGAGCAACCGAGGCAACCTCAGGTGGTGCGGCGTTGCACTATCTCGTAGCGCTCCCTACCGAGCCGCTTATGGTGGCTTGGTCGGTCACTGATCGCATGACCGGAGTGCGCTTTCGCTGGCGGGTCACCCTCGATCCCCCACCCACGCGCGCGGTCGTCTTACGCGCCGCCTTAACGGTACGCAGCCTGGCCGCTGTGCGCGGCCCAACCCCTGGGAGTCTCGATGTTCAGATCACCCTTACCAACCAAGGCCCGACCCAACTCACCCTTACTCCCGAAGATGTCAGCCTGCTGGCCCAGGATCGGCTGTTGGCGAGTGCCGATCCGGCCACCGTGCGCAGCCCGCTCGCCGCCGGTGAAACGCGACGGCTGATTCTTACCGCCCCCAGCCAGGCGCGCATGGTGTTGCGTGTCGGGATGGCTCGCTATGCCTTGAGTGAACGCTAAGAAAGGAGCGCCCATCAGCTAGCCAAGCTAATCACCCATGAATTGCACGCCAGGCCATCTCCGCATCGCTCAGGCTCCCCATCAAACGGAGCCGATTACACGACGTGCTGGCGCATCGTGCGCTTTAGCCTGATACCGTATTGAACCACAGGAGTAACGTTCCGATGGAATCCATTACCAATCTGTTTACGACCCTCCAGACCAATCTCACCTCCCTCGTCATTCCGGTTGCCGTGATCGCCCTGGTGCTCTGGTTCATCATGAACGCGCTGGCGCCGGTTATCCCTGACTGGGCCCAAAGTGCGCGTGGTCATCTCCAGCGCGTGCTGTTGGGCGTGGTGGTCGTTGGCTTTGCTACCACGCTGGTGACGGCGCTCTACAACATGGGCGGCGGCGGCGGCGGCGGCGCATAAGGCAACCCAGCAGCAATTGGGCGGGCGCTCAGGCGGCCCTGTTTGCCGTGGCCCCGTTTGCCGTGCTCCCGCCCAATGGTTGCGCCTCGCTGGTCGATTGATCGATAGATGCCCTGAGCGTCGCGCAGGCTGGCAAGGCGAGACGCTGAAGCAAGGAGCAAACCATGCCCTATCGCATGCTTGAGGAATTTCAGAGTCGGCGCAAGGAGAAGGTTGCGGCCTTTTTGACCTTCGAGAACATCATTGGCTTGATTCTGGTGACGTTTCCTTTCTTTGTGGCGAGCGCCGGGTTCCCGTTGCTTATCCGCGCTCCGTTGGTGATCGGGGCGGCCGGGCTGGGCATCCTGATCACACTGGATGTCGGGGGTCTTCCGCTGTATGAGCAGGTTCTTTGGCGCATACGTGGCTTGCTGCGTCGGCGCATGCATGGCGACCGGCTTACGCCAGAGGTGCTGAGTGGTGCCGCCCCGGTTGATAGTGGTGAGCGTCCATTGCCGCTTGATGGACCGGTGCAATTGGCGCATCGCCGCCCACGTCTGCCCGAACTGGTTGTGGCCCCAGCGCTGATCGTGGCACCGCGTCGGCGCGGCGAACCCGAGGGCGATCATGCAGATTATTAAGCTCACAAGTTTCCCGCTGGAACAAGAAGAGGATCTGGATGGGCTGGAGCAGCGTTTGGCAGCCTGGTTTGCCGCTCGCGACTATCCCTGCCGACTCCTCGCAGTCTCACAAGCTTTCAGTATGCGTCCACCAATCAATCGAGTGCGCGCCGATCAAGCTTCAATGGCCCAACTCCAAATGGTCGCTGCACCGCTCTTTGCGGCGATCGACGCGACCCTGGAAGGGCGTACTGATCATGATCCGTCTGCGGTGCTTGCTCAACTCGCCCCGGCCCAGCGTGAGGTTCTTCAGACCAGTTTGGCTGCGAGCCCGCGACTGCAAGCCCTGCTTGCTGATCCAGGATCACGCCCTGCAGCAGCCTGGGTTCCTTTGGGTGACGCGCTCGATCGGGCGCTCTGGCGCTTGCCCTGGACGAAAGAGGCGATCCGCTTTTACGAGGCGCTTGAGCAACGCCATTTGCGGGCATCAAGCTATACGTTGCTTACCTGGGAGCCACCCGAGGTCTCGGCGCAGGCGCTTCTGACGACCCTTCGTCACGCCTTTGGGCGGCCGGCGGCCCGTTGCGATCAGTTGCCGAGTGTGATTGGTTGTGCGTATCGTGAACATAGTACCCGTTTGGAGCCATTGGAACCGGGCCATCCCTGGTTGGCGGTGTTGCATTCCTACGATTTGCAGGGCCTCTGGGATGCGGGCACCCTCCATCCGCTGCTTGCTACGAGCTACGATGTGGCGCTGGCGATTGATATTGTCACGCTCAGTCGGGCCCAGCGCATGGCCGAGTTGGCCTTTAACGCGGCCAATCTCGTGGCGGGCGATCAGCGGTTGCTCGATACCCGTGCCGAACGGGTCACGCACGATGCGCAGTACGCCTTGCACGAGTTGCGCCACCAGACGTTGCATGAAATTCAGTTGGCGGTGCTGGTGGGCGGGGCGACTGCCGATGAGCTTGAGACCAATGTGGCCGATGTGCGCGACCGGCTTGGCCCACGCCTTCGCATGATGCGGGCTGCTGGGGCGCAAGCCGAGGTGTTGCGCCTGTTTAGTGCTACACCGCGTGCGCGGATCGAGGCACCTTGGAAACCAAGGACTCAGCTTTCTCATGCGGTCGGTTGCCTGGCCGGTATTGTGGGCTTGCACCGAACCAGTGCAACCGACGGGATTTTTCTGGGCGTGGATGCGGTGCGGCGCGCACCAGTATTCATGGATCTCTTTAAGCACAATCAAGCAGCCCATACGCTGGTCTTGGGCAAATCCGGCTCGGGGAAAACGGTGTTTATCAACCTGCTTGCTGAACGGGCTGCGGCAGTTGCGGGCATGCAGGTGATTGGGATCGATGCGTTCGAGAATGGTTTTCGTGTCGCTGCGGCCCTGCGTGGCGCCGCCTGCTACGCCGTCGGCTTAGAGCATACCGTCAATATTCTTGATGTGGTCTTCGGTGAAGAGACCGAAGGAGGGTGGTTGCCCAATCAGGTGCTGCACGTTGTAGGGCAATTGGCGCTGCTATTTGGTCAGCCAGGGCGCATTGCAGATCGCGAGTGCTACCTGCCACGGGCCTTCTCGACCCGTGAGCGTGGCGTGCTGGGACGAGTGGTGCAGGATCTCTACCTGGCTGCTGGGGTCACACCAGCGACACCCGTTACAGAACAACCGGTGCTAGCAGATTTGCTAGCCTTGTTAGAGCAGGACGGCGGGGTCACGGCACGCGAACTTGCGCTCGATTTGCGCTACTTGATCTACGGTACCGAGCAGCGTGAGGCAACCCGTATGACCCCTGAAGGCGCAGCCTTTAACGGGCCAACGACGATTGATTGGAACTTCCGGAGCGATGTCACCTACTACGACTTCAAGCAGGTGCCTGCTATTCTTCGTCCGTTTTACTATCTTCAGGCGATTGGGGCGATCAATCGTTACCTGCGCCTGCCAGGCCGGGATCGTCGTCGCAAAATCTTTCTCGAGATCGACGAGTTCGGGTATGCCTCACAGGTCGAGGAGGTCGTGCGGCTGGCTCACGATATCAGTAAGACTGCTCGCAAATATGGTTGCGGGATCGTGCTCGTGGATCAGAACCCTTCAACCTTTCTGGGTACTGAAACTGGACGGCAGATCTACGAGCAGGCTGCCGCCCGGATCTTCTTTCGACTTGAAGATACGGCGGCCCGTGAGGTGGGTGCGGCGCTGGGTGACCTGACCCCGGCCCATCTAGCCTTTCTGCCCCAGGCTCAGCCCGGTGAGTGTCTCGCCGTTTTGAAGAATGATGTCTACCACGTCAATATCGAAATGAGCCCGCGAGAGGCTGAGGCCTTTATGGGTTCGTAGGGGAGCAGTTGCTATGTCTGTTGAGCGAACGCTTTGGCGGGTGAGCAATCACGTCGCTACGGCTGTCCGTGATCCGGTTGCGTGGGCCGAAGGGTTGCGCCTGCACCTTCAGTATGCTCCGCTTACGGCCATCACGATGCGGATTGGAACCCAGCAGCAGCGCTATCTTGCCATGGCTGGCTGTGGAGCCTGTGGGCGCGATGCGTGTCGCGTGGGCTGCCGCGGTGCGTTGTTACGCCGACTGGCGGCCAGTTGCCTGTCGGCTGACGCGCTTTGTGCGGTGGCCTATCCTCAGGGCCTGGCGGTACGACCTTATCGGCGGTTTGGATTGGCGCGTCCTACACGTCAGGCCAAAGCTCTGGACACGATCACGGAAGCCGCCTGGTCTGAGCTACGTCTGTTGACCCATTGGCAAACGCAGGGTCGCACGCTCACGGTTGCGGCCCTGCTCGCGGTTGGTGCCGATGGGCCTGATTCCGCTACGGCGTTACGCGCTTGTGGTTGGCGTACGCTCCCGCTTCCGCGTGTCCTCATGCGGCGCTGGGCAGAGCAGCGTCTGCTGCCTTCCTTGCCGTTTGGGGCTGCCTGGAATGGCCCTGTGCCGATCGTCCCGATCCAAGCGTCCGAGGCGGCTCTGGTATCGTCGGAACCAGCGCTACCGATCATCAGTCCAGGGAGGGTCTGAAGATGGCTATACCTCCACGTTCTGATCGTGATGCAACGCGTCGGACGGGCCTACCGCGCATGCATCTACAGCCCCGCGACGTTGCCATGCTTGCCTCGCTCTCAGAAGCGCGCTATCTCACGGCCTGCGCGCTGGAGTGGCTCCATTTTGCGACTTGGCGAACGCGCTATCGCGCCTTTGCCGAACAGCAGGCCAGTACCCGCTACCAGGCGAGTTCTAATCTCTACCACCGCTTGGCGGGACTCCAGGCGGCGGGCCTGGTGAGTCGGTTGGGGCGCAGTGCGGAGAGTGGCACGCTCAGTTTTCGCCGTCAGGCTGATGCCTATGCCTTGACTGCTGCCGGGGCCGAGGTACTTGCCGACCAGTTGGGTGGCGAGCGTGAGGGCCTGTGGTACGAAACTCAGCGTCCCAAGGCGATTCAGAACTTTGCCCACCGGGTTGCGATTGGGGTTTGTTATGCCGCACTCCGGGCCGAGTTGGAGTATCGCCAGGTCGGGTTGAGCGACTGGCAGGGTGATCATCTGCTGGCGCGTGGCGCGTATGATCGGGTGCCGGTGCCTGGTCGACATGACCCGATCCCGGTCTTACCGGATGCGACCTGTCTGTTAGCCGGGGAGCGCTGCTTTCTTGAGATTGATCGCGGGACGCGTCCACTGCGCTCGTGGCAAGAGAAGACCCGCGCCTACGAGAGCTACCGGGGCCATGCGCTTTTGGCATCACGGTACGCCACGCACGACTTCCGTGTCCTGATCGTGGCCCCTACGGCGCAGCGGGTGCAACGGATTGCCGAGGAGATCGCCAAAGTGACCCAGGCTGCGAGCCCGCAGTACCTGCTTATAACCGAGGATCGGGTGCATCCGACCACGATTCGGCGTGGTTGGCAAGGGCTCACAGCACTGGCATGGACACCGCGCCAGGTGATTGATCGGGTTGTATTGGTGCCCGATGTCCGCCTGGGTGGGCGGGTGCTGTGGGGAGAGCCATCATGAGTACACCGATCCGCCCTCGCCCGCTTTCGCCGCAGACGGTACAACAACAACAGAGCCGTCTGGCGAGTGTGGGGTTGCTGCTTGTTGTCTTGGGGCCGCTGGCGATGCTTGGTGGCGCGATCTGCGCAGGACTGGCCCAGGCGGATCGGAGCCGTCGCGTATTTGGCGGTCTGGCGCTGGTGGGCCTGATCTGTCTGGGTGTCCTGGCCATCCAATCGGCGACAATCTGGGCAGAGTTGATCGGCCTGGCGCGGGCAGCCCATCCCTTGCTAGGCCTGATTCAGCCAACGGATGGGGTCACCTTACCAATAGATCAGACCCTACCCTTGCTGGCTACGCTCTGGCCTGGCGTACTTGGGCTCTGGCTGCGCGCCTTGCTCGCCGCCCCACTTATAGGGCTCTACCTGAGCGCAACACGGGTCAAGACGGTCGAGGATCTGGAGCGTGAACGGCTGGTGCGGATCGAAGCTCAGGCCCGTCGTGAGGCGCAGCAAGCGGCGACGCGCAGCGAACGCGCTCCAGCGTCTGCTGGGGGGCACCTGGTACTGGGTGTGCCGGTTGGTGGCGATCTCGATTGGATGACCCACGGCTGGTTCACCTATCCAGCGGCCCAATTGGGGCGGCATCTGGTATTGATTGGGGCGAGCAATACGGGGAAAACCGAGACGAGCAAGCGCCTGGCGTATGGTGCGGCCAGCGTCTACGGCTGGCGGGTTTTCTATTTGGATTGCAAAGGTGACCGAACCACGGCTGATGAGGTGCTCGCGGCGATGCAGGCAGCGGGCCACACGCCCAGGGCCTGCTTTCCCGATGCGGCGTACAACGGGTGGCGCGGCGATAGTACCGCAATCCTGAACCGGTTGTTGGCCGTGCTGGATTACACGGAACCCTACTATCGTGATATGACCAAACTGCTGCTCAGTCTTGCTGTGGATGCCCCACCAGGCCCACCACGCTCAAGCAGCGAATTACTCGAGCGCTTGAACCTCGATACGTTGTTAGCGATCTATCGAGGACGGCCCGAAGCACGTGAATTAGCGGGCATTCGCAAAGAGGATGCGCAAGCTGCGTATAACCGCTATCGCTCCTTTTTTCGTGCCTTGCGGGGTGGACTTGATGGTAGTTGGGCCTTCGAGGATATGCGCGCAGGATATATCTTGCTCAAAGGGCTTGAACTCCGTGATCAGACGGCGAGCCTGGGACGGTATCTGCTGGAAGATTTTGCGCATTATGTGGCGGCACGCAAGCCACTCAATGAACGGGTGTTGCTGATCATTGATGAGTTCCCGGCAATTGCCTTCGGGGGCGCTAATGCTGCCACGCTCTTCGAGATGGTGCGTTTCCGTGGGGCGGGCGTGGTGGTCACGGCGCAGAGCTATGCAGGCATGGGGGCGGATGCTGATCGCATCCTCGGAGCCGCGTCAGGCTTGATCGTTCACCAGTGTGCAGACCCGGAGCGACTACTTATGCGGGCGGGTCGGCGCGTGAACTTCCAGCGGCGCGTGGGCTTTGTCGAGCGGGGCATGGGTGCTGGGGCCCGCGAATACGCCGTGGGCGAGGGGACACTTGCCGCGAGTGCTGAGGCAAAAGTTGATGCCGATCTGGTCAAAGCACTGGGACCAGGTGAATGTGTGGTGATCGCGGGAGGGGCAGCCCAGCGTGTAAAGGTGAGTCGCGTCGTTACGGCTACGCTCACCGGGCCAGAGGTTACGGGGGCAGCATCCGAACCCATTCCTGCGACTGTCTCGCTGTCAGATCTGGTCGTACCTTTGAGCGGACGGGGGCGCACCCGGGATTCGGTATGCGTGCAGGCAACGTCTGCTGCGGGCCAGGTGCTTCATAGCGGAGCGAGTTTTCAGGCCCGCCGAGCCGACGAGGCTGAGCCAGGCGAGTCTGGTGGTGGCCCACCAGAAATTATCGAATATTGATCCAGATGCGGAGCCATCAGATGGGCGATAGTCTCAACCAGGTAACCCTGATCGGTGAACTACGCGGCGATCCAGAGTATATCGAAGGCAGCGCGGGTGAGCAGCAGGTACGGGTCTGGATGGCAACCGTTCATCAGTGGCGTGATCGGGCTGGGCAGAGGCATGCCAGCACCGATTGGCATCAAATTATCGCAGCGGGCGGGCTGGCTGAGCGCTGTGCTCACATGCTCAGATCAGGCCAGCGTCTTCTCGTAACCGGGCGGCTTCAGACTGAGCGCTGCCCTCGTGAAGATCGTAAGCATCCCACCGCCGTGATCGCGACCCGTGTGCAGATCGTAGCTGCACCATCAAGGCGTAGCCAGAGCGTAGACGACGAGGTTGTTGATGCCGATGATGGCTGACGAGGGCCATCCCTCGGCACCCCCTTCAGCGTAGCCTCTGCATTGGGTAGAGGCCCTAACCAACAGGAGCAGGCCCATGCCAAACTTTTTCGACCTGATCCCGCTTGATGACGGCGCACCCGACGAGCCGCTGCTCGATCCGTTTGATGAAGCCGAACTCGACGAAATCTTTGATCGGCTCGAATTGGGCGACGAAGACGACCCTCCCGCTGAAGCGGTCGCGGATTAACTGTGTAGGGCTAGACTATCCGACACCATAGGGTGAGCCTCGTCGCTACGCGAGACTCTTGCGCCTACCCTGCCCTCTTTCTGCGGTATCGAGTTGACAATTGTTGTCAGATACGGTACTATCCTCCCCATCCGCCAACAACAACCAGGCGTATGAGGTGGGCGTGATCTACCAAATAGCCGAAACATTTGCCACGCTAATCGAGCAAGCGGGGCTTACCCAGGCCGAGACGGCCGCACAAGCGGGGGTCAATCGCTTCCACCTTGCGCACGTCGCTGCGGGCCGCCGCAACCTCAGCGGAGCCTACGCTGCCCGCATCGCCAGCGTCTACGCCGCCCGCGTAGGCGTGAGCCAAGAGGAAGCGATGGCCCGTCTTTTCGTCGTGGTACGGCAGCGCAAAAGCGAGGGGCCACGACCGCGAGGCGCGTCAGGTCGTTTTGTGAAGGCTGATGGAGGCAACGACACCGCGGGATAACCTCGGCGCAGGGTAGGAGCAGACCACATGGCGCGAATTGTCGCAATCATTCTCCAGAAGGGTGGGACGGCCAAGTCGGTGACCACAGCCAACCTTGGCATGGCACTTGCCGAGCGTGGCCAGCGCGTGCTGCTGATCGATCTCGATCCCCAGGCCTCGCTCACTGAGTCACTAGGCGTCAAGCCCACCGATCTCCACCGGAGTCTCCACGAGGTGTTGATCGGCGAGGCCGCGCTGCGTGAGGTGGCCTTGCCCATCGGTCCGCTCACGCTGATCCCATCGGTGATTGACCTGGCCTCTGCCGAGTTGCTGATGAGTGCCGAAGTCGGACGCGACCAGATTCTTACCGAAGCACTGGCCCCAGTCCTCGATCAGTTTGACTGGATCCTGATCGATTGCCCACCCTCACTCAGCCTGTTGACGCTCAATGCGCTCACGGCGGCCGACGAGTACCTTGTGCCGTGTGAAACCCAGTTTCTGGCCTTACGCGGGCTTGACCATCTCACTAAGACGATTGAGCGCATTCGGCGGCGTACCAATCCCCGCCTTGGCCTGCTTGGGGTTCTGCCCACCAAGTACAACCCACGCACGACCCTCGACAACGAAGTGCTTGCCGAATTGCGTGCCCGCTATCCAGGCAAAGTCTTTGAGCCAATCAAGTTCAGTGTCCGCTTTTCGGAATCAACCGTCGCCGGCAAAGCCCTGCTTGAATACGACCCAAAGCATCCCGGGGCGCAGTCGTATCGCGACTTGGCCGAGGTGGTGAGCCGTGCCTAAGCGACCATCGCTGCATCATCGCGCCAATGAGTTTACCGAAAGTGATCAGACTGCGGCGCGCCATGACCCCGAGTTGCACGGGGCCGAGCGGGCCCGCCAGGACGTGATTGCACTCCCCTTGCGCGAGATTATGCCGAACCCGCATCAGCCGCGTACGCGCTTCCCTGACGAAGCCCTGGACGAGCTCGCCGAGAGTATCCGCACCCATGGGGTGATCCAGCCTATCATCGTGAAAGCCATCCGGCTGACCAATTGGGACGGAGCGGTGCGCCGTTACGAACTGATTGCTGGCGAGCGGCGCTGGCGGGCCAGCCAACGCGCCGGACAAACTGATATTCCGGCGCTCATCCGTGACGAGGACTCGGACACGACTCTGCTTGAACTTGCCCTGATCGAGAACCTGCAGCGGGCGGATCTCACGCCGCTTGAAGAGGCAACTGCCTTCGGGCAACTCCAGCGCGAACTTGGCCACACCTATGATCAGATCGGGAAGCGTGTGGGCAAGAGCAAAGGGTATGTCATGAACCGGATGCGCCTGCTCCGGCTCGACGACGACCTGCGCGACCTGGTGGCTGAACGACCCGATAGCCTGAGCCATATCATTCATCTGGAGAAGTTGCCCCGTGAGCAGCGTGGCGACCTCGTCGCTGCGGTGCGCGACGATGATCTGGCCCTGGCCCAATTGCGGCGTCAGGTAGAGCAACGTTTACGACCACCACCACCACCCGCCGAAGAGTCGTTCGCTGGGCAGGTCGAGCCGTTTTTGCGCAAAAACGCCTCCCCCCCCTCCCCGACCGCGCGCGGGGTGGGAGCCCGGCCCGGTGTTGGGCCAAAACAGCACCGCCCCCCCCCTGCGCGGGCCCCCCCGGTGGGGGGGGCTGGTGGGGGGGGGTGGTATGAGGGGGCGGCGG
>JBLWKA010000080.1:21744-24263 GCA_048381555.1 Oscillochloridaceae bacterium umkhey_bin13
ACCGCGCGTCCCGGGTGCGCCCCCCACCCCCCCCCCCCCACGCCCCCCCCCGCGGCCGCGGGCCCCCCGCCCGGTTTGTCCCCACACCACGACCAGGCCCCCTACGATCCGAGCCGCACCGTATTCGAGCGCGATCTCGTGCGTGTACGTAATCTGGTTCAGCGCTGGATGGCGCTGGCACCAACCAGTGTGGTCGAGCGCCAGGCCATCCTTGGCGCACTCGATGGGCTGCTGGGCGACCTAGAAGCCGTAATGCAGCATCTCCAGGAACGGGATGGACGCGCCTAAGCGGGATGGTACGAACGGCGAGCAACTGTATTCATTATGAATACAGTTGCTCACCCAACAGCTGGGCAATCTGGATCGACCGCTTTTGAAGAACGAAGCTGACATGAGCAATCAGTCCTCACCGGTTACACCATTGGAAGAGCGTGTGGTCGCGTTTTATGGCGATCAGATCCCGGCTGCCCGTATTTTAGATGATGAGATCGTGATTCCGCTCCGTCCGGTCGCCGATGCACTGGGCCTGGCATGGGGGAGCCAAAACAATCGTCTGCAACGCGACGAAGTGCTTGCGCGCCGGATACGCAAAGTGCTGATGCACGGGGCTGATGGCAAGCTGCGCGAAATGATCTGCCTGCCGATCGATCTGCTCCCTGGCTGGCTCTTCGGAGTCAGCACAACCCGGGTTCGCCCCGAACTACGCGAAAAGCTGAGTCGCTATCGCGAAGAGTGCTTTAAGGTGCTCTGGGAGGCGTTTCGCCCTCAGATTCTGGTTGCCCAAAGCGACGCGCCGCAGTCCGATAGCCACGGCCTTATTCAGCTCCAACAGATTGCGGAAATGGGCCGGGCGATCACCGCCATGGCCGAGCAGCAGATCGAGATCCAGCGCCAGCAGAACCACCTTGCGGAACGACTTAACAAGGCAGGCCAGGTGGTGCGAGGGCTACAGGGAGAGCTGCAGGGATTGAACGCGGATGTGGGAGCCATCCATGTGCGCCTGGAGGTGCTTGAAGAGCGGCTTCACCCCGCTTCGTACATCACTGAAACCCAGGCCGCCGAGGTTTCAAACGTCGTGAAAGCCCTCGCCGAATTTTTGACCGGCAAGGAGCGGGCGAAAAACCATTATCAGGGTATTTTTGGCGAACTGTACCGCCGCTTCGGGGTCTCCAGCTACAAGCTCATTCGGGTCGAGCAATATGCCGGAGTGCTGGAATTTCTCGATCGCTGGCGCGCCGCCGGATCGGTGGAGCCGCCCGCGCCAGCGTAGCATGCCGACGTGGCAGCCCCTAGCGCGTTTTTGCGCAAAAACGAACCCTGGTTGAGACGCATTGCCATCACCCTTGTTTTTGCGCAAAAACGAACCCTGGTTGAGATGCATCGGCGGGCTCTCGCCCACGAGCTGAACCGCCTGGCACTGCTCGGCAGTGCCCATGCCCCGCCGGAAGTGACCCACGGCATCCGCGAGGCCCGTAGAGGTCAAATTCTTCATCAATCTTCACCATCCCCAACGGGCATGCATGGATGACGATGCAGATAGGTGCGAATAGCCGACAGGGCTACTTGATCGCGAATAATCCGTTCATGAAAGCTACGCTGCCAAATCAGTCCACCTGGAGTGGCCTGGCGTTGATTGAGGCGACGGGCCACCGCAGCCTTGTATGAACGCACGATCGCGCCGAGTGATCCAGGGGTGACCTTGCATGACAAAGAGTGATGGTTAGCTTTGGGCATGCCATCGGTTGCCCACGGGTTGGCGGCCCAAACATCGCCGGTGGCTAAGGGGCGAGGCAGGGACGCAGCACCGGAAACAGTTGCCGGGACCGCCGAGGCATCAGGCCGCTGCTGTGCCTCTACGGACGACGGTGGTAATGATGGTTGCATCGTGGGCAACGTGGGGGCCATCTCATCATCCGTGATCACAATGATCGCGTGAACATGGTCGGGCATAACCACCCATGTATCCACGACTACTCGTTGACCGCGCTGACCACGTCTTCCAGCGTTCGCAAGGGCATGCCATTGTTCAACCGCAATTGCTCGATTGGCCGGATCGGCGAAGTAGGGATAGCGGGTATGGGTACAGATCGTGACAAAATACCAACCTGGTTGGCTATAGTCGTAGTTCGGTAGACGCACCGAACGGCGGTGGTGGCGCTGGTGATCATCACGCATGGCAAATCTCCTCGTGAGCATTTACCGTATCTACCGCATAGATCGCCGTCAAGATACGGTAGGCACACCACGTGTCCCATCGTCGCCGGTTGCCTCCGGGACGGGCACGACCCCCAACCCATCATCACCGGTGAACCCCGGGGGGGCACGCAACGCACCCTTTCATTGTTGGTGAACCCCGCGACGGGCACGGCCCCCAACCCATCATCGCCGATGGCCCCGGGTTGGTACCCCATCATTGATGGGTACGGGACGTTTGGGGTAGGGGCGCAGCAGCGGACACAATTGTCGGGGTCACCGGAGAATCAGGCCGCTGCTGCGCCCCTACGAACGACACGGCCGAT
>JBLWKA010000080.1:24363-26250 GCA_048381555.1 Oscillochloridaceae bacterium umkhey_bin13
CCCCGGGTTGGTACCCCATCATTGATGGGTACGGGACGTTTGGGGTAGGGGCGCAGCAGCGGACACAATTGTCGGGGTCACCGGAGAATCAGGCCGCTGCTGCGCCCCTACGAACGACACGGCCGATGAATCGTATTGCGGGCATTGCGAACAATGCGGCCAATGAATCGTATTGCGGGCATTGCGAACGACACGGCCGATGAATCGTATTGCGGGCATTGCGAACAATGCGACCGATGAATCGTATTGCGAACGATGCGGCCGATGATTGCATTGCGGGCGGCGTGGGGGCCATGCCATCAGCGGTGATAACGATGCTTCCATGAAATCGATCTGGGTCTGGGGACGGCGCGCAACAGGGGCAACGGGCGCTGGCTCACGCCGGGTCAAGCCGATAGGCGCCGTGGCCGAAGACGCAGGCTTTGCCAACGTGTACCAGGCTGCCCATCAAGAGAATAATCCGGACGTCGAGGGGGACATCGCGCAGGATGGCCTGGCCGACGATGCCACCGAGTTGCATGCGTTGGTCGCGCCCCCCGTGATCGGAATGGCGCTCCCATTCCTCCCAGCGCACCCTGGCATCGCGCACCGGCAGGGTCGCCGCTGCTGCGACCAACGGACGATAATCGGCGTTCCAGGCCGTGGGGCCATGAAAGGCGGTCAGGGCGCTCAAACGCCAACTGATCGCCCGCACGATCGCCGCAGGCTCAAGCTGGTGTAACAATGCGCCCCGCGCTTTGATCCGGAGCGGCGTCCGCAACGTGATGCGGAGATCGCTTGGCAGGGCGGTTGCATGCGCGACGATTGCTGCCGTATCGAGCAAGGGCAGCGGGTTGGTCGGGCTGACTACCTGGCCCTCGGCGTAGATCGTCGGCCCAACGCTGTCCCAGCCTGCCAGCGCACTCACCCGCTCGAGGACCGCCTTGACACGTCGGATCCCTAGGCCCAACTCGCCAAGGCGGTCAAACCCGAACAGAAAGAACGGGAGGTAATCAATCCCACGGCCAAGCATAGTGAGCCCAAACTCCAGACTAGCGCCACGTTCCACCTGGGTGCGCGGATCATGCGGCAAGTCGATCACAAACGGACGCGGAATATCATTCAAGTCGTGCAAATGGGCGATCCCGGCAGGGCGGGGTGTCTCGAAGACCCAACGGTAGGGGCAGATCAGATCCTGGGGACAGGCGTTGGCGTGGCCCCAACACGGCTCGGGGCAGGTGGCACGCTGGAATGCATACCCAAACCCGCCGCGGAGCAAGCCGCCTTTGTAGGCCGGGAGGGGTGCATCGTCCAACAGCCGATAGGTAAGCCGGGTGCGTAAGAGCGTTAGTTGAGGGAGTTCGATTGGGTCGGGCATAGCGGTGATTGCCTTGTTGGTTCAGGCGAAGAGGTGAGGCGCAGATCCTGCAGGGCCGCCACGCGGTAACGAGACGCGTTGAAACCGAGTGATCGCCCGCTGTGCTGGAGCAGGCCGATCCATCAACATCGCGGCCCAAACCTTCATCGGTGCTTGCTCTTCCACGTCCAACCTGCTAAACTAGCGTCAATTCACGCAGGGTAGCCCAACTTGGCCGGATCTGCAACTCGCTTCAATTAAGCCGGTCAAACGTCATCACCCGCGAAGGCTCCTTAACAAGCCAGAAGCCGCCCGGGCTGGTGTGAGGGAGTGACGATCACCGACCCGCTAAGAAGGAGACTGTCGGGTGCTGCTTGGGATTGGGAGCGGTGGAGCCACATCGTGACGATCACCGACCCGCTAAGAAGGAGACTGTCGGCTAATTACAGGCTGATCGCCCCTCTTGCAGCGGTGCCAGCGTGGCGAAAAACCGTGCCACGGCATGATGCGGCGCGGCATGAGGGCGGATTGGGGTCGCGTTGGCTGCTGCG
>JBLWKA010000081.1:0-12070 GCA_048381555.1 Oscillochloridaceae bacterium umkhey_bin13
GTTGGTGATTCACCTGAAAGGGTACGCCTACGGGCCGGTTTGTGCAAACAAGCCTGCCCGTGTTTCTTGTCCTCCGTTACCCGAAAGCGGGTTGAGCGATTGGGCTGGGTAGTCTAAACGTCAATTTAGACCTACTTGCAAAAATACGAAACCCCTGTCAAGACTAGCGAACGGTCAGATCGATGGGCCGTGCGGGAACTCCAACGATCTTCATGTCTGCGCTTGTATCCTGGCGTACCAAACTGCCTGCGCCTACGATTGTGCGCATTCCAATCGTTACCCCTGGCAAAATAGTACTGCCAGCTCCAAGGTATGCCCCTGGCTCAATATGGATTGGCGCAATCTTGAGTGGGAGTTCAGGTAATTGGTAGTTAGGAGGCCGCAGCCCAGGGTCGGTATGGGTTAACAATGTGCAGCGCATCGAAATGGTTACATACTCTTCAATCACGAGCGGTGCTCTCAGATCGAGCAAAATATCACGCCCCAGATGGCAATGGCTTCCTATCGTCAAATGCGCATAGTGCTGACCGGCTTGGGGATTAGCGTTATGGATCAATAGTGGCGAATGGATTTCTACTTCTTCGCCAACTGTGGCTCCATAGCGTCGTAATGTTGGAGCAATTAATTTTGCAGGCATCAACAATAAGAGGGCATTAATACCCTCGATACTATAGGCTTGGTAAACTAATCCTATCATGACATGGAAAATGCCACGAATAATTGCCTGGAGCATCTGACGTAACATTAAGGTGCTGCCGTAGCTTGCATATAACTAGCCATATATTTCTGGGTGACTTGCTCCCAACTGTAGTTTTGGGCTAACTCTCGGTTTATTTGTGCTAGAACTGTATTGTTTGCGGTCTCGTTGAGGAAGGAATGTAAACCACCAACTAATCCCTCGATTGTTGGCTCAACCAATCGATTAGGTGGGCTCGGTAATAGCTCCGGCAAGCCACCAACCCGTGTCGCCAGCACTGGCTTGCCCGCAGCCATGCCCTCAAGGGCTACGATGCCGAAAGGCTCTTCGCGTGAAGGCACTACCAGCAGTGTACAAGCATTAAGCAGATGGACAAGTTCGGTTTGGGACGCCCGTCCGTAGAAATGTACACGCTCGGCAAGACCTAACTGACTGGAGAGTTGCTCAAGTTCTACACGCTGCTCACCCTCGCCGGCCAGGAGTAGGTCGTGCTCTGGGTAGCGTGTGGCGATCTGCGCAAAGGCCTCCAGCAGAAGTGCAAAGCCCTTTTTGGGGATCAATCGACCATATGCCAGGATGTAGGGTCGTGGGTGTCTGTACCTAGACTGGTCAGCAAAGCGCTTTAGATCGATCCCATTATAGATAACGTGACCTTTGCCGCTAATCGCAGGCTCAAGCGCTGTGGCGTGATCCAGCAGGCATTGCGAGCAGGCTGTTACTGCATTGGCCTCGCGGAGAATGCGACGCAGCATGTGTGGCCCGTCAGCGCTGCTTCCATCGTGCCAACGCAGTACCTCGTGGCCATGCAGCGAAACCACTAGGCGGAAGCGGAATTGGCGGCGGAGCCAGAGCACAAAGGGGATCTGTTGATCCGGAAAGTGGACGTTGATAACCTCAGGCTGGTAACGGCGCATCAACTGACTCAAATCACGTAGTGTTGCCTGATAGGTGTATAGTGAAGCCAAAGCTAGATCAGGTCGCTTACGCCGAATATATTCCATATTTGGCTGCATAAAGAACATTCGTGTAACAGTAACACCGTTGATATGTTCTTGACGCGGGAGTTGACGCGGGTAACGTGTGGTCACGACCTGCACCTGATGCGACTCACGTAGCAGTTGTTGCGCTAGGTTTTGAACCACGGTCTGAAGCCCGCCGAGCACTGGACTATAGGAGGCCGAAAAAATAAGTATTTTCAAAGTAGCTAAATCTACCTCTTGCAGGCTTCGTAGACCGACAGGGTTTGATCAGCTACATGCCCTACCGTAAACATACTTTGCACCCGCTCCCGGCCAGCCTTCCCCAAACGCGATCTCAATTCAGGGTCACGGGCCAATTGAATAATCGCCTCTGCTAGGGCTATTGAATCACCTGGCGGAACGAGCAGACCAGTCACACCATGCTCAACTACTTCAGGAATAGCACCAGCTGTGGTCGCGACAACAGGAAGTCCACAGGCCATTGCTTCGATAATGCTAATACCAAAACTTTCGTATAGTGATGGCATTACAAAGATGGTTGCTTTACGATAGAGCGCAATGAGATTGTGCCATGGAATATGGCCTAGCAAATCGCAGTATGCACGTACATTGTCTCTGTCAAGTTCTCGTTGAAGCAGAGCATCAGAAATACTTACATGCTGTCCACCAACAACTACAAATCGAGCATGCGGTAGTTTACGCACAACAATAGGTATAGATCTGAAAAGAATTAAAGTGCCTTTGCAACGCTCGATACGGCCTGTATAAATAATCTTAACTTGATCGGCAGATATCAGAGATAATGGGACATGACTCGTTGTCTGTTCAAGGAACATTGGGTTAATGGGGTTTGCTATAATCTGGACGCGTTTAGTTGACCAGCCAAGCTGATTAACTGCTTCTTGAACCGCAAACCGGCTGGGTGCTGTAATACTATGTGCTTTTCTAAGTGCTATAAGTGTCATTGCTCGGTTTATACGCATGCCAATACTGATATACGACTGGCTATGTTTAGTAAAAGTAAATTGATCCCCATGTAATCGAATGACTAAAGGGAATTTCTTCCAGAAAAAAGCGCCTAAAAGACATCCGTTCTCGGTTCCTTCAACGATATCGATTGGGTTAGTAGTGTCTATTTTGTCAACAACTTGTTTTAAAGACCATGACCATTCCAATTCGCGAATTGGCATGACAGCAAAAGATGTAAATCGTATTTTATGAAGATACCAATGTACGTTGCCGAGTTTCGTAAAAATTACTCGTATTCCATCAACGAGTGTCTCTTTCTCATTAACCCCAAGCGAGACAACCGTTACCTGATGACCACGCCGTACGAGTTCACCTCCTAGGGTATTAACATATGATGCAATACCGCCACCACTCTGGCTCGTATGATAATCAATTGCGGCAAAGCAGATATGCATTGGTGTTAAAGTTTTGTGGCAAACGCAACTAAGACGAGGATTCAGACTTGCATAGCCCGTAAATAGACTGCCACACTCTGGCTTGTAGTTTTGTCAGCGTCAAATAACTGCGCTACACGCAAAGCTCCTGCCTTGCCCATACACTGACGAAGTTCACTATCAGACAGCAACATCATTATAGCTGTTGCCAGCGCAAGAGCATCCCCAGGTGTCACTAAAAGACCAGTTACGCCATCCTCGACAACCTCAGCCAGCGCACCCGCTCTAGTGGCCACTACGGGGAGACTGTAGGCCATAGCCTCAAGTGCGGCTACGCCAAAAGTTTCATAGTACGAGGGAAGAACGACGAGGCTGGCGCGACAGTACAGTTGTTGTAACTGCTCCCACGGCACGTGTCCGAGGATCTGCACATGATCTTTAAGGTCTAGACGCTGAATAGTAGTGAAAATCACATCCTTGGACAAAGTTGGGTGGTTTGAGCCGACCAACAGTAGTTGTATGCCAGGAATACTCTGTCGTACCTCTGCGACTGCCTCTAACAACACCAGTACACCTTTTAAACGTTCAAGTCGTCCGACGAATAATACTGTATCTGGATCGGGCGAGGATGATGAGTGTGGAACCTGGTGCAAGGCAAGCGCATTGGAGATGACCTCGATCTGAGATATTCGTCCATTGAGTTCGGCGCGGATCTCTTGAGCGTGAGCCTTGCTAGGGCTAATTAGTAGGGCAGCACGTCGCAGGGCAATGCGCTGAAAAACACGTCTTAATCGCACATTGAAATCAAGCCCTCTTCCAGGAGTATACTTATCAAAGGTGTACTGCTCACCATGTAGACGAATAAGTAGACGGATTTGTCGAGCAAAAAGTGCTATCAGAACTGCACCGGTTTCAGTACCTTCAATGAGATCAATGGGGTGCTGTCGATGGATACTTTTAACTATCGTATAACAGGCCCAAGCGTACTCGATTTCTCTGACTGCGAGTACGAGATGGCGACCTACCAGCGGCAGTTTGTAGGTGTACCAATGAAATTTTCTCGTTTGGACACGGAAAACGTCAATGCCTCCATCGACTACATGGTGAGGTAGATTGCTTTGAGCCAGTGCAACAACACTCACACGATGCCCCTGCTCAATCAGTTTATGCCCAAGCAAACGCACTTGATTACCTACACCGCCACCAGAATATTGTGATGGATAGTCAAGTGATACGAAACAGATGTGCATAACACAATCTAATACACAGATAGAATTATATTTTAGACAAAAGAATTCTTAGGTGCGATCTTGCCCGTCCTAGATGATGTAATGAATTTACAAGCGCCTCTTGTGATTCTGATCGAGAGTATAACAGTAATAGGAGTGCTTTCAGAAAAGAGAGCAAAAATTTTTTTGTATTGTATAACATGTATCTAACACAAGTCCGCGTATTGTTTTGTTTGGATTGATTCAAGATGGGTTGTGAAAATCCATCCCAATACACTCTTTTTAATAACCAGCGTTTTCGTAAACGCTCATTAGGTACTGCATGCCAAACGATTGCATCAGCAGCATAGTATATTGAAATTTGTAGTTCCCGAACTTTATGCAGAACAGCAGTCTCTTCGCCCGACAGCAAATTCCCACCTTGTCTACCTAGTTCCTCGTCAAAACCTCCTATCGTTTGTAAAATCGTTTTACGAAAGGCCATATTTGCACCTACTAGATACTCGTTAGGGCTTAAGATATGATTATTCGTGCCTAAATCAAGATTAGTGTAAAGTGACCAGTACTTCTGTGGCAACCAGCGCGGTGGTGAGTTTGGCCAATCGAGGTAAACAGGTCCACCAACAGCACCCGGTGCTACTTCATAATCATAGAAAGCTGTCAGAAGTGAAGCCAACCATTGAGGCTCGGCGCGTGCATCATCGTCAAGGTATGCCACAATCGGCGCTCGTGCAATAGATAAGCCTCGATTGCGTGCGCGAGAAAGGCTGGGTTTTGGCTCATAAAGGTGTCGGAGCCCGAGTTTCGTGGATAAATAGGCGCGAATAACGTCGGAAGTGTGGTCAGTCGAGCCGTTATCAACGACAATTACCTCGAAACATTCTAGGGCGAGAGTCTGCTCCATCAAACTAGCCAGACTCCTCTCAAGATAAGCAGCCCGGTTGAGGGTGCAAATAACAACTGAGATTACTGGCAACCGTGACATTATTGCCGTCTCCCTGCCTGAACTGATCCATAAGTTTCAATCATTTGAGGCACGATTCTTTCAGTGCTGAACTGATCGACGATCCTAGTGCGTGCCGCACGACCCATATGTGCGGCCCGATCAGGGTCTACCAACAATGCATACATTGCCTCTCCGAGCGATCTGGGATCATCGACGGGAACCAGCAGTCCTGTTACACCTGATTCAACAATTTCGGGGAAGCCGCCAACGTTGGTTGCAATGACGGGGGTTCCCGAGGCCATAGCCTCGAGGGCTGTATAGGGGAAATTTTCCCAGTGAGACGGAATCACGATTACCACTGCACGACTATAGGCCTGCACTAATTTAGTGCGAGGCAAGGATTCAAAATGTATTCGCCGGTGTAGAACTAGTGGCGAAGAGGCAAGAATGTTTTCTTTCCAGGATTTCCCGTTGCTACTAATGCCGATATCTCCGATAAATCGAAAAGAAACGTGTTCCAGCTTCTTTAATACCTCGGGTAAGGCAGTGCAAAGTGTGTCAATGCCCTTTCTTCGCTCAATTCGTCCTGCAAAAACCGCTTCGGATCTGCGAATATCAGCCTCGCCGCAAAAAAAATCAGTAGTAATAGGGTTTGGGATGACAGTAACAGAACGTCTGTCTAAAGAAATCCATGTTTTTGTGAGATCGACCATTGCTCTGCTTGGGGAAGTTAGCTTATCAGCCATACTAATGGTTGTTCTCTCAAAAAAATATGACAGTTTTGAGCGCCAGTTCACTGGATTTCTATTCAGACGGTCGACAAAAATCTTCGCTGTATGTAAGCGCACAATGAGTGCAGGACGTTCAGGCAAAAGACCGATAAAGAGGCCATCAGCGCGACCTTCAGGGGCTTCGACGATAGTAACCGGATAATGTCGGTGAATCAGACGTAAGCGCTGTGCTGCTGCCCAAGCGAACCCGGGCCACACTCTGTTCATGCGCCACAATCCCTTCCAACGATCCCAACGAGGTGAAGGGAGAACCCGATGAACCTTAACGCCTCCATCATCAACAATGCTTTCCACTCTCTGAGCAAGGGATATAACGCTTACACGGTGGCCAGTTCGGACGAGTCCATGGGCCATTTCATAGGTGTATGAACCAATTCCACCCCAACCGGTTTCTGGCGGATATTCTTGAGAAATGTAACAGATATGCATGCGTAATTCTAACGACTTGTTTCAGGAATAGTCTTAAATACCTTGGCGGGAGCACCTACAGCAAAAGAATATTGTGGTATTGATCTAGTAACCACTGCTCCTGCACCAATGACGCTACCTCGCCCAATTGTCACCCCACGCAAGATGATTACACGGCTTGCTAACCATACATTATCTTCAAGGATAATAGGCTCTTGGCGCACTGGTCGAGTACTAATGGTGTGATAATCATTATCAATTAGGAGGCATTCATCACCAATCAGGCAATTGTTGCCAATTGCAATGTGCTTTGTACAGATAATCCGCGTTCCTTGGTTAACAAAAACTTGATCGCCAATAATAAGCCGAGCATTTACACCTGAGAACATCTCAATAGTATTATGTGACCTGGAACGCAAACAAACTTTATTGCCCAGCAAAAACTGACCATCCCCGTAAATTTTAACGGAGCCGAGCACTTCTAATTCGTGGCCGACACGCTCACATGCTGAACGCACATGCAATGCAGACCAATAGTTAAATGCCGCTTGTAAAACCCGACGAACGGGTATCATCCGGCGTCTTACAAATTTTATGTAGTTAATCATCATTTATCATTTATCATTCATCGCAAACGCCCGACTAGAATGAATGTCAAGTGATTATTACAAGGGTTAGTGATTTGCTCAATCATATAATCTCCAGGTATAACACGAGTTGTCAGTGGAGATATAGTGTGTTTGGGCCAAGGATGACGTTTCAGACATACTCTCAACGCATTTTCAATTCTAAGCAACATACTCCACGACATTGGTTTGCTTAATATCTGAATATCTTCTATTAGCTGCAGATGTCTCCGATAATGCTCTGAAGGAGACTGGTGAAATATTTCCTCGATATCAAATATTGATGTAAATGCATCAGTGAATTCATCATAGCTCATCTCATGTTGATGATAAGGATTTTGTACTGAGCCGCGGTAGCGGTAATGCTTATTTGGAGTGCTGCAAATAAAAATTCCTCCTATTTTAAGAACTCTCGCAACTTCCGCAACAAATGAGCTTGGATTACTCACATGTTCGATGGTTTCAAAGCTGACAACTGCATCAAATGACCTGTCTGCCAGTGGATTCTTTAGCACATCGCATGCTAAAAAATGACTGGAAGGATTAGCAAAGTACTGATTAGCATAATTAATCGCTTCTCGTGACAAATCAATACCAACCACTTTTGCTGCACCCGCATCCACAAGCATAGAACTACCATAACCAATACCACAAGCAGCATCAAGAACTACTAAATCTTGACAACGATGTGCAAAATGCGCGTATCGCTGACGATGTTCGTACTCGTATTTCACCCAATCTGTAGTTCCTGGGGTAATTCGTTCGGGTATCTGTGTCTTATTTGCAGATACTAGTTTCATAATTGGTGTGTCTCCCACTTACATAGAGGACGTGTAATACCTGTCCAAGGGCCAATATATCCACCTCTAGTACTTCCATCGTCATGTACCACAAAGGAGAGTATATTTTCTAGATTTATTAAAACAAATCTTGACTCTTGAACAATAAGACCGCTTACATAGTATTGACCTTCATTAAAAAAATTTGCTGGAATAGTGCATTTTGTGGTGTATGGGTTAATCTCGTATGAGTGGTCACCCCAATCACTTTCAGTGTAATTGGATGTTGAAAATACAGTCATACCGGTTGCGTTTTTTACCACAAATACTGGATTGATGCGAATTTTTTCGGATAGAACACAAAAATGCATTTCTATAACTACGGGTTTACTCATGTAAAAAGAGGTCGTATTGTGAACTAGTTGTTGAACTGCAATACGTGTCACACGTACTTTGTCATCTCCAGGAGCCGATGAGTAATCCCATTCAGCACTGAGCGTACCATAAGCATACTTTTGAAAATATTTAGCAATGACTTCACTTGCACTTCCTGTAGTAGATAAATGCCCTGCGTCCAATAATATCGCACGTGGACAGAGAATTGAGATATTTGTCATATCATGACTGACAAACAGCACCGTGCGCCCGCCCTTCGCCACCTCACCCATTTTGCCCAGGCACTTCTTCTGAAAACCAGCATCCCCAACAGCCAAAACCTCGTCTATGATCAGGATCTCGGGCTCCAGGTGGGCGGCCACCGCGAAGGCCAGGCGCACGTACATGCCGCTGGAGTAGCGCTTGACCGGGGTGTCAATGTAGGTCTCGACCCCGGCGAAGTCAACGATCTCATCGAACTTGCGCCGCACCTCCTCGCGGGTCATGCCCAGGATGGCCCCGTTCAGGTAGATATTCTCGCGCCCGGTCAGCTCAGGGTGGAAGCCGGTGCCGACCTCGAGCAGGCTGGCGATGCGCCCGCGTACCTTGATCTGGCCCGTGGTCGGCGCGGTCACCCGCGAGAGAATCTTGAGCAGGGTGCTCTTGCCGGCCCCGTTCTTGCCAATGATGCCCAGCACCTCACCCTGCTCGACCTCGAAGCTCACATCGCGCAGCGCCCAGACCTCCTCGCCGTCGCGATTGCCGTGGTCGGCCTCGCCGATGCGCGCGTAGGGGTCGGGCTTGCCGCGCATGCGGGCGAACCAGCGCTCGAAGTCGCGGAAGAACGTCCCGGTGCCAATTGTGCCCAGGCGGTAGGACTTCGATAGGTTCTCGACGGAGATGGCTTTCATGGTGTAGGAACGTCAAACGACGCAGGCATACGGCATCCTGTTAACGGGCGTGGGCTCCGAGTACCTTGCGGACAGCGGTGATTACATCTTGCACGTCGCGCTCGTTCATGCCGGGAGTTAGGGGTAAACTCAGTGTGTGCTCACCGATGCGATACGCTACCGGAAAATCATCGGGGCGGTAGCCGTAGGTTTTACGGTACCAATGATGGATGTGGGCGGCACGGTAATGGATTGAGGCTCCAATATTTTCAGCTAACAAAGCATCAACAATCTCGTTGCGTGAAACTCGGAAAGCATCCTCTTTTAGAATAAGGACATAAAGATGGAGGGCATGGCGATTCTGAGGGGGATGCTCAGGTTCAATCGTGGTGATATTTGGTCGTTGTTGGTGTTCAACAGGGAGATCGGCAAAGGCTTCATCATAGATTTGGGCATATTGCTCACGAATAGCAAGAAACTGTTCTTGTTTGCGTAGTTGATGGATTCCAATTGCCGCAGCTAGATCGGGCATATTGAACTTATAACCGGGAACTAACACCTCGGTAGCCATTCGACGCGTGCCAAAGCGTTTCCATGCATCACGGCTAAGTCCATGCAGGCGATAAATGCGTAGCCGTTCCTCTAGCTCGGGATCGTCAGTCGTAACCATACCACCCTCGGCTGTGGTTAGGTTTTTGTTCGCATAAAAACTAAACGCGGTAATATGACCGATTGCACCAACCATCCGACCTTTGTAACGTGCCCCTATGGAATGGGCAGCGTCTTCAACGATAGCGAGACCATAGTTGGAGGCCAGGGCAAACAACTCATCCATCGCACAGGGTAGACCGCCAAAATGCACGGGCATAATTACCTTTAAGCGACCTCCAGGGCCGAAAGGCATCTCGTGACGACGGCGTAGCTCAGCTTCAACGTGGTTCAGGTCAAGGTTCAGGGTGTGCGGATCAATATCTACAAAGACGGGGCGAGCTCCAACATGCTCGATCACATTGGCGGTAGCACCAAACGTCAAAGGTGTCGTAAGTACTGCATCACCAGATCCTACCCCAAGTGCTTTGAGGGCCAGAAAAAGCCCAGCTGTGCATGAGTTAAGGCTGACTGCGTAGCGGGCACCGACATAGGTCGCAAACTCTTCCTCGAATTGCTTGGCACGGGGTCCAGTTCCAATCCAGCCAGAGCGCAGGGTTGCTACGACCTCATCGATCTCTTCCTCACCCAGGCAGGGTGCACCGAAGACCAGGAACTGATCACGCACCGGACGGCCGCCGTGGATCGCAAGTTGTTGGGCTATGGATGTGGTCATATGACTCTTTGCGGGCGCTGCGCCCTCTTTGAACCCCCAATGGGGGCGTGGTGTTGGCTTGCTAGCTTTGCGGCCTATGCCTTGTAGATCTTTAATCAGGTGTGTGTTTTGTGGGGGCCAGCCCCCATACCCTTGCGAATTAGTTCTTTAGATCTTTAATCAGGTGTGTTTTTCGTGGGGGCCAGCCCCCACACCCTTGCGAATTAGTTCTTTAGATCTTTAATCAGGTGTGTGTTTTGTGGGGGCCAGCCCCCACACCCCCGCGAGGGGGCCTTGCCCCCTTCGAACCCCCAACTTGTGCGCGTTGCTGGCTTGCTCGCTAGCAGGTCATGCCTCGTTCCTGACGGTAGGTTGTATGGCGCAACGCCCCCCATGTCATTCCGCAACGCCCCCCATGTCATTCCGAACGAAGTGAGGAATCTTCGCTGATGTTCATTGGAGACCCCTCACTTCGTTCGGGGTGACATGGAGGGCTGCGCTTTGCGTTTTGCGTTTTGCGCTTTACGCTTTACGCTCTACGTTCAGCCAGCCACGCCTGCAACGCCTCGGGGCTCTCAGCATGCTCAATTGTGTCGGCAAGCAACTGGAGCAGGGCAACATCATCAATGGAGGAGATCGCAGCGAGCAGTGGTTCACTCGCCGCGCCAAACTTGACCTTCAAGGCGAGACGGATGCCTGCGTGGAGGCCTTTCATCTCACCTTGCTGCAAGCCCTGCTGCAAGCCCTGCTGCAAGCCTTTTTGCAGACCTTGTTCGATCAACTCTTCAGCAATCGTACTCATTAAGGCACCTCCCAAGGGGATTGTGGCAACCGCGACCTCGAGAACCTCTTGAAACGTTACGTGCTTACCGGCGACTGCCAGATAGCGCAGCAAGGTTTCCACATGGCTCAGCCCGGAGGTCTGATCAGAGAGACTATACCATAGCGCGATCACCTCAGGCAGCCGCTCGCGCAGTTCGGGTCGAGCGATGTATTTGAGCGCCAGCAACCCCGCGCCCAACCATGCCGTCGCCTTGAGTTCCTCGTCACTATAGGCCGAGAGGTCGCTCAAGTGGTAGTCAAAGCGATGCGGTTGTGTGGGCGCTGCGCCCTCTTCGAACCCCCAATGGATGCGCGGTGTTGGTATGCCTTGTAGTTTCTTTAATCAGGTGTGTATTTTGTGGGGGCCAGCCCTCATACCTTCGCGAAATAGTTTTTAGATCTTTAATCAGGTGTGTGTTTCGTGGGGGCCAGCCCCCACACCCCCGCGAGGGGGCCTTGCCCCCTTCGAACCCCCAATTTGTGCGCGTTGCTGGCTTGCTAGCTAGCAGGTTATGCCTCGTTCCTGACGGTAGGTTGTATGGTGTGGGTTGGACTGCCCTGCTGCGAGGAATTTTCGCATTCTGCTTGCCGTTGCTTTTCGTTTATTCGTGCCCCCTATTCGTGGTCGGCAAGGGACACCAGAAAACTTCATTTACTGAGTAATTATCCCTCCCATGTCATTCCGAACTACGCTCTACGCTCTACGCTCTACGCTCTACGCTCTACGCTCTACGCTCTACGCTCTACGCTCTACGCTCTACGCTCTACGCTCTACGCTCTACGCTCTACGCTCTACGCTCTACGCTCTACGCTCTACGCTC
>JBLWKA010000081.1:12170-26001 GCA_048381555.1 Oscillochloridaceae bacterium umkhey_bin13
CTACGCTCTACGCTCTACGCTCTACGCTCTACGCTCTACGCTCTACGCTCTACGCTCTACGCTCTACGCTCTACGCTCTACGCTCTACGCTCTACGCTCTACGCTCTACGCTCTACGCTCTACGCTCAGACAGTATCCATAAAGGTTCGCTCGACCCGGTTGAACATGGCCGCTCCGATCACCAGGATGATCACGGTGACGACTGCGCTATAGGCCAGGTGGCCCAGGCTCGCTGAACCGGCTCCCAAAAATGCGTAGCGGAAGGTTTCGACCAGGGGCGCAATTGGGTTGGCCGCCACCAGGATTCGGTATTGCTCTGGGACGGCCGAGAGCGGGTAGACCACCGGGGTGGCGTACATTAGGAGTTGCACCCCGAAGCTGACCAGGATCACTAAATCGCGGTAACGGGTGGTCAGCGCCGAGATGATGATGCCACAGCCGAGGCCCAGGCCGCCCATGAGTAGGAGCAGTACGGGGGTGAGCAGCACCCAGGCGTTGGGCTGGATGGGGGCACCCGCCAGCCAGAAGTAGGCTACCAGCCCCAGGAAGAGTACGAATTGAATAAAGAAGCCGACCATGCGCGAGATGAGCAGGGAGACGGGCATGGCGAGGCGCGGAAAGTAGACCTTGCCAAAAATGTTGGCATTGCTGATAAAAGTGCTCGATGTGCCGCCAATCACGGTGGCAAAGTAGGCCCAGACCACATTGCCCGCCATGTAGAAGAGGAACGGCGGCAGATCGTCGGTGGGCAGTTGGGCGATGCGTCCAAAGACAATCGTGAAGACGATGGTGGTCAGCAGGGGTTGCACAATATGCCAGAGTGGGCCGAGGATGGTTTGTTTGTATTGGGCGACAAAATCCCGCCGCACGAGCAAGAGTACCAGATCACGGTATTGCCACAACTCGCCGAGTTTCAGGTCAAACCAGGCCCCCTGCGGCTTAATGACCATCGTCCAGTCATCGCCGCCGTCGGGGGCTTGCGGGGAGATCGGTTGGCTTTTAGGGGTAATCATATTTTTTCAGCTTTCAGCTTTCAGCTTTCAGCTTTCCCCTGGGTGTGGCGGGTATCAACGAGCAGGCGTGCGGTCTGGTGAATGCGCGGCCAGTCATAGACGCTGTGGTCGGTGACAATCAGGGTGCAATCGGCGCTGGCAATGGCAGCGAGCATATCGGGCACACAATCAAGATCCAGGCCATCGTAGCGCAACTCAGGGACGTGCGGGTCGTGGTATTGGACGCTGGCTCCTTTTTCGCCGAGCAGGTGGATGATATCCAGCGCGGGCGATTCGCGCATGTCGCTCACATCGCGCTTGTAGGCCACCCCAAGCACCAGAATGCTACTCCCCTTGAGGGCCTTGCCCGCATCGTTCAGGGTGTCCTGCACCCGTTGCACCCAATAGCGCGGCATGCTCGTATTGATCTCGCTCGCCAGTTCGATAAAGCGCGCATTATAGTTCAGGGTGCGCAACTTCCACGAGAGGTAGAGCGGGTCAATTGGGATGCAGTGGCCGCCCAGGCCCGGCCCCGGCGTGAATTTCATAAAGCCGAAGGGTTTGGTTGCCGCGGCTTCAATCACTTCCCAGGCATCCAGACCGAGCTTCTCGCACATCAGTAGGACTTCGTTGACCAGGCCGATATTGACGGCGCGGAAAGTGTTTTCGAGCAACTTCGCCATTTCGGCGGCTTCGGGTGATGAGACCGGCACGACGGTGGCAATCGCCGAGCCATACAAGGCTTGGCCGGCCGCCATACAGTTGGGTGTCACCCCGCCCATCACCTTCGGCGTATTGAGGGTGGTCCAATCGGTGCGTCCGGGGTCAACCCGTTCGGGCGAGAAGCAGAGGAAAAAATCGCGCCCAGCTTCCAGGCCCGTCTCGCCCAAGCGGGGCAAAATCACCTCGCGGGTTGTACCGGGATAGGTGGTACTTTCGAGCACAATCAGCATGCCGGGGTGGAGGTAACGGGCGATCTCGTCAGCCGCAGCGATAATATAGGAAATATCGGGATCGCCGGTTTTGCGGAGCGGCGTCGGCACGCAGATGCTCACCGCGTCACACTCAGCGAGGGCCGCAAAGTTGCTCGTTGCCACCAGGCGACCCGCCGCGAGCAATGGGGCCAAGCGTTCGCTGGGAATATCTTCGATATACGACTCACCCGCGTTCAAGGCGGTAATTTTGCGCTCGTCAACATCAATCCCAACCACTGTATGGCCTGCTTCGCCAAAGACAACGGCGAGTGGCAGGCCAACATACCCCAGGCCAACGATCGCAATGCGGGCCTGGCGTTGATTAATGCGGTCGAGGAGGTGATCGAGGGTTTGATTGGTTGTCATGGGGGGGTTATTGTTTTTAGTGGGTTATGGTGGGGGCTACGCCCCCTGCCTACCCTATTGTATCGGTATTTTGCTAGTTCTTTGCGGGCGCTGCGCCCCGCACCCCGCCCAAGGGGCGCTGCCCCCTGGACCCCCGCGAGGGGGCAGCGCCCCCTTCGAACCCCCAATTTGCGCGCGTTGCTCGCTAGCCATCAGGTGGCTTATGCCTCATTCCTGACGGTAGACTTGCTGGTATGGGCGGATGTGCTGTGGGCAAAGGGCAAGCGGAGCTTCATACATGCTTCGCAGCAAAAATATCACCCCGCTACCAAAGCGCTTACCGTCAGGAATGAGTCATGGACTACCAAGTTTTTGGCATACAGATGCCGCAAATTGGGGTTCGAAGGGGCAGCGCCCCTCGCGGGGGTGTGGGGGCCAGCCCCCACGAAAAAAGATCAAGATTAGTGTCAGGATTCTAGGGTGTGGGGGCTGGACCCCACGAAAAAAGATCGAAATAGAGGTTGATTGATGATGGGGTGTGGGGGCTGGCCCCCACGACCTACCTACCCCCTTGATACCACCGCAACGTCTGCGCCAAACCGTCGCTAAAACGAACCTGGGGCGCATATCCAATCAATTGTTGGGCCTGGCTAATCTCGGCGAGCGAGTGGCGCACATCACCCAGGCGTGGCTCGGCGTGGATGATCGGCAGGTCATGCCCAATCAGGGCTTGCAATTCAGCGACAAGGTCAAGCAGCGTCGTGCGCACACCGCAGGCGATATTCATAAACTGCCCATTGGCGGCCGGGGCCTCGGCGGCCTGGAGATTCGCCGCAACCACATCGCTTACATAGGTAAAGTCGCGGGACTGCTCGCCATCACCATAGATCGTGCACGCTTCCCCTTGCAAGGCAGCCGTACAAAAGCGTGCAATCACCCCGGCGTACTGCGAACTGGGATCTTGGCGCGGCCCAAAAACATTAAAATAACGGAGCGCCACGGCCTCGATTGGATACAGTCCGGCAAAGATACAGGCATACTGCTCGGTGGCGAGCTTGCTGAGCGCATAGGGCGAGCGCGGATTGGGGGCCATGGCCTCGTGTTTGGGGAGGGTTGGGGTGTCGCCGTAGACCGATGATGATGAGGCCACTACCACGCGCCGGACCTGGGCTTCACGGGCCGCGAGCAACAGATTAAGGGTACCGGTGATATTGACGGCGTTAGTTGTGGCCGGGTCAAGCACCGAACGTGGCACCGAGGGCAGCGCGGCCTGGTGGAAGACCAGTTCGACCCCGGCGGTAGCCTGGGCCACTGCGGCGGGATTCCGCAGATCGCCCTCGATCATCTCGATATCGTCACGCAGATGCGCTAGATTCGCCCGGTGGCCTGTGCTAAAGTTGTCGAGAATGCGCACCCGGTCACCGCGTTGCAGCAACGTCTCGGCGAGATGACTACCAATAAAACCCGCCCCACCAGTTACGAGTACTGACCGCATAGAAACGCCAACTTCTATGTAACGTTTGACCCCATCCCCGGACACGCTCCGCCACTCCGACATCATCGGAAACATTGAACACGTAGTCGGCACACGCTCCGCCACTGCGACAAGCCCATTGGCTTGTGCATTAGCTGGTTAGGCCCATTCCTGGCTACGTTGTGGATGCGCGGATTGTAGCACGAACTGCGCTGTAATTCCAGTGTTTCCGACTACGTTACGGGCTTTTTATTGAGCGTCAAGACTAATTATTGCCTTATATGCCACTTGGCATAGAGCCTTTTAACCGTGCCCATTGTGTTCAGCGGAGGGTGGGGTTGGGGGGTGGGTACCATTCGTGCTAACTTGTTCAGTTGGCTTGTTGCGCCCATTCTGACCATAGCCATAGTAATAGTAGTAGCTGTACGATCCAAACATTCTGGGCGATCAGGGTTTCGGAAGCGGTCTGGGCGATCACCTGAGCCGCATTCGGGTCAGGATGGGTCGCCGTAATCCGAAAGAACTGCGTATCCTGCACATATTGGGTGGTCAGCGCCCGCAACACATCCTGCTCGCCCAACGCTAAACCCGAACGTTCGGCGACCATGGCCGCGAAGGCCCGTGTGCGCATCAATTCGGCGTAGGTGTTAGCTGTCGCCTGGATTGACGGGGTAACTTGGAGTGGAAGCAGCGGATTGGTGGCACCAGGATTGAGGAAGAGGGTTGTGGAGGTGCGATAGGTAGGGGGTTGTTGGGTAATGACGATCCCAGTAGTAAGCGTAGCAAGGATAGCGAGAACCAGGATTAGGAGCAGACGCTTGCGGATGATCTGCCAGTAGGCCAGAAGTTCCATGACGAAGATGTCCTTCGCTCCTCTATACCGCTCGGGGTGACAAGGCGGCGCGTCGGAGTGACAAGGCGGCGCGTCGGGGTGACAAGGGGGTGCAGTGGAGTGACCATGAAGCATAGCAGGCACGCTCCGCCACTCCGACATGGTGCGGGTTGCTCGTACACGCTCAGCTAGGGTTGGTGCATCCTGCTGCGATCCCCAAACGGCACTGGGTCTGCTATCGCGCTGTGGCCAGGTCCAGAAACCATACTGCTCCGCTTAATCAGTGCTTGCCGTGCCCATTGCGTTCAGGATGCTCGGGGGGATGGGCATTGACCCCATTGCGTTCAGGATGGGCAGGCGGGGCCAGGATTACGGCCTGTTCGGGAACCTGTTCGAGGCGGCGTTCGCTGCGTGAGCCTTTGTGCTCGCCTTGCTGGCGCTCGCCGTAGGCATAATAGTAGTAGTAGCTGTAGGCTCCCAGGTCGCTGGGCTTAACCTGGTTGAGCACCGGACCAAGCACGTTGGCTCCGGCCTGTTCGAGCATGGCCTGGCAACGTTGGATCAGGTCAATCCGGGTGGCCCCAGCGCGCACCACATGCAGCACCCCATCCACGCGGGGGGCCAGAATAACGGCATCGGTAATGGCACTGACCGGCGGTGTATCGTAGATCACCAGGTCGGCGTACTCGTTCAAGCGTTCCATGACCTGGGCGGCACGGGGCGAGCCGAGCAGTTCGGAGGGTTGGGCCGGGATGGTGCCACAGGGCAGCACCATCAGGTTCGGGATCTTGGTGGGGCGCAAATACTGATCGAGCATTTCGCTTTGATCGATCTGGGCACGCAACTTGGCGGCCAACAGGGCCAAATCTGGCCCGGCGGCCTCGGCGCGCCGAATCAGGCGTTGGAGGCTAACCATGGTCAGGGGTGCGCCACTCTTCAACTCGGCGGCAACGATCATGCGCCCGCGCCCACTGTGGGCATGCAATTCTTGAACCAGGCGGGCAATCTGGGGGCGGGCGGCGGCCAGCGTTTCGGCTTCGCGTCCCAGCACAATATTGGTGAAACCTGGTTCACGGGGCATGCCAAAGATTGCATGCACATTGGGCTTGCGCAGATCAAGGTCAACCAGGATCACGGTCTGGCCATACTGGGCCATACTGACGGCCAAATTTGCCGCCACAAAGGTCTTACCCTCGCCAGGGCCAAAACTGGTCACCATTAGACTATTGAGCGGCTGGTTCAGGCTGGCAACCTGCACACTGGTGCGCAGCGAGCGAACCGATTCGGCAGCGGGGCTTCGAGGATCGGTGGCGGTCAGGGCATAGGCCGGGTCGGGGCCGCCTTTGATACGCGGTTGCTGCAGATTGACCGTGGCAATCACGCCAAGGGTTGGTTTGCCATAAATTGTTTCGAGCGCATCCGGGGCGCGCACGGTGTAATCAATATATTCTAGTCCAAACGCCAGGGCAACGCCCAACCCGATGCCAAGCAGCAAGGCCAGCAACAAATTACGGGGCAGATTGCTTGGTACTGGCAGTTCGGGCAGCAGGGCGAGATCGACCACCACCGCTGTATCGCTTGGCGTCGTCGCAATTGTACTATTCGCCGCTTCCAGCAGGGATTCGATCTGGGCCAGGCTATTGAGGGTGGTCATGCGCGAGGATTGCAGATCGATCAACTCGGCGCGCAGCCGGGTCAGTTGGGGATTGTTGGCATCACTGGCTTGACCAGTCGCGATCTGCGCAATCTGATCACGAATATTTACAATCTGATCACTATAGAAGTCTAACTCCTCGCGGAGCGCATCACGCAGTTCGATCTGGCGTTGGCGCTGCGGATTCTGGGAGCGCTGGGCTTCGAGTTGGGCCTGGGCAGCCTGATTGCGAGCGGCATTCTGGGCGATCAGTGTCTCGGCGGCGGTATTGGCCAGCACCATCGCGGTCATGGGATCAGGATGCGTCGCCGTAATGCGGAAGAACTGGGTATCCTGCACATACTGCGACGAGAGTGCCCGCAGCACATCAGGGGCGGTTAGGGGTAGCCCCGAACTTTCGGCGACCAGTACTGCAAACGAGCGCGTGCTGATCAACTCGCTATAGGTCTTGGCGGTGGCCTGCGAAGGCTGTGTGATCTGGAAGGGCAGTAACGGGTTCGAGGCCAGGGGATTGAGGAAGAGCGTGGTGGTGGTGCGATATTGGGGCACCTGGCGGGTCATAACAATGGCTGCCGCAAAGGTACTGATCGCCGCAATGACCAGAATGAGCAGTAGGCGTTTGCGGATGATCTGCCAGTAGGCAAGAAGTTCCATAAGATGACACGCTTCCTTGGTCGGCCAGATTGGGCCTGGTGAGGGCGACGCAGGCATTGCTGGCGCGGCTGCATTGCCGCCAAATAATTACACCTAACTATACGCAGTCAAGTGCCCGCTTTAGGGCCAGCCTGGTGGGCTGCAATGATCCTGTAAACTTCGCGGCTGTCGCTAGCGAAGACCCCTCACTGCCGCTCAGGGTGACAACCCCGGTTGCTCTCCCCACCCCTGGCCGACGGGCCATAGGATCCTCGGGGTGACCATGGGGCGCATTGGGGTGACCCTCGCCCGGTTTAGCCGTAGCTCTGCTGGCGCAACCAGGCCAAGGTACGCTCGCGGGCCACCTGGGCACTGACCGGCGGCACATAACCAAGCTCGCGTGCGGCGCGTTCGCTGCGGAAGCAGAAGTCGCGGCAGGTCGAGGCTACGACGTAGCGGGTGAAGGCCGGATTGCCGAGGCGGCCCCGGCTCAGCCAGGCCCCACCTTCGAGGGCAGCGGCCAGGGCGTAGGCCACCGCAAAGGGGATGCTGCGCGGGGGGGCGGGCAGGCCCAGATCGGTAGCAAAACTGGCGACAAACGCAAAGAAGTTACTGGCCGGCTGGTCGGCAATAAAGTAGCTTTGTCCCCCGGCGCGGCCCTGGTTCAGCGCGGTTTCGGCGCAGAGGTGGGCATGAGCCGTATTTTCGACATAAACATGGTTGAAGCGGGCGCGCCCATCACCAAGCCGCCAGAACTGGTTGCGCCGCGCCAGTTGCACGATCTCTGGGAGGCGGTAGGGGTCACGTGGGCCGTAGACACCGGCTAGGCGCAGGGCACAGGTGCGTAGCCCATTCTGACCGTGGGCTGCCAGGGTTTCGCGTTCAGCCAGCATTTTGGTGTGGGCATAGGCATCAAGATGGCGGCGCGGGTAGGGTAGGCTTTCGTCGCCGTCGCTGATCGGTTGCCCATCAAAGACCACATCAATCGAACTGGTATAGACCAGATTGATCTGGCCCTGGGCCTGGCAGGCCGTGATCACATTGCGTTGACCCTGCACATTGACTGCGTGCAATAACGCATCGTTGCCTGGCCGCCAATCCACCAATGAGGCGGTCTGAAAGACGGTTTGCACGCCGTGGCAGGCCCGTTGTACCGCAAGCGGGTCACGCAGATCGCCAATGATCTGGTCTACCGCCAGATCATTGAGCGGGCGGCGATCAAACACCCGCACGGTGCGCCCCTCACGTTGCAAGGCCTCGACCAGATGCCGTCCGACAAAACCACTTCCACCGACAACAAGCACTGGTCGCTGATCAACGCTGGGCAAGAGCATCCTCCAAATCGCGGTAGGTTCGCACTTCTTCCAAATTCAGGCCCAGCGCAACCAGGGCTTGGGCCACTTCGGGCGTGATGCCGACCAGGGCGGCCTGGGCACCGAGCAAGTATACCTGGCGTACGACCATGATCAAGCCCTGAGCGACATGGATATCTACGACCGGGACAGCACTGACATCGAGCAGCAGGCGGCGGGCGGCGCGGCGTTCGACGGCTTGCAAGGCATGCTCTTGCAGATCCTGCAAACGCTGGGCGTCCAACTCGCCGACCAGTGGCACGACCAGGGTTGCAGCCCCCACCGGCAGCACGGGCACCCCCAAGCGCTGGATCGCCGAGCGTTGGGCCGCATTCTCGGCCAATAGGCTGGCCTGGGTCGCAGCACGGGTCTCGACCTCGGCCAGGGCGCTGAGCAGATCCGCAGTCCGATCACTCACCTGCTGTTCGAGCTGTACCTGGAACTTTGCCAACTGTTCGGCGCGACCCTGGGCTTCCTCTAGGGCGGTGCGCAGGGCCTGCCCTAAGCGCAGCAAAAAGATCGCCAGAATGCTTGCAATCACCAGAAAGCCGCCCACAATCCCGATCAGATTTGCGCCCCGGGGCGCGGCGATACCCACCAGGGGGAGGCCAGTCTGTTCGAGTAGGATCGCGGCCGCTATTCCCAGCCCACTCAGGGCCACAATGATGGTCGCAACCCGGCGACTGGACAGCAGCCCGGCCAACAAGATTGGAATAGCAAACCCAAAGATGGTTGCGCCCCCATCACGCACTCCCGTCAGCACCAGAATAAAACTGAGCATCAGGATGAGGCCCAGGCAAGCCAGCAGCAAGGCTGCATTAAATGCACCACGGTGCAAAAGGCGCAGGCCGAGCAGCGTAATTGGAATGCCCAGCCAGATCACGGCGACCACCACCAGCGCATCACGCAGCGCAATCGGGGCCAGAACCGCGATCAAAGCCCCGCCCGTTGAAAGCGCCAGCACGGTGAGCAGCAGATTCTGCACCAGGACGGCCTGGCGCAACTGGATCGGGTCGGAATAGGGAAGGGTTGCGAGCCATTGACGCACACCCGTAGGGAGAAAGGGGAATGCCATAGGGTTTGGTCCCATTGCTGGAATTGTCCGCCACGTGGGCTTAGATCATTTTGGGTTTTAGCTTTTGGATTGTGGATTGCGCCGCAGGGCAGCCCAATGCTATCGTATTGTGGAACGCAGCCAACAGTCATTGGTCTTAGCATACCAGATCAATGGGCCACCGCGAGTGAATGGATGGTGTCAACGCAGGGCTGTTGCAACGTCCATTCACTCGCGGTGGGGTTTGGGGTATGGCCCCGGTGTCGAAGAGACTATTGCGTACCCCTACGCCGGGTTGTTACTGTCGCACCAACGGTAGATAGACGGTATGGTTCGTAGATCGCTGGCGTCAGTTTGCCGCAGATGCGCGACATCCTACACCGTGACCCGTAGCTCGGGCAGCAGCAACGAGGTCGCCGTGGCCCCGTGCTCGAAGCGCCCATGCTCGCGGTACGCACAGAGGCGGACGGTGCATTAGCCCTGGCGGCAATGCCAAAGGCGGGCGTGGTTCATTATGAACCACGCCCGCCTTTGCCGTTACGCTACCCGGATGTACGAACCGTGTCCTATCTGCCAACGAGCGGCAAATAGAGCGTGAACATAGTTTCCATCTCAGCGGTTGTGGTCAGTTCCACACTATCCGTAGCCGTTGGTAGGGCCGCCGAGGTGGCAGTGACGGTCACGGTATCGTTCGTATCAGCGGCGGCATCCTCCGGGATCGTGACCGCGACTTCGACTGTGGTCGAGGCTCCGGCCCCGAGGGTGACGGACATCGGCACGCTTACCTGCCAGGTATTGCCAGTGGCCTCAAAGCTGAAGGTATCGGTGACATTGCCGGTATTGGTGAGTTGGAGCGTATAGGTCACGGTCGAACCCGCCAACCCACCAAGGGTGCTGTTGGCCGTCGTGAGGGCGAGCCCATATTCAGCCAGGGTGATCCGACCCTCGATCATCGGGGTCACGGGCGAGAAGGTACGGAAATAGTCCGCCAGGGCTTCGTCCAAGGCTGGACCGAAGTCATACGGATTGACCGCCTGGTCACGGAACATGGTGTAATTATCGCCGCCGCGCCGCATAAAGTCGTTCGTGACGACCTTATACATCTTGTCCATATCCAAGGCTTCCCATGCCGTGCCGTTCCAGACCTCGACATCAAGCACCCGGGCCTGGGCTGGCTTGGTGGGGTCAATCTTGTAGCGCAAGCCCGAAACCTGAGCAAAGCCACCGTTAGCAGAGGGATAGAGCCGTGCGCCGTTTTCGAGGGCGGCCTTCACATACTGGCCTTGCAGTTCGAAGGTGGCGATGGCATTGCCGAAGGGCAGGGTTTCGAGCACATTGCCGAGCGAGACCGGGCCGGCGGGAATGGGGGCACGCAGACCACCACCATTCTGGAAGGCGATCTGGTAATTTGCGGTCGGCTCAACCTGATTGGCTTTCCAGAGCATCGCATCGGCGACCAGATTGCCCATCAGACATTCGCCAAGGCGGCAGATCTGCTGCCCACCTGCATTGATCAGCAGATCAACCGTGGTGCTCCCGACCGGGGTCGCGATCAGCGAGGCCACGCCATTGCGGAACGGCTGCAACAACGCATCGGCGACGGGGTCCTTGGCAACACCATTGCCCAAATAGATCGGGTTGCCGCCGTGGGACGTAATCAGCCCATCCGCATCAAACGAGACGTCCAGGCGGCCCAGGAACGTGCCCCACTGGTACGCCGTGGCAACTAGGACTGGCTCGTTGGCGGCGCTAGTGACGACCGTCGGGTAGGCCCCAGCGGGGTTGAGTGGCCCAAATTGGGGGAAGATCGGATTGGCGAACGAGATGGGAGCAGTCGGGTTGTACAAGAAACTGTGGCTGTGCCCACCGATGATCACGTCCACGCCGCTGACTTGGGCCGCAAGATCCAGGTCAATCTCGTAGCCGACGTGGGTCAGGGCGATAATCTTGTCAACACCCTGCGCCGTGAGCGCATCAGCCGCAGCTTGCAAGCTTTCGAGCAGGGGATTAAAGACCACATTCGGGCCAGGGCTCGAAATGTTGCTCGTATCGGGGGTAGTCAGGCCAATGATCCCAATCGCTCGTCCGCTCTCGGTGATGATGGTCGTTGGCGCAATCAAGCCATCAAGAAGGGGTTCGTTCGAGGCGTCAATGTTCGCACTCAGGACCGGGAAGTTGGCCCCGTTGATGAAACGAGCGAGCTCTTCTGGCCCATTGTCAAACTCATGGTTGCCGATGGCCATGGCATCATAGCCAAGGTAGTTCATCGTCGTGGTCAGCACATCGCTCTTGAACAGATTGTAGAAGAGCGTACCTTGGAACTGGTCGCCGGCATCGAGCAGCAGCACGTTGTCGGTGGTGTTGCGCACCTCAGACACAACCGTGGACAAACGTGGCACCCCGCCAATGCACAATCCATCCGTCGCATTGGCAGCGCTGCAGATTGCCCCGTTGCGATTGAACTGGTCTACGCGGGCGTGGAAGTCGTTGGTATGGAGCAGTGTCACCGCAAAATCATACCCAATCGTAATGCGATCCTCTAGCACTGGGGTAATTGGCGAGAAGGCCTGGAAATAATCGGCCAGGGCCTCATCCAAAGCTGGACCAAAGTCATAGGGATTGACCGCACGGTCACGGAACACGGTGTAATTATCGCCGCCGCGCCGCATAAAGTCGTTCGTGACGACCTTATACATCTTGGACATATCGAGGGGTTCCCATGCCGCGCCGTTCCAGACCTCGACATTAAAGACCCGGGCCTGGGCTGGCTGGGTGGGGTCAATGTCGTAGCGCAAGCCCGCGACCTGGGCAAAGCCACCGTTAGCAGAGGGATAGAGCCGTGCGCCGTTTTCGAGGGCGGCCTTCACATACTGGCCTTGCAACTCGAAGGTGGCGATGGCATTGCCGAAGGGCAGGGTTTCGAGCACATTGCCGAGCGAGACCGGGCCAGCCGGGATAGGGGCACGCAAACCACCCCCATTCTGGAAGGCGATCTGGTAATTTGCGGTCGGCTCAACCTGATTTGCTTTCCAGAGCATCGCATCGGCGACCAGATTGCCCATCAGACATTCGCCGAGGCGGCAGATCTGCTGCCCACCCGCATTGATCAGTAGATCAACCGTCGTTGTGCCAATGGGGGTTGCAATGACTGATGCGATGCCATCACGATACGGCTGCAAGAGCGCATCGGCGACGGGGTCCTTGGCGACATCATTGCCCAGATAGATGGGATTACCACCGTGAGCAGTGATCAGCCCATCCGCATCAAACGAGACGTCCAGGCGGCCCAGGAACGTGCCCCACTGGTACGCCGTGGCAACTAGGACTGGCTCGTTGGCGGCGCTAGTGACGACCGTCGGGTAGGCCCCAGCGGGGTTGAGTGGCCCAAATTGGGGGAAGATCGGATTGGCGAACGAGATGGGAGCAGTCGGGTTGTACAAGAAACTGTGGCTGTGCCCACCGATGATCACGTCCACGCCGCTGACTTGGGCCGCAAGATCCAGGTCAATCTCGTAGCCGACGTGGGTCAGGGCGATAATCTTGTCAACACCCTGCGCCGTGAGCGCATCAGCCGCAGCTTGCAAGCTTTCGAGCAGGGGATTAAAGACCACATTCGGGCCAGGGCTCGAAATGTTGCTCGTATCGGGGGTAGTCAGGCCAATGATCCCAATCGCTCGTCCGCTCTCGGTGATGATGGTCGTTGGCGCAATCAAGCCATCAAGAAGGGGTTCGTTCGAGGCGTCAATGTTCGCACTCAGGACCGGGAAGTTGGCCCCGTTGATGAAACGAGCGAGCTCTTCTGGCCCATTGTCAAACTCATGGTTGCCGATGGCCATGGCATCATAGCCAAGGTAGTTCATCGTCGTGGTCAGCACATCGCTCTTGAACAGATTGTAGAAGAGCGTACCTTGGAACTGGTCGCCGGCATCGAGCAGCAGCACGTTGTCGGTGGTGTTGCGCACCTCAGACACAACCGTGGACAAACGTGGCACTCCACCAATGCACAGTCCAGCCGTCGCATTGGCAGCGCTGCAGATTGCCCCGTTGCGGTTGTACTGGTCTACGCGGGCGTGAAAGTCGTTGGTGTGGAGGATGGTTAGATCGATTGGGGCTGAGGATGCGGACGGGCTAGGATTGTTGGCGACCGCAGGGTTTACACCCCAGAAGCCGAAACTCGTTAGGCTCACCAGCATAACAACGAACATCATACCAAGCGACCAACGCGGAACCAGGGATTTCTTGGACATCATGCGCTCCTCAAACGATGCCTTTGACCTGCATACAAACGGCGGACGGTTTAGCCAACAGCGTGCATCAGGCTTGGCGCAACCAGCAGCCGAGCCTGTCGCAAGGGTATAACCTCCATTATATGCCAGCGAACTGATGTTCCAACTTGCTCCGCAGCCAGGATGGCCTGGGCTATCACAATGACCGCCAGCCTATCATACAATAAAATCTGCTAGGAGTCATGGCTGGTAGGAAGATTGCACCATAGTTTGTGGGCGTTGGGGCGGCTTTGCC
>JBLWKA010000082.1:0-25893 GCA_048381555.1 Oscillochloridaceae bacterium umkhey_bin13
GGCGTCCCGCCCGCATCCTAGCACAGCGGGCGGGACGCCCGCGCTCCCAGCGGATCACTTGCCCCCAAGCCTAAACAGGTACGTGCGTAAAAGATTTGCGCACATTCCTGAACCGCGAACTGGATTTCTTCATCAAGAGCGACGTGATGCGGCTTGATGATATCGAAGATGCCGACGCCCCACGAGTTGAGCAGTATTTGGCCAAGGTGCGCGCCATGCGTCGGATCGCGCACAAGATTATTGATATGCTGGCCCAGCTTGAAACGTTTCAGAAGCGGCTCTGGTTGAAGAAGAAGTTTGTTGTCGAAACTAACTATTGTGTCACCCTCGACCGCGTGCCCGAGGAACTCTATCCCGAAATCGCCGCCAACGAGGCCCAGCGCGAGGCCTGGGTGCGCCTGTTTGCCATCGATGCAATTAGTGGCGACCTGTTGAATCCGGGCTACAGTTCCCCTCTAACAGTTGACTTCCTGAAGACCAACCCCTTCTTGGTGCTCGACACCCAGTTCTTCTCGCCCGCCTTCAAAGCCCGCTTACTGGCCTCGTTCAGCGATCTCGAGGCCCAACTTGATGGCCTGCTCGTACACAGCGAGAACTTCCAGGCGCTCAATCTGCTCCAGGAGCGCTATCGCGAGCAGGTTCAGTGCATTTATATTGATCCGCCGTATAACACCAATAGTAGTTCAATTCCATACAAGAATGACTATCGTCACTCTTCATGGGCAAGTTTAATGTACGATAGAGTTACCCTGCTTTCGAAATTATTGAAAGCAAGTGGTGCGATTTTTGTGAGCATTGACAAGGCAGAACGCACTATACTTGAATATGTTCTAAATAGTGTTTTCGGATCTGAAAATCGGATCGAAGAACTCATCTGGTCGATGAACACGAACAATAGCCAGGCACCAAACTATTCCACGAATCACGAATACGTGCAAGTTTATGCGAAGGATCGGGTTATTGTTGAACAAGATCGCGATATGTTTCGTGAGCCTAAGCCGGGTTTTTTTGAAGTTATGGAACTGATACAGTCACTCAACAAGACTTATCCGCCCATTTCTCATATTGAGGCCGAGATACGTGCTTTGTATGAGCGGCATCGCGTCGAGTATCGCGATGAGGTTGAAGCCCAGGGACTTGATTGGGAGCTTGAGAAAAACAATGACCCGTGGAGGGGCTTATTCAACTATAGTCATGCTGAGTATAGAGACGACCGAGGATGCCTTGTACTAGAAGCCGATGCGAAAGAAAAGCAAGCTAAGATATGGGTTTGGCGAGAATCGGATGCTTCTATGCCTGCCACAAAACAATCTCTTAGCACTTATGATTCGTCAAGTCCAAATTGGCGTTTTTATCAACCGCTACATCCTATTACTGGTAAGCCATGCCCTCATCCAAAGAGTGGATGGAAATTTGCATACAACAACGATGAGGAATCGCCAGATCGACGAAGTTTTACTTCACTTGATCATGATCATCGAATTGTTTGGGGATCTGATGAGAATAAAATTCCTCAATTAAAGCGGATGCTTCATGAGGTTGAAACAAATGTCGGAAAAAGTGTATTCCTAGATTACTCAGATGGCGAGAAACAGACCTCCGCGATCTTTGGGCGCTCTGGTGTTTTTCTTGCTCCAAAGCATTCGAGTTTCGTTTCGCGCTTCATTTTACACGGTGCTAAACGCGATAGCCTTGTAGTGGATTGCTTCGCCGGTTCGGGCACGACTGGTCATGCCGTGATCAACCTAAACCGCGAGGATGGCGGGCAGCGCAAATACATTCTGGTCGAAATGGGAGCCTACTTCGACACCGTATTGAAGTCGCGCCTGCTCAAAGTGATCTACTCGCAGGACTGGAAAGACGGCAAACCCGTCAGTCGGGCGGGTTCCAGCCACATGCTCAAGTACCTCCGTTTAGAGAGCTACGAAGATACGTTGAACAACCTGGAATTGCAGCAGAGTGACCAACAACTGCAGCTCCTAGCGACGGCCCCGGCGCTACGCGAAGACTACATGTTGCGCTACATGCTCGACGTTGAGAGTCGCGGCAGTGCTTCGTTGTTGAACATTGATGCCTTTGCGCATCCCTTCAATTACACCCTGAAGGTCGCATCCGGCAGCGTCGGGGCTACTCGTGATACGGTTGTCGATCTGGTCGAAACCTTTAACTATCTGCTTGGCTTGCGGGTGCGCCAGATCAACCAGATCGGCGATATCGTGACCGTGCAAGGCATTGATCCCGACGGACAGCGCGTACTGATCATCTGGCGCGATTGTGCAACAACCGATAACCTCGCCCTCGATGAATTTTTTCAGGCGCAGAGCTACGCTACCAGTGATCCGGCGTTCGATCTGATCTATGTCAACGGCGACAATAATCTAGAGAACCTGAAACGCGCCGCCGCGATTTTCATACCAGCAACTCTACGTTCTTCGCCGACAAACAGCTCTATGTGCTGCGCAACCAGAGCAGAACCGGGATCGGGTTCTTTGAAGCCGGTAACTTCTACCCCGACTTCATTCTCTGGCTACTGTATGACGGCAAGCAATACGTGACCTTTATCGATCCCAAAGGATTACGGAATTTACTGGGGCCGGAAGATCCGAAGATTAGTTTTTATCGGGTGATCAAAGATCTAGAGCGAAGGCTTGCCGATCCCGACATGATCCTCAACTCGTTTATCGTTGCAGCGACAAAGCATAGCGAGGTTGCGCATTGGGATGATGGAACCGGCCCGATGAGTCTTAGTACATTCAAGCAGCGCAATATCTATTTTCAACTCGATGAGACAGCGACATATATCGGCGAAATCATGGATAAGATCATCGCACCGTGATGTATGAATCAGCGTAATAGTGACCCTACCGGCTTGTAGGAGGTGCAAATTCCTACCTGTTCTTAGCGCAATAAAAGCAGTCGGATGCTACAATGGTGGTGGTCGTAAGCCGGGATGGAAAAATGCGAACGTGTTATCCTACACAAGATATTTTGGAGTGGCTTAATCGTCACCCAAACATTGTGGAGATTACCAGCCGTGTTAAGCCTTGAAGATCGCCTTGATCTCTATGAAGAAGCCGTGGAATATCTCCTCAGATGCGAGGAGTCAAGCGAAGTGGTTAATGAACTCGTCAACCGCGAAGAGATCACGAATGCATTGCTTCGTGGCCAGACATTGACCCCAGCGCAGCAGGCGCAGCTTGACGCGGCGGACGCACGGCTACGGGTAGCCCTTCCAATCCTGATCACCCGCTTCCCGACGCTGTTCACGGATCGCGATGATATTCCTACGGCGTACTGGTGGTGGCACGCAGATCAGAGCCAGGATCAGCAAAGAACAGCGAGCCATAGCACAGAAACGTTGCAAGAACGGACGCATCAATGATTCTTAGTGTATTAGTAGAAACAACAAGACCCACAGTCGAACTTGATGCCGCCATTATGGCAGTACTTGGGGGTACTCCTGAAACGATTTTCATTGGTGAAGATTTATCTGCGATACTCTTTGACGAGCAAATCCAGTGCGGTGTTGAACGCCAGTTCTTCACCGGCGATATTACTCATATGCTTACCGTGTTTGAACTTGGCGATCCCCTGCCAGTCCAGACCGATATTGCGTTGGCGCAAGCGCTTGCGCAGCGCCTTGATGCACGAGTATATGCAGGGATCTCGCCTATGGATGATGCACTTGTTCTTCCCTCTGGCGAGCTGCAGCCCGTAATTATTGACCAGTCGGATGACGGGATGATCTTTACGGTGCGCAGGATACCATGAGTACCACTGGCTACACCGAGGATTGACATGAGCGCAAGAGATGATCCAAATGAGGTTGTGTTCATTAGTGGGCAAAAGGGACAACGAAAGAGGTCATTATCAGCGGATACGCCGTAAATGGTTTAAAAATACCTGTTATTCCAGAGGATGCGCTATGGATACCGTAACAGAACTTCAACGTATTGATCAGCAACTTGACGAACTTCTGTATCAATGGGGGCGACTTCCAGATGTTGCGGCAACGATTGATACATGGTCGATCCTTGAGCAATTAGAATTTACTGAAGAGTGGCCCATCCAAGAAGATCAACTTAAGCTCCTTACTGATCGAATTGCAACGAACCCTATCACAGAGCGGCAACGCACGCACTATGCGGAACTGATTCAGGTAGTTGATGCAAATCGCCCGATCATCGCACAACTTCGCAACGCCTAAACCGTTTGCGCCCACTCTCCCAGGGCTGATGCAAATCGGCTTGTGCGCCCGTACCGTGGGAGTAAACGCCCCGGCTAGCGTAAGCGAAGGCCACCTTCGTGGCCTATTTAGCCCACGAAGGTGGGCTTTGCCAAGCATAGCCCGCGGCTTGAGGATGCTGCTGGCGAATCGCGTGTGTGAAGGCTCAGGACATGGGGATAGGCTCCATGCCCGCATGACGGAACGCTGCGGTAAAGCGTGAGGAACGGGTCTGGGCTTTCGGTCGCTCGTCCAACCACGCGATGAGGCGGACACAATTCATTGCGAGTGCGACAACGATTCGCCAGCAGCATCCTTGAGCCGCCGGGCATACGACTTTGCAACAGCCCTGCCCACTCTCCGCGCTTGTACGGGCATGCTATACTTTGGGCGAAATGAATGCGCGGAGCCGCGCCACCGACGAAGCAATCAGGTGTAACATCAGCTTGTCTTTGAGGTTGACAGCGCTTGTCCCATAGTGCTAGAATATACCCCAGGGGGGTATAAAGCTCCAGACAAATCATACATGCAATGCAATAACAGCTGTGTTCCAGCAAGTCTTAAGGAGGCCATGATGGCAAAGCCGGTAAAAGTGACCGACGCCCAGTTCGAGCAGCAGGTCTTGAAGGCGGATCATCCGGTGGTGGTAGATTTCTGGGCACCATGGTGTGGGCCGTGCCGGGCGATTGCGCCGATCCTCGAGAAGTTGGCCGGCGACTATGATGGTCGGCTGACGATTGCCAAGGTCAATACCGACGAAGAGATCCAGTATGCCGGGTCGTTCGGGATCACCAGCATCCCAACTCTGATCATCTTCAAGGGTGGCAAGGAAGTCACACGCATGATCGGGCTGCGCCCCGAGTCGCACTACCGCGCCGAGTTCGATAAAGTCCTGGGCTAATCCCATTTTGGGTTTTGGATTTTGGATTGCGGGAGCGATACGAACTAAGCGATACGACTCACGAGAACCGGTACGCCCGCTGCGGGAGCGACACGACTCACGGGGACCGGTACGCCCGCTGCGGGTGGGACACGACTCACGAGAACCGGTACGCCCGCTGCGGGAGCGACACGACTCACGGGGATCGGTACGCCCGCTGCGGGAGCGACACGACTCACGGGAATCGTACGCCTGATGCGGGAGCGACACGACCCACGGGAATCGGTACGCCTGATATGGGTGGGACAATGGCTGACGCGAGGGCCAGGGAGTACCACGTACTCCCTGATCATCCGCCCCGTGCCGTGAGCGCAAGCTCGCGGCACGGGGCGCAACTAAACCACAAGGACGAAGACCATGGCCGAAGAAGTGCGAGGGCTCTCGCCGCAGCGTCGCGACGATGTGTTGCTTAGACTGCGCCGGATCGAGGGCCAGGTGCGCGGAGTTCAGCGCATGGTCGAAGAGGGCCGCGATTGCCGCGAGATCGTGACCCAGGTGGCGGCGATCAAGTCAGCGTTGGGCAGCGTCAGCAGTGTGGTCTTGCAGTGTTATGCGGCGGGCCGCCTTGGTGAGGGCGATCCACCTTGTGACCAGACCATCGCCGAGTTGATTCATCTGTTTCAGGGGAGCAAATGACGCAACCACCCTGCCGTGATGGCATTAGCGCCGAGGATCTGGCCCGTGAGGCGGAGCGCGCCGTACTGTACGGGGCAGTGTTGGCGGCCCAACGTCCAACGGTGCGCCTGAAGCCCGCGATTGCCGAGCGAGCGCTGGCGCTGGTGCCGGCGGTGCGCGCCTTCCTCGACGGGAGTGACGAAGCGCTGGCGGCGCAGGCGCTAGCCTATGCGCGGGCTTGTGGGGCCGAGGCGTTCCTAGAGGCGAAGCGGGTGTAGGCGGGCGCGGGAGCACCGCGCCGCCGATTGCGCATATGCCGCTACGTGGGCCAGGGAGTACCATGTACTCCCTGAAATTCTAGCGGGCACGGTGCGGGAGCACCGCGCTCGCTGCTTTACTCCTCGGTGGGCCAACCATTCTGGTGGGCGACATCGCGCAGCCCTTTGGTCAGGCTTTCGAGTTGCTTGAGCAGCAGGCGCAGTTTGAAGGGTGCGCCTTCGTCGCGTTCAACCCATTTGATCAGATCGCCTTCGACATAGGCCCGCGAAAGGCGGTCGGTCTCATCTACCATTTGATCGAGCGAACGAATGCGGAACACCCGGGCCTTATTCTTGGGCTGGTTCTCGAGCGTTTCGTCGTCAACCTGCAAATAGGCCCCGGCAGACTCATCCTCGGCAGGCGGATCGTCCGCATCCCAGAGGTCGGCGTCACTTTCAGGGGCATCGAGGGCGGCTCCGGAGGTTTTGGCCAGGGGGCCACCCGCCACCGCAGAACTTGAAGCACTTGTGCGGAGTTCTTCCCCAGCCTCTAGCGCTTGCAGAGCGGTTTCGAGGCTTAGGTTGGGATTGGCGGCAAAGTAGGCGACAAGGCGGCTGAGTTCGGCGGCGGACATGCCTTCTTCGGCGGCAAAGCGGGCCAGTTCGATCTGGGTTTTGGGGCTGGCGACGCGGCGCAGGTGTTGGGCCTGGGTGATATGCAGTTCACCGCTGCGAATCAGGTGTTGGACTTCGTCGGGGAGTTCGAGCAGGCCGAGGTAGCGGCGCACGGTGCGCCCGGTCAGGCCCACGGCATGGCCGACGGCCTCATCGAGTTCGCCCTCGGGTAGCTTGCCGCGCTCTTCGATCAGGCGCTGGCGCAGCCGGGCGTAGGCGCGGGCCTGTTCAAGATCGTTGAGATCTTGGCGCTGGACGTTTTCGATCAATTGGCGCAAGAGCAGATCGGGATCATCGCCGTCGAGCACGATGCAGGGCACGCGTTCGAGGCCGAGTTGGATGGCGGCGGCGCGGCGGCGACCGCCGTAGATCACGCGGTAGCGCCCAAGGCCTAGTTCAATCACGCCCAAGGGTTGCAGTAAGCCATGTTCGGCGATGGTTGCGGCAAGACCAACAACATCACCGGGATCTTCGCGCACACCTTCGGGATCCGCTTCGAGTTGGCGCGGATCAAGTGAGAGCAGCTTCACGGTGCTGACTCCTGAATTACAAAACATTTGTGCCGCTGCGAGTATAGCAGAATTTGCGGGTGCGGGCAACTGGTGTTGCCCACACCCGCAGGGCTTGCGCAAAGTCCGCCTCCGGCGGCAGGTTGACATTGGTTTGTGGCGCGTGTTACCATCCATATAAGCAATATGTTGTATAGATGCCATGCGGAAAGCCAGCCCATGCTCAGTAGTTTGCCGGAGTGGCCTCAGATCTATCTCTTCCCGATCCTCACGGCGCTGAGTTTGTGGGCAGGCTTGACCGCGCTGGTCGGCTTGCTCAATCGGCGTAGCCCCAAACCGGGTCGGCTGGCGCTGTTGTTTTCTGTGCCCCTGTTGATTTTGGCCCATCACGAGTTGCACGCCACGGCGGCCGATTTGAGCCTGAGTGGCGCGTATCGGGCTTTTTTGGCGGGCACCCTGATCTGGGCCTGGCACGAGATGGCTTTCTATAGTGGGATCCTCACCGGCCCGTGGCAAAAGCCCTGCCCACCCCAGGCCAGCGGCTTTGGGCGTTTTGGGTATGCGCTGGGCACCCATGTGTACCACGAATTGGCCGTACTGGCCGAGCTACTCTTGATGCTGATTCTGCTGAGTGGCGGCCCAAATATGCTTGGCTTGCTGATCTTTGTGCTCAGTTGGGCCATGCAGCACAGTGCCAAGTTGAATGTATTGCTAGGGATTCCCTCGCTGAACGTGGCGCTTTTTCCATCACACTTGCGTTATCTGGGCAGCTATTGGCGACCCGGGCCAACCAGTTGGTTCTTTACGCCGAGTGTTTCGGTGTTCACCCTGCTGGCGCTGATGCTCTGGTTAGCGGCGCAGGCCCATAGCGGCGACGTTTTCGGGGTGCAACTCGCCCTGCTCGCCAGTCTGGTTTCGTTGGGGGCACTCGAACACTGGTTGCTGGCCTTGCCGCAGCGGGCGAGTCAGGCGGTCGTGCCTTCGCGGATCAGTGAATAGACCGTTGGGTTACGAAGTTGGCTGCACGGTTAGATCGCGCAGGCGACCGGTGCCGATCTGTTCGAGGCCACGGGCAACACTGCTGCTATTGGTCAGCAAGCCTGCGACGGCCTGATGGGGCAGGGCGACCAGTTCGCTTTCGCGCACGGTGACCACACTGGCCATGGGTGGGGTCTGGCGCAACAGTTCGATTTCGCCGAACAGTTCGTCGGGGCCAAGCCGGGCGACGATGCGTAACCGGGTGGTGCTCGCTTCGTCGGCAACCGGGTCACTGCGCAAGACGGCGGCTTCGCCACTGATAATAATAAACAGGCGCCCGCCTGGGCGGCCCTGGCGGATCAGGGCGGTACGGGCCGGTACTTGCATAAGCGTGGCCTGGCGGGCCAATTCGCGCAGGGTTTCGCGGGGCAGATCATGGAAGAACGGGGCACGCTCGAAGGCTCGGGCGGCGGCAACCACACTCGGCCCATCGGCGGCACGCGGGGCTTCGTGGCGCAGCAGGCGTTGTAGTTCGCTGCCACTTAAAAAGAGCAGGTCGCTATCCACACTGGCCCGGAAACTCTGGCCCTCGGCTAGTTCGTCGCCGAAGGCACTGCCCCGATGCAATTCGGCGCGCACGCTAGGGCCTTCCTTGAGGGCAATTTCACCGGCTTCGATCACCCAGATGCCGTTGGCGGGATGGTTTGGCCCGGCCAACAAGGTGCCAGCCGTGACCCGCCGTGGCTCGAAAGCGGCAGCTAGGGCGGCGAGCTCGCTATCATCACAGGCTGCAAACCGTTCGACTTGACGTAAGAGCCGTAAACGGGCAGTGCGGGCGTCGCCAAACGCCTGCGAAAGCTCGCGTGCCCAGGGAGTATTGGGAAAACAGCGTCGGTCGGCCGCTTCGCGTTCGGGCCAGGGCAAGGCATCGTAGGCGGCGCGAATGGCATGGCGGGCAAAGGTGGCCCCGGTCAGACGCTCGATCTCGCTTACGGTATAGCGCAACACTTCGGCGAAACGGGCACCCTGGGCATCAAGACTGAGCGTTTCGATCTCGACCCCGATGCGGGCCTCTTCGCGATCCAGCGTGATCGCCCAATTGGCGGTGGCGGCGATCACATCCATGCGATCATCGAGGGCCCGGGCGCGGCGCGATCCGCCATACGAGCGCAAGGTCAGATAGAGGCCGGCGTAGGTGTGGCGGAAAGCGCGCCAGAGCCGTTCGCGTTCGCCGCTGGCTGGTTCGAGCGGCCAGCGCAGACTTTCGGGCGCAACCTGGCGCAGGGCGACGCCATGGGCGCACCACGAGGCAGCCCAGAGACCGGCTGCAAGGACTAGTGCCGCCAACGCCTGGGGTGTTAATCCGGTACCCGCCCGCAATTCCAGCAGATAGGCCCAGGTCTGCACCGCAATCCCCACCCAGAGCAGCAGCCAACTCCAGAGCAAACGTGAATCGCTGAGGCTGCCGACCAGGGGCAAGAGCAAGGCCAGCGCGACCATGCTGGCATAGACCGGGGTCGCCAGCAGCACCAAGGCCACAAAACCAAGCTCGGGGCGGGCGGCACTAATCAGGGCGATCGCCCCGGCCCCAACCAAAAAGGCAACCGCCATCAACAAGGCTGTGCTCAACAGTTCGGCGGGACGGGCCTGACGCAGATCAATATCAAGCAAGGCCACAAACCCGGCAAAGAGCACCAGCGTATAACCGAGGTTCTGCACAATCGTCCAGATCAGCAACTGGTTGGGCAGCAGCACAATCCCTAATTGGGCCACCACTTCGAGCACACTGATGACCAGAAAGGCATTGAGGGCGCGGGCGATCGCGGCCCCCCGATAATCGGCACGCAGGGTCATTTGGGCGGCTAGGGCCACCAACCAGAGCAGCGGGCCAATCAGTTTGGTTTCGACCGTCACCCCGTAGCGCAGCGGGAGCAGGGCCAGGGCCAGGGCCAAGCCAGCGAGCGCCAGCGAGACTACGAATGGACTGCGCCCGTAGCCGCGTCGCCCGACCCAGGCCGCCCCGGCGGCGACTAGACCCCAGGCTGCCACGACCAGGCCCAGCCCGATCGGCAAGACCACCGCCAGCACAATCACAAGCGCGGCAAGGATGCCTGCCAGATCACCGCGCGCCCAGAGCGCCGTGATCAACTCGATCAACTGACCCTGCCAGAAGACCAAGGCTAGACCGACGGCCAGCACGGTGTAGGCTGCCGCAAACAGCCCATAGAGCGTAAAAATCCACTCGTCGCGGTTCAGGCGAGCGCCAGTCTGAAGCTTCTGCCAGAGCGGGCCACCAATAAACTGGAGCGCCCGCCGTCGCAAATTGGGCAGGCGCAGCCAGTCACTGAGCATATAGTAGCCATCAAGTTCGAGCAGCGGGTTCAGGTTGAAGAGCGCGGCAAGGTAACTGGCAGCCGCCAGGCGATAGGCCGCTTCGCCTACCATTCCTGTGGGCAAGAGCGCGGCGGCAATTGCGGCGACCGAAGCCACCGTCAGGTCGCAGAGCGGTCCAGCTAACGAGACCAGAATCTGAGGTCTGCGCCCAGCCAACCAGATATCGCTCGTATCAACAAAAGCGGCGGGCATGCCAAAATAGATCATCACGCCGCCGCGCAGTACGGTACGCCCAAAATGTTTGACCGCCAGCGCATGGGCCAGTTCGTGCAACACAAACGAGACGAGCAGCGCTACCCAGAGCGCCAGCAGGCTCGGGCCGAGTTGTTCAGCATCAACCAGATTGTAGGGTTGGGCACCTTGGCCGATGTTTACGAATGCCACCGCGCCAACCAGACTGAGCAGACCAAGCAGGGCCAACACCGGCCAGGTAAAGAGCAGCCAGCCACCGCCCCGGTAGAACCCACCCGCCAGGCGATCGACCCCAGGCAAGGCAAACGCGTGCGAGCGCAAGACGCGGGTCAGGCGACGGCCCCACCCGGCCAGGCCATGGTCGCGTTGGCGGTTGATCAGCCCCTGATACAGCCCGACATGGGGATCGGCCAAAAAGCCATCGCGGCGCAGCCCCTGGGCCAATTTCGGCACCAGCACCAGTTGGCGGTGTTGCAAAAACGCTATGGTTGCCAACTCGGTAGCGGTACGCTCGCCATCCATAGCCCGCCAGAGCGCCGCTTCCACCGGGGTCAGGCGGGCGTAGCGACCGAGCGGACTGCGCAGCACCAGCAGATCCTCGGTGCCATCGGTGATCGTCTCTTCGACAATCCCTTCGGCGCGTTTGGGCCGGTAGCGGGCCGGATCGGAGCGCAGGGTCAACCCGGCCCAGATCCCGGTGCCATCGGGTTCGCGCCGTTTGCGATTGGCCTGATTCGTGAGCGCCGCGTATAGCCCTTTGGCTTCGGCGGGACGGGCCGCAGCCGCATGCACCGTCGCCCAGAGCCCGCGCGGGGCCGACGGTGTGGCGTGGGGTGGCGTTTGGTTGCGACGGCTCAGCATTGTAACCACAGTCTCATCATGATCTCATCAACGGGCAGAACCAAATGCTTTGGCAGTACGTCATGCAGAATAGAACGATCTGTGAGGTGTGAGGAGACGCCTCGCCGGACACGATGAGGAGCACAAAGGAGATGATCATGGAGCAGGGTCTGAAGTTACAGCCAGATATTCGGGTGTGGCAGGACGAGCGACTGGGTCAACTCTGGCGGGTCGCCTACCGCGATGGGGACGACGAGTTGGTGGTGAGTTTCCCGGATAGCGAAGCGTTGAGCGACTTTCTGGCCGAGCGGCTCGGTTTGACCTTGCTGGAAACCTTTGAACTGCCCGCGTTGGTAGCCTAAGATCTAGGGTACACGATAACACGCCGGGGCCGCTGCGTACAGCGGCCCCGGCGTGTTGGCAGGGCGAGATCAACGACCTGGTCTTAGCAAGCCTGCCACCGGAGCTTACCGGCATAAGTGTGGCTCACCTTGCCATTGGCATCAAGGGCAAACAGTTTGAGCCAGCCGTGATCGAGCAACTGTTGCACCACTTCGTGTCTGGCAATGATCGCGGTCATCGCTTCGATGGGCGCTTCGATCAGCACATGCAGCCGGGTGGGTTCGTGGATGTAGCGCTCGCCATCATGCACCGATTGCCAGGGCAGCCCAACCCGTAGATCGCCGCTATTGCCTTCAAGCACCCCAAGTGTGCCGACGACGTTATGCAGCGTTTTATTACCGCTGCCGAAGAACTGGTTATCAACGGTCGAGCCGTAGTATTGCAGGTTGATCCAGCTTGCGACGATCATCGGGGCGGTCATAATCAATTCCAGCACCCCAAAGCCGGTGTCCTGCTGCCAGGTGTAGGAATGGAGGAACGAACGGCCATCCAGTTTGATCCCGGCGGTGCGCTCGCGGGGGGCGACGATAAAGGCAGCACAGCCTGCCAGGCCCCACTCAGGGCGCACCTGTGACCAGTCCTGACTGCGCTGACGTACGGCCTGACTGACCTGCATGTCGGGCGCGATCTTCAGAAGGGCTGACCGTTCCATGCGAGCCAGTTCACCAGCAGCGGCCAGATCGGCCTCCAGTTGTTGCAGATCACGGCTGTGCGTGGCCGGAATAGTGCTCTTGTCGAACAGGGTCACATCATCGGTCGTAGTATCGTGCAGTCCAGCAACAAAGATCGTATCGTCAGGGATGTGTATCCCACGCTCCTTCAGACCGGCGCGTACGGCAGGATCATTCAGGATCTGCACCGCAACGCGGGCGTTCGCCTCGCCGGTATGCCCACCACAGGCCCCACAATCAAGGCCGGTGGCGTGGGGATTGTTCACTGTGGTCGAGCCGTGACCTGCCAGCAGTACCAGGCGTGCAAAGTTGCTGGTGAGTGACATTGCCCTGAGGCCGCCCTCAGCGGCGTTGATGCGCTGCTCGAGGGTCATGCCAACCGTCCTTCCAGCAAGCGTGGCTGGCTCGAGATTCGGAACGAGCCGCTCAGCAGTGGCGTGATCCAGGCCGAAGGTGGCCGGGTGAGGCACAGGCCGACCGCGCCCAAGAGTGTCCTGCACCAGATTCTTAAGATAGGCCAGGCCAACCGGCCCCACAAACCCGAAGCACGAAATCGGGCCAAACTTGAACATACGCCATGCCTTGGCCGCCTGTTGCCGAAGGGTGCGTCTGGCCGTGATGGCAGCCACCTCGGCTTCGGTGGTGTCGCGCACCGTTTCGGTAATTACGCATTGCGGGGTCAGCAGGACAGGGCATTGAGCCCCGCCGTGAGTCGCCCCGAGGCGCACATATTCGATAGGGAAGCCGAAGAAGCCTGCAAAGCCCAGCGTTTCCACCGCAGACGTCACGGTCTCAACGGCCCGTCGGAAGATCTCGGAACGCACATCAATGCAAAAGATGGCCTGCACCCGCTTGCGCTCGGTCGGGTTTATTGGCATCGCACTGCCGAGTTGCCCAAACAGTTGGCGCTGATAGGCCTTTTCCAGGGCCCGTTGTAGCACCAGATCATTGGCAAGCAGGCGCTGCGTGGCGGGATCGAGGCGCTCGTTGCTCAGTTCGTGCTTCTGGATATGCCAGGTTTCCACCAGGCCATTGTGCGCAAAACTATTGAAGAGGGCCACTTCCCAGGCCATGCGGATCGCCAGCAGATCGGTGAGGGTCTGATCTTCGCGCCCATAGAGTTCGGCTTCCCACAGCTCATAGCGGGCATAACTGGCCCAACCGTGGATGCTCAGCAAGAGCCGGTGCAGATAGGCATCAAGCCCCTCGACCGGAATATTCAGCATCTCGACCGCAGCCCTGATCGTTTCAAGGGCGGTTTCTGGCAGTTCGCGCAGCGTCTTGCGAAAGGCCTGAACCCCCCGCACTTCCGGCGTGCGATCATGGCGGGCCTCGGCGCGCCAGGCCGCATAGGCTGGCCGGTCGGCCCAGGGCGAAGGCCAGTAGGCCTGACCCCGATCAAAATAGCTGCCAGCCCAGGTCGAGATCGCCTCGGTGACCAAGTCAGGCAGGTTGATCCCGGTGATGGAATGGGCCACATCGGCAACCGTTGGCAGCGGGGTGACCTGCGGTGCGGTTTGATGGTGCAGGGCAAAATGTCTGAGGGCAGCAACGTCCATGGTTGGGCTAGTTGCCGGCTTGGTTTCGGCCAGGGCGGCGGCCAGATCGGCTTCAGTGATGCGCCCATCACGAATGGCCTGAGCATAGAAGGCCCGTGGTGCGGTCATCTGGGCCCCGGCCCGGCGTGCCAACAGTTCGGCCGCTTGCTCGAAGGGCTGATCGAGCAGGCCAAGATAGGGGTTGACCGCCACAAAATAGCGTAGGGGCCAGAGGGGCGCAATCCGTCGTTCGGCCCGGTAGACCGCAGCCCGGATCGTCTCAGGCGTGTAGGTCTGGGTTGGCCCAACCGTGATCGCTACGGGCCTGGTCGTGATCGTCGCCGGTTGCAGAGTCATTGGAAGATCCTCCTCGTCGTCATCAGGTTACGGTTAACGCGTCACCCGTAGCGTATACATCAAGCGGTCAAAGAGCGCATTGGCATAGAAGCCGTGCTTCAGATGGACATAGAACGCCTGCCAGGCCGGACGGGAAACCAGGGTCGGCAGGATGGCACTGAGCAGCGTGACCAGGGCGAAGGCGAGCACGGCGAGCACGATGGCGATCAGGGTGGGCGTATCGGGGGTGGGGAAGACGGCAACAGTTGTGCCAAGTAACGCGGCGGCCAGCAACTCTAGCGTGAAGAAGGCGAGGGTGACCATCACCGCCATCATGGTCGTGCGTCCGATCAATGGCAGCGAACGCTTACCGGTAGAGCCCTTCACGAGCAGATAGGCGACAGCGATCATAAAGATCGTGATCAGCGCCGTTTCGCCGGGACGCTTGGTAACATCAATGCCCAGTGCGGTGGCGACACCCAGGAAGATTCCGACTGAGACCACCAGATTGATCAGCAGACTGGACGGATGGGGTACGGTAGTGAGTTTCTGGGTGCCAGTATTCTGGACATACTCGATGATGCTGCCCGAGGAGAGGAAGGCGTGGGCTTTGTACAGCGAGTGGGCAATCAGGTGCATAATTGCAACCGAATGCGCTCCAAAGCCACACATCATCAGCATAAAGCCCATATGAGCCAGACTGGAGTAGGCCAACGAAACCTTGACGCTACTCTGGGTGATCATCGCCGAGGAGGCGATGATTGCGGTCATCCCACCGAGTACAATCATCAGGATTAGCGCCGGGGTGGCGAGAAAGACCAGTTCGCCGAAGCGCACGACCAGGAAGATCCCTGCGTTGAGCAGCCCGGCATGGAGCAGGGCCGAGACGGGTGTCGGCGTCTCCATCACCTCAAGCAGCCAGCCATGAAAGGGGAACATTGCCGACTTGAGGGCGGCGGCAACGACGATCAACAGGGCGGCAAGGCTCGCGTTCAGTGGGGCAGTCCCATTGGCGAGGGCGGCACTGGCGGCGGTGTGGATCGTCCCAAGGTCGGTGGTACCGAAGGCCTGTACCAGGAGCACGGCGGCCCCAATGAGACTAAGATCGCCAAGCCGGGCGGTGAGGTACTTCTTACGGGCGGCGCGGATTGCCCGTGGCCGCTCAGGGTAGAAGATCAACAATTGATGTAAGGCCAGGCTGGTCCCGATCCATGCCAGCACCAGTTGCCAGAGGTTGCCAGCGCTAATCATCAACAGCACAGCCCCGATCGTCAGGTAGAGACGGCTGAAGAAGATCGCCTGGCGCGGTTCACCATCAAGATAGTTGCGACTAAACTGGATCAAGAGCGTGCCAAGGAAGGTGACCAGCAAGGTCATTACGACACTCAAGGCATCGAGGCGCAGGGACAGACCGATATCACCGATGCCGAGGACGGGACTGACCATGGGGCCAGCGCTGAAGACGCGGCCACTGATGGCGAGCGCCAGGATGAAGGCCGCAATCCCAACTGCGCGCCCAAGCTGAAAGATCACCTCGACCGAACGAACCAGGTTCAGGGAGACCATCAGGGCTACACTTGCCAGGGCCAGGGGCGCAAGATACCCGACCAGCGCGAGCGTACTCGCCAGTACACCATCCATACCGTCGCTCCTTTTCACTTTTACTACTTGCTCGGTATTTTGATGGTAGCATGCCGGGAGTAATCAGAAAATTATATGTATCAGACATTATTGTTCTATTTGATAGAATGGTTTTGGGATGCGCCTGGATCATGAATCTGGCATACTTAGGAGGAGGATCTGAGCCGGATGGCTGGTATTCACCACTGTTATCTATGGACTGCGCAGACCCTGCGGCATGACAGAGCGACCAAGCTCCACACGTTAGCGGTTATCGATCAATCGGCTATTTTTAGATCAGAGGCACAGGGAAGACCGAGGATGGTGTAATTGTCGCTTCGTCGCTCGGAACGAGCATCAGCGGCCTTCTCAGCGGCACTACCACGTAAGCACAGATGTTAAACTATCATCACCTGCGCTATTTCTGGATCGTGGCGCACGAAGGGAACCTGACCCGGGCGGCCAAAAAGCATGACATCGCTCAATCAGCGCTCTCGATGCAGATCAATACGTTAGAGGAGTATCTGGGGCAACCGCTGTTCGAGCGAGTCGGGCGACGGCTGATCTTGACCGAAGCTGGTCATGTGGCGCTCGACTTTGCGGATGCGATCTTCGCCAAGGGCGATGAACTGCTTGGCACCTTTGGCAAACGTGAAGCACCCCAGCGCAAGATTCTGCGGGTGGGGGCGTTGGCAACGCTATCGCGAAATTTTCAACTCGAGTTTTTGCGTAGTCTGTTGGCCCATCCCGAGGTGGAGGTGATCATTCGGTCTGGCACTCTGGACGAACTGCTTGGAAGCCTGAAAAGCTATGATCTGGACATCGTACTTGCGAATACAATTGCCTTGCGCGATCACAGCACGCCCTGGGTGATCCACGTGATTGATGAGCAACCGGTCGGTCTGATTGGGCAACCAGACCCGCGCCGGAGCAATCTACCGCTCGAACAGTTACTGCGTCACGAAGCCCTGGTGCTGCCTGGGGCGGGCTCCACGATTCGGACTGGCTTTGATGCGCTGATCAACCGGCTGGGGATCCACCCGCAGATTGCCGCCGAGGTTGACGATATGGCGATGCTGCGCCTGGTCGCCCGCGAACATCGTGGGCTGGCGGTGATTCCACCGATTGTGGTCAAGGATGAGCTTGATAGCGGTGGCCTCGTCGAGTTCGCCGAGTTACCTGGTCTGGCTGAGGTCTTCTATGCGCTTACCACGATCCGCCGCTTTCCCAATCCGTTGTTGCGCCTGCTGCTGTCTGGTGATGAAGGCTGAGGAGTTAGTGGTAACTTTATCGATAGTTTGGGCATCTAATACCAATTCCTTATTACGTATGCCGCAAACCTCACCCCCGCCGCTGCGCGGCTCCCCCCGCTCCGCAGCGGAGAGGGAGCTGGGGGAGAGGTCGGCAATGCGGCATGGCTAACGGTAATCGGTATAACCCCGGGTACGATCGGGTTGGCAGACAGGGTTACTGGTGGGCCTGGGCAATAGCTCGCCGTTGTGATCGAGAAGAATTGCCTCAGGATCGGGTTGGCAGATAGGATTATTGGTGGGCCAGGAGAACCTAGTTCGCCCAGCATACGGGCTGCGGGAACAAGCACCAGCGCTGTGCTCCTGGTGGCACCGGAGGAGAGATCGCATGATCCGACGGGTAGCAGTGATCGGCGGTGGGCCGGCGGGGATCGAGGCGGCCAGTGCGGCAGCGCGAACCGGGGCAAGGGTGACCTTGATCAGTGAGGGGCCATTAGGTGGACGCGCCGGTTGGGATAGTTTGCTACCCAGCAAGGTCTGGATCGGCGCGGCTGATCTGCTCGGAACGATCGATACAACCGCAGGTCGTGGTCTGGTGGGCCATGGGCCGCACGAGGTCAGTCCTGCTCTGGTGCGCAACCGCATTCAGGCGACAGCCAACGCCTGGAGTGCCGAGGCTGGCTCGCGGCTCGCGAGTCTGGGGGTGGAAGTTCTCCAGGGTCAGGCTGCGTTTACGGCTCCAGGAGCATTGCAGGTACAGACCGCTGCCGATCAGCCACCGCGCCTGCTTGAAGCCGAGGCCGTGATCATTGCCACCGGCTCGGTGCCACGTTTTCCACCCGGTCTGCGTCCTGATGGCAAGCGGGTGCTGGCTCCACGTTTTATGAGTAGTCTGGACAGTTTGCCACCTGACATCATTGTGGTCGGTGGAGGTGTGACGGGCAGCGAATTCGTATCCCTCTTTAGTCGGTTGGGAGTGCGCGTGACCTGGCTGGTTGGCCCGGCTGGCGTTTTACCCCAATTTTATCCTGATGCAGGCCAGGCGCTGGTGCTGGCCCTGGCGCTGCGCGGGGTAACGGTACGGATTGGTGCGCCTGCCACGCAACTGGAGATCCACGAGGCTGGCGTAACCGTAAACTGTGCTGATGGCAGCAGTGCGACTGCCGCAATGGCGTTTCTGGCGCTTGGGCGAACCCCTGATCTGCAGCGCCTCAACCTAAGCATGCTTGATCTTCAGCCTCAGGCTGATGGTACGCTGGTGGTAGACAGTTATGGGCGTACCATCATACCGGGGGTTTATGCCGTGGGCGATGCCGCCGGTGGTCCGATGCTGGCCAATCGGGCGATGGCCCAGGGCTGGATTGCTGGGCAGCACGCTGCCGGTCTAACGGTAGCGCCCTACCGCCCCGAAACCATCATTCACGCCGTCTACACTGATCCCGAACTGGCTCAGGTTGGCGTGCTCGATGATCCAGCCGAAGCCCTCTTGCGAGTGCGTGCCCCCCAGTCCGATGCGCTGAAGGCTCACCTGTTTGGTGAAACCGAAGGCTGGATCGAACTGAGCTACAATGCCAAGGATCGGCGGGTGCGTGGTGGGGTGGCGGTTGGCCCACACGCGGCCGATCTGCTGGCCCCAGTGGCGCTGGCGATCAGTCTGGGAGCCACAATTGATCAACTGGGGACGGTTTTTGCGGCCAACCCGGCGATCAGCGAGTTGGTATTTCTGACCGCACGTGGAGGGTAAGCCGATTTTGGGTTTTAGATTTTGGATTTTGGATTGCGCCGCAGGGCAGCGCAACGCTAACTAGCGCGTTGTGCAACGCGGCAGTATCAATGGTATGGGTATAAGCGTATGCAAGAACGGCTGGCGCAGTTGATCGCTGCTGCCGAAGCGGCGCTGATGGCACAAACCGGCGGCGGCAATCTCTGCCAACTGAGCAAAGCGGGACAGCCGCTCGGCAGCGCCAAATATTATGAGGGTCGACTGGTGGCGTTACGGGCCGCCAGCCGTACTTTGCGTGGGGCGACCGGCGATCCCGCACTCCTGATCGCCCCATTACTGGCTCGCTGGGAGGCCGATCTCGCAACTCAGCAGGATCGTCCTCAACCAGCAGCAGCCTGGCTCGCTTATGCGCAGGGTGGCGTCGAGGCGCTGCGTGAACTAGAAGAAGCCTAACTCGTCACGGGCCTCTTCGCTCATCAGCGAAGGGTTCCAGAAGGGTGTCCAGACCAGATTGATCTTGACATCCTCGAGGTGCTTGTAGACCTCGCCGAGGGCCATGACTTCGCGGCGGGCCTGATCAATGATCTGCGGCCCGGCCGGGCACGCTGGCGTGGTCAGGGTCATATCAATGTCTACCTTGTTGCCACCATCGATCACATCTACCCGATAGACCAGTCCGAGGTTGACAATATCGAGCCCGATCTCCGGGTCAATCACATTCTTGAGTGCCGCGCGCACCAAGTCTTCGGTTATCATCGTTTTCCTCTTGCGTAACTTGCATATCACGTGTGCAGAGGTATGATACCATACTCCGCCGGGGCTATTGAATGGGGCGAGAATAGTGCAGGTTTGCCGCTTCCCTGTCACCCCGAACGCAGTGAGGGGTCTTCACTGGCGATCAGTGCAGATTCCTCACTGCGTTCGGAATGACAAAGATCACTACGAAGCATGCATTGGTGCGCTCCATGATCCCTCAGCCCTGCCTATGTGAGGAGTTCCATGATCGAGTTACTGATTGCGAATCCGCTGCTGCTGCTGTTTGTGGTCTCGGCGATTGGCTATGTGCTTGGGCGCATTCGGATTGGGGGCGTGAGCCTGGGTGTGGCCGCAGTGCTGTTTGTGGGCCTGGCCTTTGGAGCGCTTGATCCGCAGTTGCGCCTGCCCGAGATTATCTACCTGTTGGGGTTGGTGTTGTTTGTCTATACCATTGGCCTGAGCAGCGGCCCGACCTTTTTTGCCTCGTTGCAGCGCAAGGGTCTGCGCGACAACCTGTTGGTGCTGGGTGCAATTCTGTTTGGGGCTGGCCTGACTGTGGCAGCGGCCTGGCTGACTGGGGTCAGTGCGCCAATTGCGGCGGGTATATTTGCGGGCAGCCTGACCAATACGCCAGCGCTGGCCGGGGTGATCGAACAACTCAAGCGGAGTGCGCCTGAGCCGTTGAGTGATGCCTTGTTGGCCGAACCGGTGGTAGGCTACTCGGTGACCTACCCGATGGGCGTGTTGGGCATGATCCTGGCGATCTATCTGCTGCAGCGGGTCTGGAAAGTTGATTATGCCACCGAAGCCCGCAATCAGCCCGAATTAGGCGCCACGCAAGAGAATCTCGTCAATCGTACGGTGCGCATCACCCGCCCCGAAATGGATGGGCGCAATGTGGGCGAGTTGATCCGCTCGATGGGTTGGGATGTGGTCTTTGGGCGGATTCAGCACGACGGCCACCCGAGCATTGCGACGAGTGATGCGTATCTGCGCCTGAATGACCTGGTGAGTGTGATTGGCAATGTGGACGAGGTGGATCGGGTGATTGCCACCATGGGCGAACTGGCCCCCGAACAACTCGAACTTGATCGTCATACGCTTGACTTCCGGCGGGTGTTTGTCTCGAATCCCGCCGTGGCGGGCAAGCGGCTGCGTGAACTGGATCTGCCCCATACCCAGGGTGCGATCATTACGCGGGTGCGCCGGGGCGACAGTGACCTGCTGCCCCATGGTGATACGATCCTCGAATTGGGTGACCGGGTGCGGGTGGTGACCCGCCGCGAAAATCTGGAGTCGGTCAGCAAATATTTTGGCGACTCGTACCGCCACCTCTCCGAAATTGATGTAGTCTCGTTGGGTTTGGGGCTGGCGCTCGGCCTGTTGCTGGGCATGGTGCCAATCCCTTTGCCGGGTGGTCTGTCCTTTACCCTCGGGTTTGCCGGTGGCCCGCTGATTGTGGCCCTGATCCTGGGCTGGTTGGAGCGGACGGGCCCCATCGTTTGGAGCCTGCCCTACAGTGCGAATCTGACCTTGCGCCAGGTGGGCTTGACCCTGTTTCTGGCTGGGGTTGGCACCCGTTCGGGCTACAGTTTTGTGACCACCTTCGCTGATGGTGGCATTATGATCTTTGTGGCCGGGGCGTTGATCACCTGTACCGTGGCGCTCAGTTTGCTCTGGGTGGGCCATAAGTTGCTCAAGATTCCCTTTGGGCTGTGCATTGGCATGCTGGCCGGGATGCAGACCCAACCGGCGGTGCTGGCCTTTGCGAGCGAACAGGCCAAGAATGATCTGCCCAATATTGGCTATACCACTGTTTACCCAGTTGCCACCATCGCCAAAATTATTTGCGCTCAGGTGATTTTGTTGTTGTTGAGTTGACACGGGGAGGCTACACCATGCAGGGGCAGGTGTTACGGGTGCTGGGGATCGTTGGGCTTGTTGGCGGCCTGATGCTGCTCTTTGGTGCCAATGCACTCTTTGAGGCGGCCCAAACACCACCGGTGCCGGCATCAAACGCGCCCATTCGCTATCAACTGGTGCGTAGTCTGGCCGATCTGCAGGCGGTACCACCGGGCCAACCGGTGGTCTTTGCGGCCCGGATTGCCGAGGATACCCCGGCGACGACGTTTACGATCTCGTCTTCGAGCGGAACTGAAGCGCGTGAACTCGCGCTCTATCGAGTTTATACGAGCTATGACGATCCGGCTTCAAACCTCCGCCTGGAGACGCCGCCTTTTGAACTGGTCTTTGATGACGGGCGCCTCGCAGTGGTGAATAGCAACTACGAGATCAATTTTGGCTACGCGAGGTGGCAGACACTTGAGGGGCCGTTCGTGTCGGGCGAGCGTCCAGGTGCGCTGGCGACGGTTTTTGGGACGCTTGAACAGGTGGCAGAGGGGCTGGCGATGCGGGCCAGGGGCGTGACGGATCGCCCACCAACCGACTACAGCAATGTGCAGCGTTCGCCGGCTTTTGATACCCGCAGTGCGTTGGCTTCGCTGGTGGCAATGGCTGGCTTCGGCGCAATCGGCCTTGGGGTGCTCTTTTTAGGCCTGGCCTTTCTGTTGCCGCGCATGAAACGATCGGGCTAGTTGGCTGCGGCCTGCTTATGCCAGGGCAGTGCGTCATGTCATATATTGATATCAATAAGCTATCGAGAGTTAAAAATTTGACATCTCGAAGCAATCTCGTGCTAGGATAGGCCCATTCCCGTAGGAGATGCGAGTATGCCCACCATGCGCAGTGTCGCCATGATGGTTTGGCGACGTGTGTTTTGCTGTGGGTGTGATACCCGGCCTTATCCAGGAGGATCAGCAATGTATGATCTGGTGATCATCGGTGGTGGTGCGGCAAGCCAGGCGGCGGCGATGTATGCCCATGGCAAGCAGATTGATTTTTTACTGATTAGTGATCGAATTGGGGGCCGGGTTGAACCCATAGCCGCCGCCGACTTTGATTATTCGCTTGGCAATATTCTGATTCATTTTGATTATCCCGACGCCGAAGAAGAAGAGCGCCAGTTGATCGGGAGTTCGGCGGTGCGCCTGTTTGAGCGTCAGTTGAGTCGCCAGGTTGGGCGGGTGTTGAGTGACCAGGTGATGCGCGTCGAAAAGCTTGGTCAGCACTTTCTGGTTCAAACGCTCCAGGCTGGGCCAATTGCGGCCGCCACAGTGATTGTGGCAACCGGGGCCGCACCACGGCGCTTGACCGGGGTGCCAGGGGCTGAATTGGTGCAAGGGCTCGGCCATGGCCGTACCAGTCGCGCCGCCGATGTGGCTGATAAATCGGTTGCGGTGATTGGCGATAGCGAGCAGGCCCTGTACAGTGCGGCCGATCTGGCGAGTCGCGCACGCCAGGTTGCGCTGGTGCTGCCGAATGCGCCTTCGAGTGATAGCGTGCCGCTCAGTCTGGTGCAGCGCCGTCCGAATATCGAACTTTTTCCCGGCTTTCAGGTTCACGAAGTGCGTCCCTTGGACGAGGGCTGCGAACTGCTGCTGGTCTGTGGCGAGCAGCGCCTGAATCTGATTGTTGACGCGGCGTTTGCTGATCTTGGCTGCGAACCGGCCAGTAGCCTGGTCGGCCATATGGCCCGCACCAGTGCCGATGGTTTTATTCAGGTTGATCGTGGTTTTGCCACCAGTGTTTCGGGGCTGTTTGCGGCGGGTGATGTGACCCACCCCGAGGGCGAACAGGTGCTGGCGGCGATTGGCGATGGGGCGCGGGCCGCCCGTAGTGCCCACTTCTACCTGTTGACCCGCCCCCGTTCGCGCATGGTGGGCGCAGCCGGACGCTAATTTGCATGATCGGCCCTTTGTGCGTTACGCTTGCCTCGCAACGCAAGGTAACGGTAAAGGAGCTACATCGTGCATATTGCGCTCTACGATACGACCCTCCGTGATGGCGCACAGCGTGAGGGGCTCGCGTTTTCGTGTGAAGACAAACTGAAGATCGCCCGCGTACTGGATGAACTCGGTGTGCATTACCTTGAGGGTGGTTGGCCCGGTTCGAACCCCAAGGACGCCGAGTTCTTTCAGCGGGTGCCGAACCTGGGCCTGCGCCAGATTCGGCTTGCCGCTTTTGGCAGTACCCGCCACGCCGGGGTCAGTTGTGCGGCAGATGCAAATGTTCAGGCCCTGGTTGCGGCCCAGACCCCGGTAGTCACGCTGGTCGGCAAAAGTTCGACCCTGCATGTGACCCAGGTGCTCGAAACTACGTTGGCCGAAAATCTGGCCATGATCGCCGATACGGTCGTCTATTTCAAAGCCATGGGCAAAGAAGTGGTCTACGACGCCGAGCACTTTTTTGATGGCTATAAACTCGATCCGGCCTATACGCTCCAGACCCTGACTGCTGCGGTGACGGCTGGTGCCGACGTCGTGGTGCTCTGTGATACGAATGGTGGTACCCTGCCCAACGAGGTCGCCGCAGTCACAGGGGTAGTCAAGCAACATCTGACCCAATTGGCGCTTGAGCGAGCCGCACCCCCGCAGCTTGGCATTCATACCCATAACGATGGAGCACTGGCGGTCGCGAATGCGCTGGCCGCGGTCGAGGCCGGAGCCAGCCATGTGCAGGGCACAATCAACGGTTACGGCGAACGCTGCGGCAACATGGATCTGATCCCGTTGATTGCCAACTTGCAACTGAAGTTGGGGTACGAATGTGTGCGCCCCGACCAACTCGCCCGCCTGAGCGAAGTATCGGCCGTGGTTGCGGCGATCGCCAACCTGAACCCTGACCAGCATGCGGCCTATGTTGGACGCAGCGCCTTTGCCCACAAGGGCGGGATTCATGTGGCCGCAATCGCGAAACTTGAATCGAGTTACCAGCATATTGACCCCACCCTGGTTGGCAACCAGAAACGGGTCGTGGTCAGCGAACTGGCGGGTCGCGGCAATCTGCGCATGCGCGCCGACGAGTTGGGCTTGCACCTGAATGGTAGCGAGCAGCAACTCCTGCAGCGCATCAAAGAACTGGAACACCGGGGCTTTCAGTTTGAGGCGGCCGAGGGCAGTTTCGAGATGCTGGTGCGCCGCAGTGCCACCGATTATCAACCACCGTTTGAGTTGCTTGATTTCACGGTGATTGTCGAAAAACGCGGCGACCGCGGGATCGCCTCGCAGGCCACGGTCAAAGTCCGGATCGGTGACGAACTGATGCACACGGCTGCCGAAGGCGAGGGGCCGGTCAATGCTTTGGACGGGGCGATTCGCAAGGCGCTGCTGCCCCACTATCCAACCCTGGCCGAGGTGCGCCTAGTTGACTACAAAGTGCGCATCATTGACGAGCATCGTGGCACGGCGGCGACACCCCGCGTCCTGATCGAAAGCGCCCGTGGCGACGAGCGCTGGGCCACGATTGGGGCCTCGCAAAACATCATCGAAGCCAGCTACCAGGCCCTTTGGGATAGCTTCGAGTTGCCGTTGCTGCGTGATCAGGAGCGGGCGTATGTAAGGTGATGTTGGCTTGTCGCCGTCGGGATCACGCCGGGATCGCGTCGGCGCACAGGATCGCATCGGGGCCGCGCCGGGATCGCATGGTGGACATCATCGCACGGGATCGCGTCGGCGCACGAGATCGCGTCGGCGCACGGGATCGCACCGGGACGCACCGGGATCGCATGGTGGACATCGTAGGGCCGAAGCATTCGCCACCGGATCACCGGTATGGACACGATCCACGCATGGCGAATGCTTTGGCCTTACATGGGACGGCGGATCACGCATCGTTGGCCGGGATCGCACCCGGGCCGCCGCCCGCACCGCACCGGGACGACGGATGGCGCATCGTTGGCCGGGATCGCACCGGGACGGCGGATGGCGTATCGTTGGCCGGGTCGCACCCGGGCCGCGCCGGGATCGCATGGTGGACATCGTAGGGCCGAAGCATTCGCCACCGGATCACCGGTATGGACACGATCCACGCATGGCGAATGCTTCGGCCTTACATGGGACGGCGGATGTGGCGCA
>JBLWKA010000083.1:0-25748 GCA_048381555.1 Oscillochloridaceae bacterium umkhey_bin13
CCGTCAGACCCAGGTCTCGTGATTTCCTGGCATCCCACGCAGCCATCCGCGAATTGTGGCCGCGAATACCCGAATGTCGCAGCCGCACCCCGCCTCGGCGCGTACCCCCAGCGCAGCCACATGGGCTGCCCCTACGCGGGATCGGGGACGCACGCCGGCGCACCCCACGCAGTCAGGCACGTCGCTTACGCTCCGTGCCTGACTGCACCACCCTCCAAAACCCGGTAGAGACGGCGCATCCACCGTCCCTACCGGGTTCCTATTGCCACGCGTTCCCACAACTCGATCTGACGACCGGTGCGGCTCGTTACGCGAATCAATTGGTAAGGCCCTTCGAGTACCGCAGATCCGCCAAAATAGGCCTCCCACATGCGGGGAATATAGGTTGGTTGCCGCACATCAAGCACATAGACCGGGTCGCGTTTTTCGTGACCGGCCACGCCTTGGCCCATACCTTCGATTTCGAGCCGCCCGATATGGCGATCCGTCAGGCCGAGCATATCAATCGTGGTGCGCTGACCGTAAAACGCAATCGCCCCGGCAGCCTCGGCGGCAATGCTGGCGCTCGGCGGGGTATGATCGGCCAGCCACCAGCCAAAATCACGCCAGATCCAGACACTCTCGTCGAGCCCCTGGATCGTTTCGTCGAGCAACGCGGTACGAAGGAGCGCCGCACTCACCCCGAGACTCAGCAGCAGGCCAAGGGCGAGCCGGGCCAGTCTGATGCCCCGCCACTGGGCCAGGATCTGGTCGAGCCGGGCCAGACCATCGGCGATCAGGATGGCGATCCAGGGTAAGAGCGGCACGAAAAAACGCTCGCCGCGAAAGTGATCACCACCGACTGCAACGATGTAGGCGCTGTAGATCAGTACCAGCGGCAACAGATAGCCCCGCCACGAGGCCAGGGCGGTGCGCCAGGTGCGCCACCAGGGTAGCAGCACAACGAGCAGCACGGGGCCACCCAGCGTAAGCGCAAAGCCAGCCGCATAACTGAAACCACGGAGGATTTGGGCCAGGTCGTCACCGGTTTTGGCATAAAATGTATTCGGCAGCAGATCGCCGTAGTACCAGACACGCCAGGCAAAGTAAGGGCCAAAGATTAGCAGAAAGGCCCCTGCAAACCAGAGCAGGCTTGGCATGGCCACCCTAATCCGGGCCATCAACGGGGCGGGCTGGGCCGTAAACAGGAGCCATAGCCCTAGGTGCGCGGTCGTAAGCGCAAAGAGCAGCACGCCTTCGGGGCGGGTCAGGGCGGTCAACGCAAAGAGGAACCCGGCCGTAGTGAGGTTTAAGGGCTGAGTGGCCCAACTGGACAGATAGCGACTGGTAGCCAAGAGGGCCAACAGTGTGAACAATCCCGTTTCGAGGCCCGCGCCGCGCCCGGTATAGAGCAGCAGGCTTTGACTGGTGGCAATGATCAGACTGGCGATCAAGGCCCAGGCTGGGCCGGGCAAGAGGCCCAGGGCCAGCCGGTAACTGAGCAGCACAATCAGCACCCCGATGATGGCCCCACTTAAATGGGCCCAGAGCACTACATCGCCCCCGAGGGCGATCACCGGCACCGCCATAATTGTCCAGAGGAAGTTGGTATAGCCTTCGACCCGTTCGCCGGGGTTGTAGACCAGCCCGTGCCCGAGCACGAAGTTCTGGGTGTAGTGGAACGAGATCAGGGCATCGTCGGAGAGCCATGGTGCCCAGATGCGGCCACTCAGGGCGACGAGGAGCCCCAACGCGGCGAGGGCCGCCCGTGCCATGGCTCCCTGGGCCGCCAGGCCAGCCCCGAAGATCACGAAGATGACGACCACGGCCAGCGCCAGCGGGGGAACAACGGGCGGGCGCGGCAGGGCGGCCAGCGCCACCAGGCCCAGCGACCCCAATGCGGCCAGGCTCAGGGCCGAGGCCGGGTCAGCGCCCCCAAGTCGTAACATGGCCCAGACGCCCACCACCGCCAGTGCGGCGAGCAGGGCCAGCATTGGGTTGGGTTGGGCAAGGCCCCGTACGTGGGCATCGGTCAGGATCACGCCAAGCTTGCGGGGATTGTCGGGGGCCAGGAAGGTGTTGGTGTGGAGGGCGACCCACAATTCGCGTCCGGCCTGATCTGACGGCCCGACCAGCAGGTGGTAGGTACGAAACCGGGTTTCTGGGAACACCGTTGCTACCGCTTGGCCCCCAAGCAGGAAGCTCAACGGCTGCGGGCTTGCCGGATGTTCGGCGCGCAAGCGCACCTGCGCGAGATAGCTCGGCGCGGCATCGAAGGCTCCGCGCAACTGGATCAGCGCAGCGCCACTTGTCCAGCGAAACCCGTAGCCGTCAGGATGCACTTCCGGGCCATACAGCCCATCAAGGAAGGCTGGCCCTGCATCGAGCGTGCCATTGGCGATCAGGTCAAGGCGGGGCGAGCGCTGCTGCGCCAACAGGATCAGCCCGGCACAGACGAGTGCCAGGCCAAGCACGAGCCCATATTCACGCCAGGGGATGCGCTTCACACTTTACGCAGCGTAAACATCACATACAGCGGATCGCTATGGTCGAGCAGTTCTTCGAGCGGATGGACGGTCAGGGCCAGCACCAGATCCTTGAGCACAAACCGCCGCCAATAGCGGGTCAGGCGGGTCTCGTGGTAGCGCCCATTGAGGATCGAACGCCCGAAGCCCCGCAACTCACCGAGGGCCAAGTTCCAGGGTTGCACATAGACCCGCTGAAGATCGGCGTCGGTATAGAAGCGGAAAAACGACCCTGGCTTGCCTTCCTGAACGAAGGCATTGGGGCCAGCGGGCAGGAAGCGCCGAATCCCCTTGAAGAAGTCGTGGCGGCCCTGACTGGTATAGGGCAGGGTCAAGGCGGCGAGGCCACCCTGGGCGAGGACGCGGCCCAACTCGCGCCCGACGGCCTCGTCATCAGGAATGTGTTCGAGGCTCGAAACCGCAGCGACGCGCTCGACACTGCCATCGCGGATGGGCATGGCGGTGGCACTGGCGACAATCGGGAAGAAGCGTCCATCACCAGGGCGGGCGGTTGCTCGTCGTTTCGCCAACTGCCAGCGCACCCGTTCCGCATCCAGTTCGAGCACAATCACATTCACGCCTTCCTTGGCCAGCATATGCGGGAAGGAAGACGTCCCCGACCCAAGATCGAGCACCAGGTCGCCCCGGCGCAGATCGAGGGCCGTCGTGGCCCAGGGGTATTCGATAATGCGCCAGAGGCTAAAATCGTTGACGGTTTCGCGGAGAATGCGCCAGCCGTTCAGGGCTACTTCGTAGACGACCGTGCGCCAGGCGGGCAAACGAACAGGGGCCGAAGAGTTTATTGCTGTCATAGATCTATAGTTGAAAGTACGCGACTCTATTCAATCCTTACCCCCATGAGGGCAAGACTCAGACGACGTTCGGGCTGACCGGGCGGCGACCCGGCGGGAGCGGTTAAGTATAGCACAGTCTCGCCGGGCGGCAGGATCAGGTGCAGACTGCGCTGCATCCGCTCGCGGCTAACCTCAAGCGTAAACGGCGAACCAGTGCCAAGGCGCAGCGTTAAGGGGCGGGCCTGTGCGAAGGCTTCGAGGTCAAGCGACAGGCGCACGACCTGCGGTTCGGGCTGGGGATTGAGGAGCATGATCTGGGCGTTGTCTGCCATCCAGCGCCAGCGCAGGCCGGCGTCCTGTTCGAGGTTGCCCCAGCCACTGCCCAGGTAGGCCAGGGGGCGGAGCGTCGCGGGTTCGGGAACGGGATAGAAGCTTACGAGCTCATCGTTGACCGTGCGCACCAGGCCCATGTCGTCAATCAGGGCCTGCATAACGGGTAACGAGTCGCCCATGGTCGGGTGATGGAAGACGACATAGCGGATCTGGTAGGCGGCCAGCGTTTCGCGGGCCAACTCGGGCCAACCCGGACTCAGAATATCGTTGGGTTCGGCGCGCCCGAAGCGCAGTTCGCTTATCCCGGGGGCATAACGAGCCAGGGGATAGGGTGGCTCGCGGCCAATAAAGCCGCCCACAATCGGCCAGCCATGCGCCGTCTGGTACCAGAGATGCTCGCTATTCGAGACATTCAGGTGCAAGGGGATCGGCAACAAAGCCCCGCTCGGCGCGGGCATGGCCAGGTATGGTTCCGGCATCGGGCGCTGGAACATGGGCGGACGCCCGACCCAGCCATCAATTGCCAGTAGCGTTAACAGACCGGCAACGGTGGCCCACGGGGCGGCGCGGCGCGGTAGCTGTTGCAGGATGGCATACAGACCAGCTGCCGCAAAAAGTGCCGTGGTCAAGATGCTGATCAGCACAAAATGGTTGGGACGGTGGCTCGAACGCACCCCAGGCAGATCACGAATCAGGGCATACGGCCCGGGGATGCCGGTACGCCATCCGGCCAGCACCAGTTCGGCCCCGAGGGCCATGGTCGCCGCAAAGAGGCCCGCCGCCAACCAGCGCCACTGCGCCCGCCATGCCACTGCTACGCCGACCAGGGCCAGGATCGTGCCAACCAGCCCCAGCGACACATTCCAGAGGATCTCGCCGGGGTGGATCGCCGTGTAGTAGGCGGTCACGGCTGGCCCCCAGAGCGGATGGTTCGGGTTGGGTAGCCAGAACGAGATCAGGTCGGCAATTGCGTCTTGCTGCTCGACGCGGGCATCACCCAGCAGTTTGTCGCCAGTGCGGGCGAGATCAAGTAGGCGCGGCAGCATCACCAGGAACCAGATCACAATTGGAACAAAACCCCAGAGCAGCACCAACGGATGGAGCCGCAACGGCAGGCCGGGCAGGTTCCATGCGCGCTGATCGGTCGCGGCTTCGCTTGGATGCCGCAACGCCCACAACCCGGCCATAAAGCCAGTCGCCATAAGCGTAAACAGGCCATAGTACCAGGTGCCGAGGCCAACCCAGAGCAGGGCAGCGGCGGCGAGCAGGGCCAGCGGCCAGCGTCGTCGTTCGAGCAGGGCCAGCGTCGCCCAGGCCCAGAGCGGCAACCACTGGATTGAGGCCACTTCGAGTTGGGCATCGAGCACCTTCTGCATATGGAAGGGCGCAAAGGCGTAGACCGCCCCGCCGACCAGAGCGGCCAGTTCGCCCAGCGTATCACCGCGCAGAGCCAGGGCCTGACGAATGAACAAAAAGCTGAAGTAGCCACCCAGCACAAAGCTGAGCAGAATCAGCAGATTGTAGGCTGGCAACGGGCCGATGGTCAGGATGAGCGGGAGCACCAGCAGGCCCTGCGGCAGGCTGAGGGTCTGCCAGAACAGATCCAACCCCTGGGGATGGAATAGCAGAGGCGTCACATACGGATTCTGGCCCGTCGTGAGCGCCTGCGCCGTCCACCAGATATTCCAGATCCCCAGGTAACCATCAACCTGGCCCGGGCCATTCGCAATAATCTGCGTGGTCAGGTAACGGGCGAGGGGGTAGGTGACCAGCAGGGCCATCAGGCTATAAAGCCCAAGGGCGATGACATGGGGCCAAAACTGGCGCATTGGAGGTGGCGTCTTCACGGCGGGCCATTATACCATTGCAACGGGATCGTTTCGGACAGTCGCGAAGCCATCCCTCCCATCAACGGGATAGATAGGGTATGATACGAAGCGCAAGGCGTGCAGCCTGGGCCATGCAACAGCGATCCTTGCACGGCACGGTGCCGCTGGCGTTCCGATCAGCTACCGTTGGTTCCCGCCTCCTTCGCCACAACAGGTCGATCTATGCCTTTCGCGCTTGGCCAGACGATCAAAGAACGCTACCGGATTGAACGTGTGATCAGCACGCAGGGTGGCTTTGGCAATACCTATCTGGCTTACGATAGCGTGCGCCGCCACGAAGTTGTGCTCAAAGTGAGCAAGACCTCAACCGATCTCGAACAAGATGCGCTCTTGAGCGAGTTGCGGATTCTGTTGAGTCTGGATCACCCGCGTTTGCCCAAGGTGTTTGAGGGCTTCTTTTACGAGCAGCAACTCTGCATCAGTATGCAGTATGTGCCTGGCCGCGATGTGGCGAGCTATCTGGTATTGAGTGGGCCGGAGCGCCGCGCCGATCCGCCTGATCGCCCGACGGCGTTACGCTGGATCTGCCAGACCCTTGATGCCCTCGCCTATCTGCACGCACGTGGGGTCGTGCATCGTGATGTCAAGCCGTCCAATTTGCGGGTGCATACCGAAACTGGCAGCATCTATCTGCTCGATTTCGGCATCTCGCACGATGCCCAACAGACGGTGGTCCGGGCCTACACCCCACGTTTTTCGCCCCCCGAGCAGCAGAATCCGCAGGCGCAGATCACCCCGGCGGCTGATGTCTATGCAGTTGGGGCCACGCTCTATTTTCTGTTGACCGGGTGCGAGCCGCCCTACCGCGATGATCGGTACGATCCTACGCTGCGCCTGCCTTCGGAACATAACCAGACGATCCCGTTCGAGCTTGAGCAGGTGGTGCTGAAGGCGATGCGCTACCACCCTGAGGAACGCTTCGCCGACGCCCAGGCCATGCTGACGGAGTTGCAGCGGCTGGGCTATGATCTGCAAGCCACAGCGCCGATTGTTGGCACCAGTCCCGCTCCGGCGCTTCCGTCCAACCCGACCCCAACACCCTTCGTGCCCGTGCCCCGGGAAGCTGAAACCCCGGCACGGCAACCAACCAGCCAGGCCGGTCTCTCGTTCTGGGGCATGTTTCATCAAGCCCCGCCCCGCTTGCCCGAGGGCATGGTGCCACGCACCCGCTTGGGGGCAGCGTTGACGGCAGCGACCCCGGCTCGCCTGACCTTGGTGGTGGCCCCGGCCGGTTTTGGCAAGACGGTGGCGTTGGCCCAATGGGCGGCGCAAGCCCCGATGCCGGTCGCCTGGGTCGGCTTGAGCGAGCGGGATAGTCTGCCGTTGCGCTTCTGGGGGCGGGTCGCGGCAGCGTTGGATACGGTCTATCCAGGCCTGGCCGATCACGCCCGCTCGATGCTCAGTTCGCCCACCCCGCCCCCGCCCGAGGTCGTGGTCGGCGCGTTGCTCGATGAGTTAGAAACCCGTGAGCAGGCGGCAGTGCTGGTTTTGGATGATTATCACTTGATGAGTGAGGCCGCGATCCATGCCGATCTGGCCTTCTTGATCGATCAGCTGCCACCAAGTATGCGGGTGGTCGTAGCGAGCCGGAGCGAACCGCCGTTGCCGATTGCGCGTTGGCGGCTGCGTGGTCAGGTGACCGAACTGCGGGCCAGCGAGTTGCGCTTTACCACCGACGAGGTGGCGGCCCTCACGGCGGCTCAGGGGCTCGAACTTGCCCCGCTGGAGATCGAGGCTCTGGCGACCAGAACCGAGGGTTGGGTTGGGGCGTTGACCCTGGCGGCGCGTTCGCTGCAAGGGAGTGCCGATCCGCAGGGTCAGATCGCGAGCTTTGCCGGGGCGCAGCGGCATCTGTTCGAGTTTCTGGCCGACGAGGTTTTGCGCCGTCAACCGCTTGCCATCCAACGCTTTTTGCTCACCACCAGTGTCTTAGATGCCTTCTGTGCCGACCTGTGTGCCGCCTTGTTGGCGGAAAGCGAGGCTCCGAGTGAGGCCAGTTATGCGCCTACGGCACCAACCATGCCCATCGCCAATAATCCGCCGCAACCCGCCCTCCCAACGCCCCAGCACACCGCGACGGCGGCGCACCTACTCGACCAGATCGAAGCCGAAGGCCTGTTTTTGCTACCACTTGATGCCGAGCGGCGCTGGTTTCGTTACCATACCCTGTTTGCCGAGTTTCTACGCGAACGGCTGCGCCGCGAAGATGCAACCCGCCTTGATCAACTGCGCCGTCGGGCCGCAGCCTGGTACGATGTCCATACGATGCCGATTGCGGCGGTCGAACTGTTGCTGGCAGCGGGTGATGCCGTGGCGGCAGCGGTGATCATCGAGCGTGAAGGCCGGCCCTTATTGTTGCGCAGCGAAGTTGCCACTGTGCGGAGTTGGTTGACGGCGTTGCCTGCTGATCTGGTCGCAGCGCGTCCGGCGCTGGGGCTGATTGCGGCCTGGGCCATGGCGCTGGCCGGTCAATTTGATCAGGCCCGGGCGGCCCTGTCTACCGCCGAGGCGACCCTTTCGGCCTATACCGGCGACCCTGATGTGCCAGCCCCGTTTTCGGCCCCGTACACGCCCCGCAACCTGGCCAGTGAAGCGCTGGCCGTCGAGGCTTCGATTGCCGGGGTGCGCCGCGAGTCGGCGCGGACGGTGGAATTGGCCCGCCAGGCCCTGGCCGTCTTGCCCGATGATAGTGTGCTGGTGCGGGGCGTGGTTGCGCTGATGCTGGGCAATGCGGCCTATCAAGAGGGCGATTTTGGGGCGAGTGAGGCAGCCTTGCGCGAGGCGATCCAGTCCGGTCAGGCGGGTCAGATGCCGATCATCACGATCTTTGCGCTGCGCCAGTTAGCCGAACTCCAGGGTCGCGCCGGTCAGTTGCACCGCGCGGCCCGCACTTACGAAGATGCGATTGCGCATGGTGCGGCGCTCTATCCCCGGCGGCCCGGGGCACCAGTGCGGCCAGTCCCGGTGGCGGGCACGGCCTATGTGGGGTTGGGCTTGCTGCGTTACGAGTGGGGCGAGCTTGATGCGGCCGAGCGGCTGTTCCGTGATGGTTTGATGTTAGGGCGGCAGGGTGATAATGTCGAGATTCTGTTGATGGGACCGATCGGGCTCGCCCGGGTTCAGTGGGCACGTGGTCAGGCGGTGGCGGCCCGGGCCACCATGGCGGGTGCCCTGGCCTATGCGCGGGCCACCCGCGTGCCGCGCCTGGCGCACTGGCTGGCGGCCGAACAGGCCCGGCTTGATCTGACTATGGGCGATTTGCCAGCGGCGGCGGCCTGGGATCAAGAGCGCAAGCTTGAGCTTGAGGCTCCCTTGAGTTACCTGGAAGAGTTGGATTTTCTGGCGCTGGCCTGGTTGCGGATGCTGCAAGGACGCCCCAGCGAGAGCCTGCGGTTACTGAGCCGCATGCGCGCCTTGGCTCAGGCCCAGGGGCGCGGCACCTCGTTGATCGAGATCGGAGCCTTGACAGCGCTGGCCTACCGCGCCGCTGGGAGTCGCAACGATGCTATGGCGATGTTGGCCGAGACGCTGGCCCTGGCCGCGCCCGAACGGTATGTGCGCGTTTTTGTCGATCTTGGTCAGCCCATGGCCCATTTGCTTGATGAACTGCTGGATAGTACGCTCCCTGAACGGGTGCGCCCCTATGCCGAGCATGTGCGAGCAGCCTTTCCGCCCACGTCGCTCAGTTCCCAGGAACTGGCGGCACTCCAGGCCCTACGGGCCGACTCGCGGGCCTTGCATGGCCTGAGCGCCCTGGTCGAGCCGCCCACCCCCCGCGAGCTTGAGGTCCTGCGTTGGATCAGTGAGGGCTTGCGCAACGAAGAGATCGCGGCCCATCTGGTGGTCACGGTAGCAACGGTCAAAAAGCACATCAACAATCTGTACGCCAAACTCGAAGTGACCTCGCGCACCCAGGCCCTCAAGCGAGCACGCGAGTTAGGCTTACTGGCGTAGGGACGCAGCACGCTGCGTCCCTACGAAGGCGACCGGGCGAATGACGTGGCATCAACGGTAATTGGTGCCACCCCGAGGATGCGATGGCCCGTCGGCCCGTGGTGGGGAAAGAAACCGGGGTTGTCCCCCTGAGTATCCTATGGCCGGTCGGCCAGTGGTGCTGGGATGACATCCGATATGTCATTAGGAGCATGCGCTGGTGCTGAAACCATTGAGGTTGGGCGGCGCGGCGGACATCCAAGGCCCGCAGATCGGCAGGACGCTCGGCCCAGGCCCGTCCAGTCGCCAGCAGGATCTGTTCGAGGTGATAAAAACAGTCGTAACGCTTTCCATACAGGTGGAGCAGCAGTGCAAACAGGCGCGGCCATTCATGCTGAAGGCGGGCCTCGAAATGCGTCCAGCCAGTCGGATCGGCGGTACGGGCTTCGGCCAATTCGCTGCGCAGGCGGGGCAACAGCCGATTGAGGGCGCGGGTGGCCTCGGTATGGGTCCAGTTGGGGTCAGTCATGAGGGGTAAGCCTTGATCAGGATATGGATAGCAGTCTATAACCGAAGTTTTCTGAGATGAGAGTTGGCTTCGGCAGGCTCAGCCAACGTCGGGCGATATGCGTTGGGACGGGACGTAGGCTGAGCTTGCGATGCCCTGAGCTTGCCGAAGGGTCGAAGCCGCGATTGACAGTGCAACGCCCGCCTGCACGGGCTCATCAGGCCACGCAGGTGGCCTTCGCTTCCCAAGAGCCGAGGCGTTTACGCCCACGGCACGGCAGTGTGTCCAGGTTTGCCAGCAGGATCGTTGCATGAGCCCTGGCTGCCTCCCTACGCTTCCCGCTGAATCCGCAACATGCAACTCTCGAAGTTGGCGAGGTCAAGTTGCAAGCCAGTCTGCATCCAGGCCCGCCCGGAACGTGAAGCCGGCTGACCTTCGATCTGGTAGCGAGCGGTGGGATCAAGCCCGCGTAACAAAAGCGGGGGCAGCGGCGTGCGGGGTAGCAGGTGGGTGCGAAATGCGAACAGTACCGCTTCGGACTGGTCGGGTGCAACATACATCCGCGCCGAGTAGGCATGAGCGTGGGGCGAACGCAGCCGATAGAGCTCGCCGCCATGAATCAGCGGGCGGATCTGTTTGTATTGCGCAATTAGTGCGGTGGCCTCGGCGCGTTCGGCGGCTGTCCAGCGGGCTAGGTGGCCGCCAATGCCAACGACGCCACCCATGCTGACGTGAAAGCGAAAGCGCAGGCTCAGATAGGGCTCGGGCACATCGGCGACCCAGGCATGGGTGATGCCGGGCGGCCAGAGTTGCGAGAAGCTTTCGTGCATCAGCAAAAAGCGGGTTGGGTCAATATTGTCACTCAGTTGGAACTGGTCGGCCAGGCGCATCAGGCCGAGGTCCACCCGCCCGCCGCCGCCCGAACAGTTTTGCCAGATCACCTGGGGATGGCGGCTGCGTAGCGTGCCCCACACTCGGTACAGACCCTCGATATAGCGCACCCAGAGTTCTTGGGGCGCGCCGGGCGCATCGGGCCAACCGGGCTCGCTCACATTGCGGTTCATATCCCACTTGATGAAGCGAATATTGTGGTTGGCGAGCAACTGATCGAACTGGGCGATCAGATAATCCTGCACGTCGGGGCGGCCCAGGTTCAGAATAAGTTGGTTGCGGCTCTCGGTGCGCGGGCGACCCGGGAAGTGGATGACCCAGTCGGGGTGTGCGCGGTACAATGCGCTCTTGGGGCTGACCATTTCGGGTTCGATCCAGAGCCCGAAGGCCATACCAAGCTGGTTGACCCGTTCGATCAACGGATTGAGGCCGTTGGGAAACTTTTGGGGGTCGGGTTGCCAATCGCCGAGGGCGGTCGTATCGTCGTGGCGACCAATAAACCAGCCATCGTCGAGCACAAACAGTTCGACGCCGAGGGGGGCCGCGATCTCGGCCAGGCGGATCTGTGATGGCTCGTCTACGTCAAACAGGGTGGCTTCCCACGAGTTGTAGAAGATCGGTTGGGGCTGGCTGGGCTGGGGCAGGATGATGTCGCGCACGAAGCGGTGCCAGCGGCGGCTCATCAAGCCAAAGCCACCGTCGCTGTAGCCCGCATAGCTGCTGGGCGTCGTGAAATTGCTGCCAGGTTCGAGCCGCCAGGCGAAGTCCCAATCGTTCAGGCCGATGCCGATCCGGGTGGAGCCAAAATCGGTGACTTCGGCAGCGATCTGCCAACTGCCACTCCAGGCCAAGGCCCCAAACCAGACCTCGCCCTGATCCTCATCGGCTGCAGGGCCAAGGCCCGCCGTGGGATCGCGGTCAAGGGCAAACCAGGGGCTATGGTGGTGGCTACTCGAAAGGCGACGACTCTCGATGGACTTCACGCCTTCGCTGAGCGGTTCGTGACGCAGATTGCCTTCGTCCATATGGCGTCCGACCATATGGCGCAGGCGGTAGCGTCCATGGGTGGGCAGGTGCCAGAGCGCCGACCAGACCCGTTCGAGATGCACCGGAACCGTGCCCTGGTTGCTGATCGTGGCGCTGCGTTCAATCAGATCGTAGCGCTCGTGGGCACGGTAGTGCAGAGTGACCACCAGTGCATAGGTCGGATCGTGCAGCGTGATCTGCAAAGTCGGAACGGGGTCAGGGTCAAGCGTAGTCGCGCCAAAGCTCAGGCGTAGGTCGCGCACCCCATCGGCAAAACTGAGCTTAAGGCACGGCTCGATAAACTTCAGATCGGCGTAGACCGGGTACTCTTCGGGGGTCAGTTGGCCCGGATTGTTAAAGGCACTCCAGGGGCCGGGATTCGGTGGTGCTGGGTAATCGCCAGGGTCAGGCAAGCGTGGCCCCCAATAGGCATGGGTGAGCGCGCCGGCCGGATTGATTCCAAGCACATACGCGGTATGGGCGGTCTCGATCAGCCAACCGTCATGGGTGGCAGTAATCGGCATACGGGTCTCCATCTTCCCTTTACATTGCAGTGATCCGTGCTGCGTCTATAGCAGACGCAGCACGTTGCGTTCCTACGGCGATTACCGGCGTACCACGGGCACAAACACCTGTTCACCAGTATAGAAGATCGTCACGAGGGCTTGGGCCAGGGGTGTGGTGGCAGTTTCGGCAGGGACGGCCCCTTCACCCATCCGGATGAGCGCGATTGCCCGGTCGCCAGGCCGGGGATCGTCACTCAGTTTCCATGCTAGTTCGAGCGCAAATGGTTCGCCAGCACTGACCTGGTTTGGGCCGTTAAGGCTAAAACTCGGGTCAGAAGCGGTGCCCAGGACAGCGGTGTAGAGCGTAAATTGATCGAGAGCCGCGCCTGAGCCACGATAATTCTGCACGAGCAGGGTCAGTTCGAGGGTTTCGGGCAGCCCATTGATCAGATCGGTGGCATACAGTTCGCAGCGCTCATCGGCGCTCAGGCTTAAATTGGCACAGACGATCTCATCCTCGGACGGCAGCCCATCGCCATTGTCGTCCATAAATAGGTAGAGATCCAGATCTGGCGCACTCGAGCGATCAAGACTGACGTGGGCACGGGTTGTCCGTTGGGGCAGGGTCAGGGTCTGGATCAGGATGCCCCCACGCTCTGGGTCGCGCAGATTGCCCGGGGTTGGATCGGGCGGGAGCCGTTCGGTCTGGGGTGTGGCCCGTACCAGGCCATAGCTGGTCAGATCCAATTGGGCCACGTCCCGGGTGCGCACCAGCCGGGTTGTAGAGTCCTCGGCCTGGCTGGTGATCAGGTCAAGTTCGAAGGGCAGATCGCTGCTAAGGGTTTGCACTGCCACGGGGAGGCGGGCCTCGGGGGCAATCTGATCGAGATTGGTAAAACTGACGGCGGCAAACTGGTAGGTACTGGTCAGTTCGGGGCTGGCCGTTACGGTAATCAGGATACTTTGGCTGGCCCCGGGTTCGAGCGTGAAGCTGGCTGGATCGATCTGGAGGGTGAGGCCGGGATCGGCCTGAACGGTAGTGAGCCAACTGGTGCTAACCTGAAGCGGGTTGTGCACGGTGCGGGTAAAACTACAATTGGCAACACAGGCAGCGTTGACCAGGGCGGGCAGATTGAGCGTAGCAGGATCGCCGCCCCGGTTGGGGTTGGCCGCACCGAACGCGGCAGGCTGTTCATCAAGCACCAGCCCGGCAGCGGCGGCGCGGACTAAATCAAGCCGCCCGGCCCCACCCACAAAGGGCGACGCAACCACCTCGGAGCCTGGCTCGAAGACGGGTTGGGCGGTTGTCATCAAGGCCGACACCAGTTCGCTCGGGCTCCACTCGGGATGGATCTGGCGCAGTAACGCCAAACCTCCGGCAACGTGGGGCGCAGCCATCGAAGTTCCACTCAGGAACTCGAATTCGGGGGTGGGCAAAAAGTCGGCCGTGGCGGCCAGAATATCAAGGCCGGGGGCGCTGAGGCTGGGTAACAGCGTATTGGGGGTGCTGGGGCTGGGGCCGCGTGAACTAAAGCCTGCGACCTGATCAGCCAGGGTCGAGTCAAGCGTGCGGGCAACCCCGGTGATGCGGGCCTGGCAGGTACGACAGCCATTCAACCATGCCTTGAGTTGCTCGCCATCGGCAAAGGTCAGGTGGACACTCGGGAAGGGGTAGAAATCGCCGACCAGATCGGTTCCAAAGAAGGCATTATTGATCAAGACAAAGCCGATGCCACCGGCGAAGGCCACGTTAAACGACTTGGTGGCGCGCCCGATCAGCCCACGCTCACAGACCACGATCTTGCCAGCCACGAGCGCGGCCTGTGCAGTTGAAAACTCGGTACAGAGTGGGTTGCCAATGGCGGGGTCGCCAGCGTAGATGATCGGCGCGGTAACGGCCCCAGGGGCAAAGCCCTTGCCGACCAGGGGTGCGTTCGGACGGGTGTTAGCCTCGCCGCCACTGAAATTGGCCAGACTGTTGGCATAGGCCCGATTGTGGCTACTGGCGGCCACACTAAGTGCCCAGGGCGCATTGGCTGGTCCGCTGATCGTTGCGGGATCAGGGCCATCATTGCCAGCCGAGACCGCATTGGCAATTCCGGCCCCAAACGTCGCCAGCAGACTCAGTGACAGGCTATTATTCCAGGGATCAGCGGCTCCGCCCCCCCACGACAGGTTGATGACATCAACCCCATCGGCGACGGCCTGATCGAGCGCGGCGAGCACCGCATCGAGGGGGCAGCCACTAGTGAGCAGCGTGCCGCAGACATCATAAACCACCAGACTGGCCTGGGGCGCAACCCCACTGACCCGATTGAGCGCAATGCCGCCGATCGCGGCCCCATCCACCACGGCCCCGGCGGCGGTAGCGGCAATGTGCGACCCGTGCCCATCATCGTCACGTGGACTCGGACGCCCATTGGGATCGCCCGTCGCGCTCGTTTCGGGATAGGTGTAGGCCCCGACCAGCTTGGCATTGCAACGAAAGGTCTCAGCATAGTCAGGGTGGGCAGGATCACAGACCCCCAGATAGACATTTGGGCCAAGCGGATTGATCTGCGTGCTGCCATCGGCCCCGCTGGCCTGGAAGCTGGGATGATCAACATTGATCCCCGAATCGAGGATACCGATGATCACGCCCTGGCCGCGGATGGGGATCAGTTGACCGCGAATTTCGCCGCCGGGATGGGCACTCGTATGGAGGTTGACATACAGATTGCCCGCCGTGAGTGCTTCAGCCTGTTCATTGGTCAGGCTGGTTGTCCCGATCAGCACGCCTTCAGGGGCAGGCGAACCGATCAGACCCGGGAACAGATCAACTACCACCGGGCCATTGCTGCCGCTGGGGGCCAGGTGCAGGTGGGCCATGGTGAGTGGACCACTTAAATCGGCGAAGGTCACCCGATAGTCAAGCCGACCGCTATCGGCCTCGAAGACCAGCAGGGCCTCGCCGCTGGCGTTGGTGGTAACAGGCGGCACTTCCTGGCCCCCATCAAGGCTTGCCGCAAAGAGGCGCGGGGCGGCATTGGGCTGGGCTGCGCCCAGAAAATGCGGGCCAACATCACTGTGGCGCTGCAAGATCGTATTTGGCTCGACCGCCCGCACCCCTGACAGTGCCGCAACCTTGGCGGCCTGGTCTGGGGTCAGGGCCAGCGCGAAGCCATTGAGGGCATAACGGTACTGGTGCAACGGCTGGATGGCGGTACCAAGTTGGGCACTGATGGTGCGCAGCATCGCCTGTTGCCCCTGATCCAGTTGATCGGATTGGGCCTGGAACGCCGGATCAAGCCGATCCTGCGTGCGCGGTAGCGTCCCATTGCGTTCGCTAAGGGCGGGTTCCGTCAGATGCACAATATAGAGCGCCGGTTGAGTCGGATCCGCAGCAGGTGTGACCGGGCTGGGTTTGGTTGGGGCTGGCGTGCTCAGGGATCGGAGCACCGGGGGACTGGTGGCAGGGAGGGCGGCAGCCGATGGAACTGCCAATAGCAGCGTCAGGACGAGGAAGAGCGTGCTTGAGACCAACATCGTCTTAGACATGTAGGATGCTCCTGGCAGAGCGGAGAGCGGCGTACCCTTCACTATAGCGCAAAGTTTTGGAATCTGTGAGGGGGGAATATTTTGGAGACAGGGTTGAGGCTTCGGCTCCGCTCGGAATAACAATGCATGTCTGCCAAAAGAGCCTGGCTTGCGATATAATACCGGACTGGTGCGTGTACTTCCCTTGTCTTATCCTCATATACCTATGCTTCACGTCAAACTTGCTGGCCTGGGGGCCTATCTACCCGAACGAGTAATTACGAGTCGTGAACTTGAACAGCAGTATGCGCTAGCGCCAGGCTGGATCGAGCGTGCGACCGGGATTGTCGAACGGCGGCGGGCTACCCACGAAACCCAGGTTCAGATGGCGGGGGTCGCAGCCCGGCGGGCGCTGGCGATGGCCGGACTCGATCTGAGTGCGGTTGATCTGATCATTTCGGCCTCGAGTAGTCGCCAACAGACGATTCCCTGCACGGCGGCGTTTGTCCAGCGCGAACTGGGTGCGCCCGAAGGCAAGAGCGCCTGTGTTGACATGGACGCCACCTGCCTGAGTTTCCTGTTTGCCTTGCAGAGCGCGGCGCACCTGGTGGCGGCGGGCACGTATCGCACCGCGTTGATCGTCACGAGTGAGCGCAGTGGCTATGCGCTGAACCATGACCAGCCCGAGAGTGCGGTACTGTTTGGCGATGCGGCGGCGGCGGCGGTGCTGGTGCGTACCCCACCCGACGAGTCGAGCGGGATTGTCTGGGAACAGTTTGCGACCTACAGCAGCGGGGCCGACCTGACCACGATTTTGGGTGGCGGGACACTGCATCACCCGAATGACCCAACCACCCATCCGCTGATGAATACCTTCCAGATGAATGGGACGGGGGTGTTCAAGAAAGCGGCCCGCCTGGTGGAACCGTTTCTGGATCAATTCTTTGCCCGTACCGAATGGGAGCGTGAGGCAGTCGATCTGGTCGTACCGCACCAGGCCAGTGGCCATGCGCTGGATCTGCTCTGTAGCCGTTATGGGTTTGGCGAGCAGCAGATCTTTCGCAACCTGGCCACCCGTGGCAACTGTGTGGGGGCCTCGATCCCCTTAGCCTTGACCGAGGCCGTGACAGCAGGACGCATCGCTCGTGGCCAACGCGCTCTTTTGGTGGGTACCGGGGCCGGGTTGACCTTAGGGGCAGTTGGGTTAATTTGGTAACCTACCCCTTGGGCTTCGCCAGCGACACCTTCACGGGACGCCCGCGCAGACTCACCCCGGCGAGGCCACGCACAACCCGTTGGGCAAGGTCGTTGGGCACCTCGACGAAGGCAAAGCGGTCGTAGATGTCAATCGCGCCGATCTGCTTGCCGGGAATGCCCACTTCGTTGGCGATGGCCCCAACAATGTCCGACGGGCGGATGCGGTCGAAGCGACCGACATCAAGGAACAGGCGGGTCATGCCTGGTTCGGCCCCGGCCCCGTCACCCTCGATCGAAACCAGGCTGTCCTCGTGTTCGGCTTCGTTCAGCAAGAGCTTGAAGGCAGCTGCGGCCAGTTCGGTCACGTCGTGCTCTTCGGCCATCTGCTCGACCATCAACAGATAGGGATCGAGGCTGCCTTGTCCAAGCACTTCGGCCAGGGCTTCGCGGAAGGCTTCGCGGCGGCGGGCGGCCACATCAGCCAGCGAAGGCAGCTTCTGGCGCTGAATGCGTGAACGGATGGTGCGTTCGATGATCTGGAGTTGGCGGCGTTCGCGGGGCGTGATCAGCGAAATCGCCAACCCGGCCCGCCCGGCGCGCCCAGTTCGCCCAATCCGATGGACATAACTTTCGGGATCGCCCGGCACATCATAGTTGATCACATGGGTGACATCGGGAATATCGAGGCCCCGGGCGGCCACATCGGTAGCGACCAGCAGTTCGGCTTGGCCCTCGCGGAAGCGTTTCATGACCCGCTCACGCATGGCCTGGCTCAGATCACCGTGGATGACCTCGGCCAGATAGCCCCGGCCTTGCAGACTCTCGCCCAGATGGTCGGCTTCGGCGCGGGTGCGACAGAAGATCATGGCCGAGCCAGGGGTTTCGACATCGAGGACCCGACAGAGCGCATCGAGCTTATCGCGGGGCGGGACTTCATAGTAGACCTGGCGGGTGCGCGGGGCAGTCAACTGTTCGCTGACCACACTGATGCGCTGGGGTTCACGGGTGTAGCGCAGGGCCAGATCAAGCACAGCCGAAGGCATCGTCGCCGAGAAGAGCGCGGTCTGGCGGCTGGCCGGGGTCTGCTGCAAAATATATTCGATATCTTCGGCAAAACCCATATCGAGCATCTCGTCGGCCTCGTCGAGCACGACCATACTGATCGCATCGAGGGCCAGCGTACCCCGGCGCATATGGTCCATAATGCGGCCAGGCGTACCAACGACGACCTGCACGCCCCGGGCCAGCGCCCGCAACTGGCGCTCGATTGGTTGGCCGCCATAGACTGGCGTCACCCGCACCTGGCTATGCTTGCCATAGCGGAACATCGCCTCGGCGACTTGCATCGCCAATTCGCGGGTGGGGGCCAGCACCAGGGCTTGCGGCGCATAGTCGGGGGTTAGGCGGGCAATAATTGGGAGGGCAAAGGCGGCGGTTTTGCCCGTCCCTGTCTGGGCGTGGGCGATCAGATCACGCCCGGTGAGCATGGCCGGAATGGCCTGTTCCTGGATGGGCGTCGGCTCGTCATAACTCAGATCGGTGAGGGCAGCAAGAATATTGGCATTCAAGCCAAGTTCGGCAAAACTACTCATAGTTGATTGAATAGCCCCTTTCGTGGGCAGAGTGGATTAAGACAAACACAGCGCACGGTTCACACGCCGTGCGCTGGCATAGATCTTGATTATAGCACAAGCTTATCTGTGGCATTGACTATGGCCCGCTGGATGTGTTACTCTGAAAAACCTTCCTTAGGATTACGTTTAGATCTACCCCTTTAGTAATCGAGTGGGCAGGGCCTATGCTGGTAGTGTTACAATTATAGAAACAGCAACTGAGATGCCAGTTGCGCCTCGCTTGATTGGTCGAACCCCTGGATACCTTGCAAGCCGAGATTCCACCCAGACAGGGTTGCCGATGACTGCCGAAGCACGGATCCTTGTAGCTGACGACGACCCTTCACTCTGCTTGTTGTTGCGTGAAACGCTGCAGGATGCGGGGTACGAGGTCTTGATTGCCAATGATGGTGATCAACTTGTGCGGATGGCCCAGGACGATCCGCCCGATTTGCTTTTGATCGATCTGATGATGCCGCTGATGGATGGCTTCGAGGCGATCCGTCAGTTGCGTAACGATACCCGTACGTCGCATTTGCCGATGATCATTCTGACTGCCCGTAGTGCATCGTCCGAGGTGGTGATTGGCTTTGATAGCGGGGCCGACGATTATATTGTTAAGCCCTACGATCTGGAAGTGCTGCTGGCCCGCATCCGCAGCCATTTGCGGCGGGCGGCCAAATTGCCGGTGCGCAATCCGCTGACGGGTCTGCCGGGCAATGTGTTGCTGCGAGCCGAGTTGGAACGGCAGTTGGCCCAACAGACGCCGTTTGCCCTGATTTATATTGACCTGGACAATTTTAAGGCCTTCAACGATGCCTATGGCTTTGCCCGCGGCGACCGGGCCATCCATTTGCTGGCCAGTGTCTTGACCGAGGTTGCCAACCGCGAGGATTTTCTGGGCCATATTGGTGGCGACGACTTTGCGATTATTCATTATGGCGGCCAGGCTGAGGCGCTGTGCGAGCGGATCATTGCGACGTTTGATCGCCATGTGCGTGACCTGTATGATGCGGTTGATCTGCAACGTGGGTATTTGCGCGGGATTGATCGCCACGGTGTGCCGCGTCAATTTGGCATGCTGAGCCTGTCAATCTCGGTGGTGAGTAATGCCGAGCAGCGGTTTGAGAGTGTGGACGCGATCAGCAAGGTGGCCGCCGAAGTCAAACAAGCCGCGAAGAGCATTTCGGGTAGCAGTTATGTTGTTGATCGGCGGACGAATAGCCTTGATGCAAATGAAGAACGGCGGGGCCTGAATCGTCCGGCTGCACTGCTGATCCATTCGAGCGAGAGTTTGCGGGCGGCGATGACGGCGAGCCTGCGCCATCAGGGCTACAAATCGCTGATTGCCCACGATGTCGTGCGTGCCCAGGGCCTGCTGGCCCATACACCCGACCCGGCCCTCTTGGTGGCCGAGACTGCCGATGAACGGGTCTGGGAACTGTGGCGTCGCTTACGTGCGCCCACCACCCTGATTGCTGTGGTCGGTGATGAGGCAGCGGCTGCCGCTGCGCTGGCCCGGGGGGCGATTGCGGCCCTGATCATGAGCGATAATCTTGATGATTTTAGCGAGCAACTGGTGCAACAGATCCCTCCCGCTGATCCGAGCCTGAGCCAGACTATCGGCTACAGTTCGGGCGATCTGCTCCAGAGCCTGGCTGCCCGTAATCTGGATCTGCAGCGTGAAGCCAATGAGGACAGCCTGACCCTGCTAGCGAATCGGCGTCATGTTGATCGCCGTTTGCACGAGTTGCTGGCCCAGACCCAACAGGATGGCCGCCTGCTCTGTATTTTGCTGGCCGATCTTGACCATTTTAAGCAGGTGAATGACCATTTTGGGCATCTGCTTGGCAACGAAGTGCTGCGTACACTGGCCGATTTGATGCGGGCGGTCTGTCGCCCCGCTGATGTGGTGGCCCGCTATGGCGGCGAGGAGTTTCTGATCCTCTTGCCGGATACGCCGCTGCCCGGGGCTGTGGCCCTGGCTGAGCGGATGTGTGAGACGATTGAGCAGTATCAGTGGCATATGTTGCATCCCCAATTGCGGATCACGATCAGCATTGGGGTGGCCGAAGCCATGGGGTCCTACCCCCCTGAACGGGCTGATGAACTGCTTGATGCGGCTGACCGACGGTTGTATGCGGCGAAACACGCGGGGCGCAATCGGGTCGTGGCCGAAGGGTAAGACCAGAGCTGAAGCAACGTCCGGAATAGAACGCGGAGCGCGCGGATCGGACGGCTTGACGCGGCGCTTGTTGCGGCAGTGCAGTGCGAAGCCCAGGTGCGGGAGCCGCATGGACGTGGTGCATCCGTTCTGGGGTAATACGATTCTAATTGCGGATCATGGTATGATGAGAGCACCGTGTTTCGGTACGTTGTTCTTTCGTATCCCTCCTGCGCTGATCTGGATGCAGGTGGGTGTTAGCAGGATCCTGCCATGACCGAGTTTGCTGCCCCTCCGGCTGCGGGGCTTCCGGCTGACCCGCTGGCCTATCAGGCCGCTTATGCAGGGGCGGTCCTGTTTGATGAGTCCATCCGGGGCCGGATCTGGATGCGTGATCGTGACCGGGCTGCGCTCTTGCATCGGCTTTCGACCAATCAGATCGAGCGGCTGAGCCCGGGTCAGGGTACGTTGACGGTTCTGACCACCCCGATTGGGCGGATTATTGACCTGCTTACGGTCTATGCGCTTGATGAGGGTCTGTTGATTGTGACCAGCCCTGAGCGTGGTTCGGCTCTGGCCAGCCATTTGCGCAAGAATATCTTCTTTAATGATAAGGTCAAGCTCGAAGATGCCACGCTAAGTTTAGGTCAACTGCTGCTGGCCGGGCCACAAGCCCCCGCGTTGCTGACCGCGCTTGAACTGCCGGGCGCGGATCTGCCTGCCTATGGGGTGGTGCAGACAGGTTGGCAGGACGCACCGCTGTATGTGGTGCGCCAGCGGGCGTTTGGGGCCACAGCCTTCTGGCTGATCGCTCCGCCCGCAACCCTTGCGACCTTGCAGCCAGCCCTGACCACGGCGGGCGCACAGATCCTCGACCCGGCTACGGCCAAGGTGCTGCGGGTGGAGCATGGCGATCCGGCCTATGGGCACGAACTCTCAACCGAGTATATCCCGCTCGAAACGGGCCTCTGGGATGCGGTCAGTTTTACTAAGGGCTGTTATGTTGGTCAGGAGATCATCGCCCGCATGGAGAGCCGGGGCCGCTTGGCGAAGCGGTTATGCGGGCTGCGTTTGGCCCAGTTGCCCAGTTTGCCCGAAGCAACGCCGCTCGCAAAACTTGATGCGGCAGGCAAAGAAGCCGGTGACCTGACCAGTCTGGCCCTTTCGCCTGTGCATGGCCCGATTGGACTGGCGTATGTCCGTACCGCCTATGCCGAGCCGGGGACGCACCTGTTGGTCGCCGGGATCAGTGCAGAGGTGGTAAGTTTGCCGTTTAAACGGTAGGTGTGGTTCTTCTCAAGCCATGGTGCTTGTCTATGCCCAGGCCCGCCTCTCGGCGTAACCATCTGACCCTTGAGCGTCAGCAGCAACGCGATCGCCTGCGCCGCCAGCAGCAGCGCGACCAGCGTGTTTTGGCTGCGCTCTATAATATTAGCCTGGCTTGTCGTGAACGGCCGAATTTTCAGGCCATCTTCGAGACGCTGCGCCGCGAGTTGGCCAGCGTCTTTGCGTATGATGCGGCCTATTTTGCCTTTTGTGCCGAGCGCCCCGAGTTCTTTCAGTGTGCGTTGCTGGTGGACGAGGATCATTATCAGTTTATTGAGGATGTTGAGTATGGCCACCTGACGGGCCAGATTGTGCGCAGCGGCCAGCCCTTGCTCTTTCGGGATCTCTTGCACGAACGCAATCCAGGCATGCAGACGACGATTTTTGGGCAGACCCAGAAGCGTTCGCGGGCCTGGATGGGCGTGCCACTGTTGATTGGCCGGAACTCGGTGGGGGTAATTTCGTTGCAGAGCTACCAGGTGGGAATTTATACCCAGGAAAGCCTGGATCTGCTGCAACGCATGGCCAATGTGATTGCGGTTGCACTCGAAAATGTGGCCCTGAGCGAACGGCAGGAACGCCTGAGTGCCGCCTTGGCCCGCCAGGTCACTGTTCGCACTCAGGAGATTGGCACGCTGGGGGCGATTGCTGCAGGTATGGTTGCCCGCCAACCCCTGCCCACTATGCTGGAGCAGGCGCTTGATGTGGTGCTCGAACTGTTTCAGATGGAGGCGGGCAATGTGCGGCTGCTTGATGAGCCGCGTGAATATCTGGTGCTGTTTGCCCAGCGGGGCTTTTCGGCGGCCTATGTAGACCGCACGGCGCGCTCGCAGTTGGCAACCAGCCCGATCCGCGAAGTGGTTGCCACAGGTCAGCCGACGATCATTACCCACGGCTGGCGTGAACACTATCGCGCCTCGCGTCCCTTGACCCGCATTCCGTTCGACATCTTTCCGAACTTCGAGAGTTCGCTGATCCTGCCGCTTAGGATCAATGCTACTGTGATTGGCACGCTCAGTCTCTTTGGGTTTAGTCCGCGGGCCTTTGATGACCATGAGATCAGTCTGGCCCAATCGGTGGCCAACCAGATTGCGATTATGGTCGAAAATAGCCGTTTGCTCGATGCGCGGGAACGCCAGATTCGGGAACTCGAGGCGATCGGCCAGATCGGCACCTTAGTTACGGCTTCGTACAGCCTGGATCACATCTTGGCCGAAACCTATCGTATTCTGAATGATCTGACCGATAGTTCGGTCTTTTATCTGCTGGTCTGCGAACCCGAAACCCGGCTGATCACGAATGCGGTCTTTGTGGAACAGGGCGAGTGGGTGCAGATTGATATGGTCGGGCGTGCGGTTGGTGTGGGGACGCTCAGCGATTGGATTATTACCCAGCGTGAGCCGTTACTGTTTGATGATCTGAGTGTCCAGCGCGACGAGTTGCTGCGCCGGGGGATTGCGCCGCACCCGGTTGGACCGGCCAATCCGGTTCGTTCGTGGGCGGGGGTGCCGCTAGTGGCCCGTGATGGCGAGTTGATCGGCGTCTTATCGCTGCAGGACTATCGGCCCGGGCGCTATGACCATGGCTCACTCGACTTCTTGGGGCAGGTTGCCAGCCATATTAGTCTGGGGGTGCAGAAGGTACGCCTGTTCGATGAGCGTGAGCGTCTGTTGCTGGCGGCGCGCTCGCATGCCGAAGCAGCCGAACGCCAGGCCCACCGGATGGAACTGGTCCACCGGATTGCCTCGGTGCTTTCGGCCCGCCTCGATCAGCAAGAGGTGCTTGATCTGGCGGCCCGCGAACTAGTGCAACTCTTCTGGGCGGATCATACGGGCACTGTGATCTTGCATGATGAAGCGCAGGGCTATGTAGCCGCCGAATATCCCGCGACCGGGATTGTTGGCGTCGAACTGGATTTGCGCTCGAACCTGGTTCTGCAGCGGATCAGTACCACCCGGCGTCCGGTCGTGATTACCGATATCGATCATGATCCGCTGGCCGCATACTCGCGTGAGCTCTGGCGTGCGTTGGGGATCCAATCGCTGGTGATCGTGCCGCTGATCAGTCGTGACCGGGTCTTTGGTTCGATTTCGCTCGATAGTTACCAGGGGCCGCTCATCTTCAGTGACGAAGAGTTGGAACTGATGATGACGGTGGCAACCGCGATTGCCGCTGCCTATGAGAATGCCTTGCTGTTTAGTGCCGAACAAGAACAGCGGCGGACGGCAGATACGCTGCGCGAGATGGCCCGGGTACTGAGTAGTTCGTTTGATCCCGATGAAGTCCTGCGCCTGGTGCTGGACGAGTTGGGGCGTTTGATCAGTTTTGATACCGCTTCGATCATGCTGCTTGATGGTACCCAGTTGCGCATGGTTGCGTTTAAGGGGTGGGAGCCTAATCAGGAACCACGGGGCCTGAGTCTGCCGATTGAGGGAACGGCCGCGGGTGCGGTGGTGCGGCGACGCGAACCGTTGCGCTATGTCTCGGGCCAGAGCGAGATTCCCTGGTCGGCTTTGCCAACGGCTTCGAGTATTCGTTCCTGGATTGGGGTGCCGCTGATTGCCCGGGGACGGGTCTTGGGGGTGCTCAATATCGATTCGCGGATCGCCAAACCGCTGGCCCCAGAGCCACCAACGACCCCGGGGCGAGTGTTTACCGAACGTGACATCGAAGTCGCCCGTACCTTTGCGAACCATGCGGCACTCGCCATCGAGAATGCCAGCCTCTACCAGGAGTCGGTAACCCGGGTCGAGCAGGAACTCGAAATTGCGCACCGGATTCAGTCCAATCTCTTTCCGCGTGAGCTACCGGCGATCCATGGTTTGACGCTGGCGGCGCGGTGTCTGCCGGCCCGCGAAACTGGGGGCGACTTTTATGATCTGATCGATCTGGGGACCCGGGCGGGGGTGATTGTGGGGGACGTGAGTGGCAAATCACTCCCGGCCGCCATGCTGATGGCGGTGGCTCGTTCGACCACCCGTTCCGAGGCCCGCAACCACGAAACCCCCTGGGTCGTCTTGACCGAAACCAACCGCTGGCTGGTGGATGATGTGCCGCGCAACAACTTTGTGGCCCTTTCGTACGCCGTGATTGATCCCCACCAGGGCCGTATGACCATGGCTTCGGCCGGTCAGTTGGCACCCTTGTTGCGGCGGGCCGATGGCAGTACCAGTTACCTTGATGGACTCCAGTCGCTGCCCATGGGCCTGAGCCATGGGGCCGAGTTTGGCCAATTCGAGGTCGAGTTGGTTTCTGGTGATACGCTGCTGTTCTACACCGACGGGATCGTCGAGGCCCACGACCAGAATCGACGGCTCTTTGGCTTTGACCGGCTCGAAGAGTTGGTGCGGGTCTGGGGTGGCTTGCCCCCCGATGAACTGCTTGATCGGATCATCGAAGCGGTGCATGGTTTCAGTGCCGGTGCCCCCACCCACGATGATATGACCCTGGTGGTGGTGCGGGTGCATTAGGTTTGGCGGGAGGGCCGAGCGTGCGCTGATGGGCGGGGCATGCGGTGATGGTTGGAACGTAGGGGCGACCCGCGTGGT
>JBLWKA010000084.1:0-25007 GCA_048381555.1 Oscillochloridaceae bacterium umkhey_bin13
GATCGGCACTCGCCACCATAAAGTTGGCGAAGGGGGCCATCATGGCCGCAATCTCGAAGTTGGCCATCAAACAGGCGTTAAAGAACAGCACATCAAGCTTGCGCCCAGCTTCGTTCAGGCGCGCATCGGCCATGGCCTTCACAATCTGATCGGGGGCCATGGTCGGCTGACCGGTGGTGGTCTCATCAAGATTGGCCCCAACAATCGCATGACCGTGACTCGAGATGACCAGCATGCGCTGATCAGCCGGAAAGGCTAGCCCCTGGTTGATGAAGCTGGTCAAAACCGCTGGATCGGTCGAGTTCTGTTCACCGAGTTCGCGGCACTGCGGTCCACTCGGATCAGAGAGATAACAGATCGAACTGCCGGTATTACCGAAGAAGTCTCCAAAGGCTACAACGTGAGCATCGCTGAAACTGGGCGCAGCCCGCTTGAGCGCTTCGAACTGGCCTTGCAAGTTCGAGATCGGATTGGGCAGGCGGTTGATATCACCCAGGTCGTTGTCGCCCCCAAAATAGATCATAATCGTCCATGCTCGGCGGGTATCCTTGCTAGGCAGGGTACCGCTGGGTGGACGCGGTTGATTCGGTGGCTGGCTGGCCGACTCGACAAAGATTATCGGGTGTTCGTAGAACGAGTAGCCGTATTGCTCGAACAGGTTGTTATTGTTGGCATCAGGCCCGCCTACGACGTACCAGGCATACCGCTGGCCGTAACGGAAGGGGTAGTCGTCTGGGAAGCTGTCTGGCCCGATATTGGCTTGAAGGCCACTGAGCACATCCGTACACAGCTGGATCGGATCATTGGTGTCCGGATACACTGTCTGCGGATCGTAGAGACAGTATTGGTACTTGTCGTTTGGCAGGCCGCGACTGCGCCACGTGAAGGCTACGTTTTGCCCCGCTGGCGCAACCACCGTGGCATACGGGTCGGGCTTGGCGAGGATGATGTTCGAGATGTCGAAGTTGGCGAGCACGACAATCTCGCTTGCACCAATCGGGCCCCACTCGTACGGGCCGTAACCCAGGCTCAATCGACTATCATCAAGCGCTCCTCCGCTCGGATTGAAGCTGACATAAATGACGCGATAATAAAGACCTTCGGCTAAAGCCGGTAGACCACCAAAGGCATACAGCCCATCACTGCGCGGGGTCGTGATCGCCAGCGGCACAAACTCGCCGTCTTCATTGCCAGCAATCAGCAACAGCAAGGCGTTGCTCAGGTTGCCACTACTGGTATTGCCATTGCCCAGGCGGCGCAGGTTGCCACCGACAATCACTTCGCCACAGGCCGTCGCAGTGATGTCATCAAGGTACACCACCGCGTTGACGCCATTGTTATTGTTATAGGTCGAGAGGAGGAGGATCACCCGTTCACCGCGCACCGCTTCGAGGATCGCCGCATCGTCGAGGATCCAGGTGGCGGTGCGCCACTGGCCATCATCAAGCGTACTGACTTCGAGTGAGGCTCCGGTGATAAACGCGCCTAACTGATAATCATTAGCACCGACCAGGAAGAGTTCGGCAAATAGCCGGTCACCACTGCCGGTTGAGCCGGGATTATAGCGGTAGCGAAATTGGGTTACGAGCGAAAGCGTATCAGCAGGTAAGTTGAAGGGCTGCCCGAAGGAATCAAGGTCGGTACCACGATTGCTGAAGACCGTATCGCCCTGCTCATTCTCGATCATTTGCCAGGCATAGGGCGGTGACGTGAACGCATTATCAGCGTAATAAACGATCTGGTCATATACGGGCCAGATCGGCGGACTCACCGTAGGTTGACTGTTACCTGGGTCTTGCAACAACTGGGCACAATTCTGGGGCGGGCCAGTCTGGTTTGGTTCAAGTCGCGCTTCGGCAGAGATTGGGGCCATCTGACCGAGATCAAGGGCTGGTTGGGGTGCCATTGGACTTGTCGAGGCACGTTGGCGCAGCAGGGTTGCATTGGCCTCATCGGGGCCAACCGTGACCAGGCCGGGGCTATTCGCGGGCAGGTCTGGGGCCGGAGCCTGGGCCTGAAGCCGGGTCATGTTGGTCTGCTCGAAGATTGGGGTATTGACTGGCGATCCCGCCGCTTGCCACTCTGCGATCATGGGTCGCAGATCGAGTTCGGGCAAGGCTGTCGCTGGCACATCAGCGCTGGCGATGCCGGTTTCGCCGGGGGGTACCAGATAGAGGGGCGTCACTGGGGTGTTTGGATCAGAATTGACAAGGTTTGTGGCGGAGTTGTCTGCGAATGGTGCTGCGCTCTGGGGGCGACCGAGGCTCGCCTGGGGTTCCACTTGGGCCATACGTGCCGCCGACTCAGTCGGCTCCTGGGCCAAGGCGGGGGGCGTCACAGGCAGACTACTGAGCATAAGTCCCAAGAGCAGCATGAGCGTTATCGATCTGGTGAACCTGACAGGAAAGTGACGCAGCATAATAGAAACCCTTTCAGTTCTATCCAGGTAAAACCAACGGATCGGGCGCACCAGGCAGGTATGTGAACCAAGAAGTGGCGGTAGACCATTATAACAATTGCCTATCCAAACGAGAATTGAAAATTGGTTTTAATCTCTCATTGGAACGTAAGTGTCGGGTTGTCAAGAACCCAGGGCTGAAGCACCTGGGCTTGTGCCTCAGCCCGAAGGCTGGGCACCAGAGGCCGTCTGACGGGCGGCCCGATCACGGATATTGAGCGCGGCGTTGACATCGGCAGGAGCCTGATTCCCACACACGACACAACAGAACACCGCCTGCGAACAGCGATTAGCCTTCGCGCAATGCCCGCAGGCCGAACAGGTGCGGCTGGTGTGGCGCGGCTCGACCGCCATCACCGGCACGCCTGCCCGCTGCGCTAGGAGACCTGCCAGGTCTGATCCCATGGGACGGGTACGTCGTCACCCAGGGGAGGCTCTGGGACTAGTGGTAGGGATCGAAACCAGTGCGATTGCACTGCGCTTCGCTCCGTTCGGCATGAGAATGGGGGGGCACTGCGCGACGCCGATCTGCGGGCCGAAGCCGTCCAGGTGCGCTGCCCGGTGCTGGTGATTGCCGGAAGCGCCGATCCGGTGGTGCCGGTGGCCCAGGCCCACTGGCTCGCTGCGCAGCTGCCCAACGTCGAGCTGCGCGCCCTGCCTGGGGTGGGCCACCTGCCGCATTGGGAAGCCGCCCCAACCGTGGATGCGCTGCTCATGCGCTGGTTGGCAGCGCATCCCGTGGGGGAGGGCGCAGGATACCAACCGGAGCACCGCTCGCCGCACGCAGCAGCGTTGCCACCATCCGGGCAATCACGGCTCGTCCAGCGGAGGCGCTGGCGGTCTTCCCAGGGTCGGGTTGCGTTGGGCGTCCCGTCGTCTGGGAACGCATGCCACGGTAACAAGGGATGTGATTTTAGCGTGCTATTCCCTCCTTGACATGGGTATTTTTACCTTTTATACTCAGGGTGTTTTCCCTGTATGTCTGCTCACTTGCTGCTGATCGTCGTCTGGGAAGGACACGCTGATGCCCCGCACCACCCCACGCCGGCTGGCCGCCGTGCTCCTGGCTGCGTGCTTCCTCTCCCTCCTGCCCCTGCCCGCCCACTCGCGGCCCAGCCTGACGATCTGCTCACGATGGACAGCGTGCCCTCCTTGCCCGAGCCACCAGTACGTGAGGAGCCGCCCATCCTCGCGGTCGATCCCCTGGAGGCACCGTTGCTGCCTGGCTTCGCGCTGGACGTGACGCTCTCGGATCGCCTCCCGGTCGTCGGGACGACGGTCACGGTGACGCTGCTCATCGCGAACCGGGCGACCCATCCTGCCGATACCGTGGTGCTGACGCTCCCCCTGCCCGCCGGAACTGCTGCGGCCGATCCTTCCGATCCGGCGTGGACGGGCACGCACTGGCAATGGGCACTTGGTCAGCTTGCGGCAGAGACCACGCTGATGCGTGCGGTTGCCGTGACCCTGGTTACCCGCCCGCCTGGTGATGCCCTCGTGGTGGAACCCCAGGTCGTGGCCCAGGGCTTGGCTGCCCCGGTGACGGCGATCGGTGGGGCAGTGGTGGAGGTCTGGGAAGATACGGATGCGGCTGCGTTGCCCGGTTCATCCGACGGGGATGCCATACATCCTCCGCTGGGGGAAGGAACCGAGGATGTGTTCAGGCCGTCCGATCAGGACGCACCCTCCGCTGGGCGACCGCAGCCGTCCCCGCCGCCTGGTCGTCGCGATGCCCACTTTCAGTCTGGTCGTCCGGTGGTGTTGCGCAGCCCACCGGGTCACGTGCAGGTTGCGGTGCCCGGAACGGCCTTTGATCAGCCGTTGCGCCTGACCTATCGTTCCCGGACTCTGGGGGAGACTGAGGCGCGCCGCATGGGCGAGGAAGTGCCGCCCGCATTGCCCCATGGCCAGCCGGGGTTTGGGGTCTTCTTTCTGGATGCCGTGGATCCCCATGGCACACCCGTCCACCAGTTCAAGGCGCCCGTGGATGTGCAGGTGACCTATACGGAGGCCCAACTCCGGGCGTTGGGGTTGACGCCGGATCAGCTCACCATCTTCTGGTTTGACCCCCAGGTGACCGATGCGCGTGCCGATGGCCGTCGCCAGCAGGGGGCCTGGGTCCCCCTTCCCACGACGGTTGACCCGACCACGCGGATCGCACAGACGACGGTTGATCACGTTAGTGCGTTTCAGCTCGGCACTACCAAATTATCGCCATCAACCGCATTTATCCCGTCACTCCAGGGCTGGCAGACGTCGCTCTTTACCGGAGGGGCATCCTATCGCGATGCGCTTGAGGTGCCAGCCGGGCCAGGCGGATTACGGTCGTCGGTCGTGCTGAGCTACGCCAGCAATCGTGACGATGGTCCGAGCGGCGCCCGCGTGAAACACCAGGCTTCCTGGGTGGGGCGGGGCTGGAGCCTTGACCCAGGTGGGGCGATTACCCGCAATAAGCATAGCTGTTGCCAAAAATGGGATTCCTTCACTGCGTTTGGGGTGACAGTGTGGCGGTGCAACCGCACTGGTTGCAACGTTGCGGCTTGGCGCGCGCAAAGCCGCAACGTATCCCCCTACACCTCACGCAGACGGCGGGCAGCCTGTTCGGGGGTGATGTCGCGTTGCGGTTCGCCGAGTAGTTCGAAGCCGACCATAAATTTGCGCACGGTCGCCGAACGCAGCAGCGGCGGCAAAAAGTGGGCGTGCAGGTGCCAGGCTGGATGCGCCGTCCCATCAGTGGGGGCCTGGTGGAAGCCCATCGAGTAGGGGAAACTGACCGCAAACAGTCGGTCGTAGCGCCCGGTCAGATCTTGCAGGATGGCGGCAAGATCAACCCGCTCGGCGGAACTCAATGCGGGCAGACTGGCGACCGGGTGGCGCGGAATCAGGATCGTCTCGAAAGGCCAGACGGCCCAGTAGGGCACCAGCGCCACAAAATGGGCATTCGCACAGACGATCCGTTCCTCACGTTCGAGTTCGATCTGCAAATAGTCAGCCAGCAGGGTGCGCCCGGTGCGAGCATAGTACTGACGCTGGCTGGTATCTTCGCGGGCGACGTTGCCCGGTAAAAAGCTGGTCGCCCAGATTTGGCCGTGGGGATGGGGATTCGAGGCGCCCATCATGGCTCCGCGATTCTCGAAAATCAGGACGGATTGCACCCAGGCCATGGCCCCCAATTCGGTATACTGTTCGGCCCATGTGTTGACCACCGCCTGGAGCGCCGCCGGCTCCAGTTGGCCCATGCTCAGGTTGTGTTGGGGCGAATAACAGACCACCCGGCAGATCCCGCGTTCGGCGTGGGCCAGCAACAGGGCAGGTGCCCCAGGCTCTCGACTGACCGCCATTTCGCCCTCGGGCGTATCGGCCATAAGCGCGGCAAAATCGTTGTCGAAGACAAACGTGCCAGGGTAGGCCGGGTTGCTCACGCCGCCCGCCCGGCTATTGCCAGGGCAAAGGTAACATTGGGGATCGTAGGCCGGGCGCGTATCCGGCGGTGGGGTCTCGACCTGGCCTTGCCAGGGGCGCTTGGTGCGGTTCGGCGAGACTACCACCCACTCGTCGGTCAAGGGGTTGTAGCGGCGGTGCGGATGCTCATCAGGAATAAACATCAGGGTTCCTAGATTTTCGTTTGGCGCATACGGGATGCTAATTCAACGAAGTAGGGCAGCAGTTCTGGGTTCTTGAGCGAGTCGGGATTGGCAGCGCGTTCGACCGGCGTGCCCATCAGGATCTTCTTGACTGGCACTTCAAGCTTTTTGCCACTCAGGGTGCGGGGCACATCGGGAATCGCAAAGATTGCATCGGGTACGTGGCGCGGCGAGAGCGCGTTACGGATTGCGCTTTTGATTGTTTGCTCAAGGGTTGGGTCGAGGTTCACGCCGTCCCGGAGCACGACAAACAGCGGCATGTAGGACGCACCGCCCAGACCCTCCAGGTCAAGCACCAGGCTATCAAGCACTTCGGGCAAGGCTTCGACAACGCGATAGATCTCGCTCGACCCCATGCGCACGCCCTGGCGGTTGATCGTACTATCGGAACGCCCATAGATGACGACACCGCCCCGTTCGTTGATCACGATCCAATCGCCGTGCCGCCACATCCCGGGATAAAGCTCGAAATAGCTTTCGCGGTAGCGCCGCCCATCGGGATCGTTCCAGAAATAGATCGGCATCGAGGGCATCGGCTTGGCGATCACCAGTTCGCCCATGACCCCGATCACGCTGTGGCCGTCGGTATCAAGTGCCCGCGCATCCACCCCCAAAGCCCGGCACTGCAACTCGCCACTATAGACCGGCAGCAGCGGTGCCCCGGCCACAAAACAGCCGCACACATCGGTGCCACCACTGACCGAAGTCAACCACAGGTCGGCTTTGACATATTCGTAGATCCATTCAAAGCCTTCAGGAACCAAGGGCGAGCCGGTCGAACCCATGCCGATCAGGCGACTCAGGTCGTACTGCTGGCCCGGTGCGATCCCGCTCTTCATCAACGCGGTAATATAACCAGCACTGGTACCAAAAAAGTTCATGCCCGTCTGTTCGGCGAACTGCCAGAGCACGCCCATATCGGGGAAGGCCGGACTGCCGTCATAGAGCAGCACGGTACTGCCGACGAGCAGGCCACCAATCAGCAGGTTCCACATCATCCAGCCAGTGGTCGTGAACCAGAAGAAGCGGTCACCCGGCTTCAGGTTCAGGTGCAGGTGCAACTCCTTCAGATGCTGGATCAGAATGCCACCCTGGCTCTGCACAATCGGCTTGGGCAGGCCGGTCGTGCCCGACGAATAGAGCACCCAGAGCGGATGGTCAAACGGGACGGCTTCGAAGCGCAGTTCACCAGGGGTGGCGAGGGCCTTGTCCCAGGTTACAATTGGCCCGCTCAGGCCCGCGGGGGTGGCGGCGGGATCGAGGTAGGGCACAAAGATCGTCGCTACCAGACTCGGCAGGGCGGCCTGAATTTCGGCCACGGCAGCGCGGCGCTCGTGGCCTTTGCCACCATAACGGTAGCCATCAATCGCCACCAGCACCTTGGGTTCAATCTGGCGGAAGCGATCAATCACACTCGGGCTACCAAAATCGGGCGAACAACTCGACCAGATTGCGCCCAGGCTGGCTGCGGCGAGGAATGCAACCAGGGCCTGCGGAATATTCGGGATATAGCCAACCACGCGGTCGCCGGGGCCAACCCCTAGTTCGCGCAGCGCCGCCGCCACACTGGCGGTCTGAGAAGCGAGTTCGGCCCAACTGATCGCCGTCAACGGCTGACCCTCGGCCTGAAAAAGCGCTGCCGGATGGGCCGTCGTGGCATTGCGAAAGACGTGTTCGGCATAGTTCAGGCTGGCCCCAGTGAACCAACGTGCCCCCGGCATGGTCTGTTCGGCCAAGACCTGGGTGTAGGGCGTCGCCGCCTTGATCTGGAAATAGTCCCACAGCGCCGCCCAAAAAGCCTCAAGCTCATCAACCGACCAGCGCCACAGGGCATCGTAACTGGTCACGTGTAGACCACGTTCAGATGCCAGCCAGGCCATAAAGGCGCGCAGATTACTCTGGGCTTGCAACTCCTCCGACGGAGTCCACAGCAGCCGCGGTGCCGCCTCACTCGTCATGGTGAAGTCTCCTTCGATCTATAAGAGTCGGGTGGTCAAGTTATCGGGTTCGTGCAGGCTGCCCGTAGGACTTTGGAGGGGCAAGCAGACCAAGGTGCAGTAGCCAACGTTGAACCATCGCTTAGGTGCTTATGTCTTGTTATGGTAGCACAACTTGTACCGCAGCCGTACCAGTAGTGGTACCACCGCCGATCCTTCTGTGGCGGGCTACGGTGTGGTGTAATCCGTACAAAGGAGGAGCAGACTACGGATGCCCTGCTTATGGTTTCTCTATCCAAACGAGAGTCCTCATCTATGATCATCACCAACCTAGGCCGTGCCCTTCACCCGTTGCTTATCATCACTGGACTGTTGAGCCTGATCTTGGGCATGCTCAATCCGGCATATAGTGCTGTGGCTCCGCCCGCAATGCAACCCTTGGCCCAAACTGACGCCTGGGAAGTGAATTGGTCAATCACAGCGACTGGGACGGCCAACACAACGACGGCTGAGCAGCGCCAGTTTGCGCAGCGCACCATTATGGTCAGTGGCTCGGCCACCGTGCATCGTAACCCGGCGGGTGCCATGCTGGCCGAGCCATTTTACCTGACCGTCAGCGATGACCGCGAAGAGTTTCGTGATCGCTTGATTGGCAAGCGCTGGGAGCGCACGGTCTATCGTCAGCATCTGATTGATCCGGGGCGCTGGATGGGCGGCCCCGATCCCTTCTGGGTTGGCACCTTTGCGTTTACACCGCAGCAGGGCAGTAACGGGATCTGGAGTCTGCCAACCGATCTGTTCGATCTGGGCTTCTTTGTCAATGGGTCGCTGGCCCGCACCTATACCTACCGCACCGAGACGATCTTTCCCGATGAGCCAAGCCTCCCCCGTGAGCAAGAATTATCGCTCTATGCCAATGTGCTGCTCAATCAACTTCACGATACAACTCAGCAACTATGGCACGGCAAGCGCCACTAGTCCGCGTCTTCATCTGGAATTACCAGCCGGTCTGAACCTGATCGATACGAACCCTGCGGCAAGCGGCGATGCGTCAGGCTTGGCATGGCAACTCGGAACCCTGGCCCCCAACCAGAGTCAGACGATCAGTTTGACCCTGGGCTGGGACGGGCAGAGCGCCGTGCTCCTTCCCGGCGACAGTTTGCGCATGACCCTGAGCGCCGATTCCGGCCCGCAAGCCGATCTGTATGCCCCCGACAATCAGCTTGAACTCGAAGTGCTGGTCAACACTGCAGGCACTGATCTCTACAGCGAGGCCCACTTGCTTGGTATGCCGGAAGGTGTGCAACAAACTGAGGGAGCGCCGCCCGCGCCTAATCGGGTGTACTTGCCGGGCGCATGCTTCAACCTTTCCACGGGTGGCCCGGGTAACTCCCTGGATTACGCTTGCGGATAGAGGGGACACAGGTGATCTGAGCAAATCTGGAAGTTGAGCTATGCGTTGGTTCGTCAGTCCTGGAGCAACGCCCACACCACAACTGCCGTCCACGAGCACCATGGTATAATGCCACGTCATGGTTGAACCGTTGATCTGATCAACCAATGCTTGGCCCACCGTCGTGCCTAGCCCCCTCAGTGATCTAGATCAAAGCCCGCGATACAATAGACTGGACGGAGTAGGTATGGCCCGCAAAATTGGAATCGATCTTGGCACGGCCAACGTGCTGGTCTATGTAAAGGGCCGGGGCATTGTGCTTTCCGAACCCTCGGTAGTCGCACTCAGTACCCGCGATGGCCGAGTGCGCGCCGTGGGGGCCGATGCACTGGCGATGCTGGGCCGCGAACCCGAGAGTATCGAGGTCGTGCGGCCAATGCGCAATGGGGTCATTGCCGACTATGTCGTCACCGAGGCGATGCTCAAGCATTTTATTAACCGGGCTGCTGGCCGCTTTCGGGTCGCCAAACCCGAGGTCATGATCTGTATTCCGGCCGGCGTGACGAGTGTTGAGATGCGGGCAGTGCGTTATGCCGCCCTCGAAGCCGGGGCCGGGCGGGCCTTCTTGATCCGTGAACCCCTGGCGGCCGCGATTGGTGCAAATATTCCGGTGGCCCAACCCTCGGGCAACCTGATCATTGATATTGGTGGTGGCACCACCGAAGTCGCCGTGATCTCGCTTAACGATATTGTGGTCAGTACTTCGGTGCGGGTGGGTGGCAACAAGTTTGACGAAGCCATTGCCGCGTATGTCAAGCGCAAGCACAATGTGTTGATTGGCGAGCGCACCGCCGAAAGCATCAAGATCGAGATTGGGTCCGCCTTACCATTGGATCGACCGCTGACCACCCAGGTGCGTGGGCGTGATCAGGTGGCAGGGTTGCCACGCACAATCGAGATCGACTCGAACGAGATTACCGAAGCACTCCAGGAACCGCTTGAGGCAATCGTCAATGCGGTGCGTGCCGTCTTGGTCGAAACCCCGCCCGAACTTTCGTCCGACATTATTGACAAGGGCATGGTGATGACCGGCGGCGGCTCGATGCTGCGCCGGATCAACGAACTGCTTACCGAAGTTACCGGGGTGCCGTGTTACGTCGCGGATCAACCCGCCTCGTGTGTGGCAATTGGCACCGGCTTGGCACTCGAGAATATCGAGATCCTGCGGGATAGTTTGTCCGGGGATGATTTGAATTGAAACAGAAATTAAATCCGCCCAAAACGGGTCTGGTGCTTGAAATTGGGAGCGGTGATAACCCAAATCCGCGCTCGAATGTCTTGGTTGATCGTTTTTTGGGCAGCGACAACCGCGAACGCGGTGGGGATTTAGTGGTGGATCGGCCGTTTGTGGTCGCCGACGCCCACCATTTGCCGTTCCGCGATGGGGCCTTCGCCTATGCGATCTGCTCGCATATCCTTGAGCATATGGACGACCCGCAACAGTTTGCCGCCGAACTCGAGCGCACCTGCGCGGCTGGCTATATTCAGAGTCCGGCCGAAGTCGCCGAGCGCCTGTTCCACTGGTCGTTCCACCGCTGGTATGTCAATCTCGAGGGCGATACACTGGTGTTGTACCCCAAAGAGCCAGCCGAACCCTTCGGGGAACTGTTTGACTACCTGTACGAGTACAACCCGGCCTACTATTTTTTTCAGCGCAGCATGCCCGATCTGTTCTGGGTCGAACGTGAATGGCAGCGCGGCAACCTGAAGGTCGAGGTGCGCGAGGCCTCGTCGTTGCCCCTGCGTGATCCTGCCGCCCTGCGCGAACTAGTGCGCCCGCGCCAGAACCCGTTCAGCCTGATGGGCCTGTTTGTGTTTGCATTGTTTGGGCGCAGCCTGCGGGGTGAGCTGCGCAAGCGCTTGCGGCAATTGGTAGGGAAAAGTTATGTTTAGCGTGGTGGGGCAAACGAATTTTGCCCCACCACGCTAAAAAACTGGGGAACCCTGTTCCCCCGCGCCCCCTGCGGCGAACAAACTGGGGAATCCTGTTCCCCCGCGCCCCCTGCACAAAACGGGGGTATCAGCTTCCTCCACGCTCCCGCTGCCGGTACAGGACATACTGCGCTGGGCCCAGCGGAGTAAGAAAAAACGAAGTTTTTTCTTACTCCCCCTCTAGCACCTCAGCCACAAGGCTTTCGGGCAAGATGACCGGGCAGGCATCGGAATAGTTGCGCATCAAGTCGTGGCGCAACTGGGCCATTTCGATCAGGTGGCCCTTTTCGTGTTCGATCACCCAGTTGCCCTGGTGGGTCAAGGGGATGGTACCAAAGATATCGTGGTAGCCGGTGCGATGCCAAGCCGCAGTGGTCAAGCCCCGCAATAAGCCCAGGGTCTGTTGGCGGCTATGCTGAAAGCCATCAAGCAGATCAACACTGGCATGGCTGCGATAGGTCGCAGCTTTGGCAATTGTGGGCGGGTGCGCACTCGGCAAGCGCGGGTTATCGGTTTCGAGGATCAGCCAGGCCCGTTCCCGAAAGACCACGTCCATGTCGGTCAGGTGGCCGATCAACTCTTTGATCGAATGACCGCCAAGCGGCCGCGCCGCTAACTGATCTTCGTCCAGATCAGCTACCAGCGCTCGCAGGGTCGCGCTGGACTGCTCTAAACGGCGCATAATCGAATATGGCCCAAGCGTGCCCATCGCTTCGGCGGCGCGAAAGCTCAAAAAACCCTCGCGCACCGTCCCACAGACCAGGCAGATCTTGGGCGCACCTTCCATCAGTTCGCCGCAGCTACTACAGACAAACAGATCGCCCAGTTCGGTCGCAACGAGATCACGTCCCTCTGCCAAGGCGTGGGCGGCGCGCTGCATCAACTCCCGCGAAAGGGTACCGGTACCCGTCACTGGTCCGGTCGTGACACTTTCGGGTTCGAGCCCGGCCAGCGCTCGTTCAAGGTTGACGCGAGTTTTGCCAACTTCACCCAGGTGGCGCAAGGCGGATGCGGCACGCACCCGTTTAAGGTTGCCCAGTGCATCGAAGAGGCGTGCAATATTGTATTTGCGTTCGCGGCGGGCCTGGATCGCCCAAACATAGTAGGCCGTATAGCCGAGACTCGCACTACAAAGGATGCGCCGATCCTCGTGCATGTCAAGGGTAGTCATGGAATCCTCCGACGCCTAATGATCCTGGTGTTGCACCAGTTCGGTCAAGACACCCTGGCCGCCCGCTTTGGGATGCACAAACGCAATCAGGGTATTATGGATCCCCGGACGGGGTTCTTTGTCAATCAAGGGGACGCCCTTAGCCTTTAATTCGGCTAGTGCGGCGTGAATATCATCTACGCGGTAGGCAATATGATGGATGCCAGGCCCCTTGTCGCGCAGAAACTTGGCGAAAGCGGCATCTTCCGAGGTGGGGGCAATCAGTTCGATCATGGTTTCACCTAAGCGGGCGACCCCGACGGCCATATGGCGCTCGGGCATCGCAATCCGTTCCCATTCGGTTAAACCATAGGTCTGGCTGTAAAACGCAATCGCCGCTTCCACATCAGGGACGGCAAAGCCAAGATGATCAATAACGGTAAACATGCGCACTCCTTCACAAACTATCGTGGTGGTGCCGGACGCATTATACCGCGTTCCCTCAATTAAATGCGGAAGGGAAGGGTTGAGATTGGTTTACTTTTTGACAAGCACGACCCAGGCAGTACAATGCACACATACATCTGTATCGTGTGGTATGTTTTTGCGCCGAGCGGCTGCTATGACTCCCGTACGGCCTGCGCCCGCAACCGAGGCTCTGGCAATTCTGGCCGAGGCGACTCGTGCCCTGGCTGAGGAGCGCCCGCTTCAGCAGCGCATGCACCGCCTCTTTACCCTGCTGCGCCCAGTGACTCGCTTTCGTGATGCGCGCCTGAGTTGCTGGCTCCAGTCGGCTCAACCTGGGGCCGTGCGCCAACAGTACTATTCAAGCGAGGGCTGGCCCTATCCCTGGGACGAGAGTCTGGCGCGGCGGGTGGCTCTCGGCGGGCAACTCGAAGCCCGCACGATTGTGGTTAGTAACGAAGCGGTAGCCGATGGCTATCTGCCGGTGGCGCGGGCCGCCTATCTGGGTGCGCCGATCAGTTGGGCCGGGCGGCTCTGGGGCACGCTCGAACTACGCGCCGAAGAACGCCATGGTTTTGCCGCCACGACGCCCGAACTGATTGCGGCACTCTTGCCCCAATTAGCGGCTGCGATTGCCCAAGAAGGGGGGCGGCTCCCCCCGCCGCCAATTGGCCTTTCTGATGGCGAAACGCCCACCGGCCTGACCTTGCCCCCGCCCCGCCAACAACAACTCGCCGCCCTCGACCAGAGCCTCGAGCAGATGCTCGATCTGCATGATCTGCTCAGTCTGTTGTTGCGTCGTACGCTCGAAGCAACCGGGGCCGAGGCCGGGGCGATCATGCTGGTTGATCATGCCGCAGGCGAATTGGAACTACTGATCAGTGAAGGCTACCCCACTGAACCAGGCCCGCGTCTTCCAACCCTGAATCGTCGCCGTACTAGTTGGCACATCGGACCGGCGGGACGCGCTGCACGCGAGGGCCGGGCCTTCCTGGTGCGTGATGTCTCGCGGGAACCGGGTCTGGCCCCGACGCTGCCCACGATCCGAGCTGAACTGGCGGCCCCGATTATGGTTGGCGAACATGCAGCCGCTGTGATGGTCTTGGATAGCACCCGCTCGCACGCCTTTGGCGAAGAGGAACTTAGTTTTGTGCGTGCCCTGTGTGCGCGAGCCGCCCATCCGCTGGCGCGGGCCATCCATTATCAGGAAGCACTCGAAAGTGCCAACTATCTTGGTCAGGTTTTTACCAGCCTACCCACCGGCCTGGCCTTGCTTGATGCGAACGGACGCGTCTTGCGAGCCAATCCAGCCTGGACACGCCTCTGGGGTCTGGTCGAACGTTCCGAACGTAACGCGTTCCATGTGGGCCTCGATCTGATCGAAACCCTGCTCCCTCGGCTCCAGGCCCCCTTGCAACTGACCGAATTTTGCACCAATGGTCAGCGCAGCCCGGCTGCCACCCAGAGCATTCGAGTGCATCTGAGCAACCCAACCCAGGATCTGCACATTCTGTCGGTGCCCACCCGGGATAGCCAGCGCCAACTGACCGGGCGAATCTGGGCCGTGACTGATGTGACCCGCGAAGGCCAGGCCGACCGGGTCAAGAACGAGTTTGTCTCAACGGTGAGTCACGAACTGCGCACGCCCTTGACCTCGATCCTTGGCTATACCGAACTGTTGCTGAACCGCGAATTTACGCCCGCCGAACGGGCCCAATTCGTCAGTACGATCTACACCGAAGCCAGTCGCCTCTCCGAACTGGTCGAAGATCTGCTGAGTGTCTCGCGGATCGAAGCGGGCAAACTGAAACTCAACCAGTGGCTCGTTTCGCTCAACAGTATTGTGGCCGAGCTCACGACCCAACTAAATACGCAACTGGCGAACCATCGCCTGTTGCTGGCCGTGCCGCCCAGCTTGCCACCCGTCTATATTGACCGCGACAAGATCAAACAAGTGATTGTGAACCTGTTGACCAATGCAATCAAGTATAGCCAGCGTGATACCCAGATTGCTCTGAGCATGCACGAAGCCCGCCCCGAGGATCTGCCACTCGAGCATCCTCAGGGGCGTTGGATCCTGATCAGCGTGACTGACCAGGGCATCGGAATTGCGCCCCATGATCTACCCTTGATCTGGGAGCGTTTTTATCGGGTGGATAATACCAATACGCGCAAAATTGGCGGGACAGGTCTGGGCCTGAACATCACCAAAGCGCTGGTGGAGTTGCACGGCGGGCGGATCTGGGCCGAAAGCACCCTGGGCCAGGGTTCACGCTTTAGCTTCACGATCCCGATTCCCAATGCCGAGTTGATCCGCCAGCGCGGCGGGTAAGCTAACGATCAACCCAATAACTAATCAGGCGTCCCGCAGCATCGTACAGCGCCCCATCATCACTCTGCGCATGCATAGGAACAGCCACTACCATAAGGCTGAGCAGGAACGCAATAGTGAGGAACCAACGCATAGCTAAAATCCCTGGTTTTCTTAGATCATCCGCTAGCACTCTATCAGATGACAGAATCCAGGGAGTTACCAACTATCAAATGTTATGGCACGATGAACGCCCCGCCATGCGATCTCACTTACTCGACCGTAACGCTCTTGGCCAGGTTGCGGGGCTGATCCACGTCACAGCCTCGGCGCAAAGCCATGGCATAGGCGAAGATCTGTAACGGAATCACGCTCAGCACCGGCTGGAGCAAGGGATCGGTCGCGGGCACCAGGATGGTCTGGTCGGCTTTGGTCGCCAGCAACTGATCGCCGTCGGTGCCGATCGCGATCACCTGGCCGTGACGAGCACGCACCTGCTCGATGTTGCTGATCATTTTGGCATAGATCGCGTCCTGTGGCGCAATGCACACTACCGGCACACTCTCGTCAATCAGGGCGATCGGGCCGTGCTTCATCTCGCCCGCCGGATAGCCCTCGGCATGGACATAGCTGATCTCTTTGAGCTTGAGTGCGCCTTCGAGGGCAATCGGGTAGCTGAGTTGACGGCCCAGGAAGAGCGCATTGCTGGCGCGGTGATAGCGTTCGGCCAGTTCGTCGCCAAAGGGCAGTGAGCGTTCGATCGTCACCGCCGCCTTGCCCGGCAGTTCGACCAGGGCTTGTAGATGGTGACGGATCTGCTGCGGGCTCAGGGTACCACGGGCCTGACCCAGGCGCAGCGCCAGCAGGAAGGCACCGACCAGCATCGAGGTAAAGGCTTTGGTCGAGGCGACACCAATTTCGGGACCAGCGTGCAGGTAGATCGGGCCGCCATCGGCGAGGCGGGCGGCCTGACTGCCAATCGCATTGACCAGCGCCATACTCGGGACAGCCTGGTCACGGGCCAACTCCATTGCGGCCAGCGTATCAACCGTTTCGCCGCTCTGGGTGATCGCCAGCAACAAGGCATTGTCGCCCAGCACCGGTTCGCGGTAACGGAACTCGCTGGCATAGTCTACCTCGACCGGTACGCGGGCCATGCGTTCGATCAGATATTTGGCGACCAGGGCCGCGTGCCAGGCCGTACCGCAGGCGGTGGCATAGATCCGCCCGATCCGGCGTAGCGCCTGATCATCAAGGCGCAGATCTTCGAGATGTACCATCCCCGCTTCCTGATCAATCCGCCCGCGCAGCACATCAGTCAAGGCCCGCGGCTGCTCGTGGATCTCCTTCTGCATAAAGTGTTTGTAGTCACCCTTAGCGGCCGCAATGGGATCCCAGGCAATGCTCACCGGCTGGCGCTGAATAGGCGTGCCATCAAGGCGACTAAGCTGCACCTCGTTACGGGTCAGCACAGCCAGTTCACGATCTTCGAGGAAGATCAGGTGGCGGGTATGATCAAGAATAGCCGGCACATCCGAGGCCACAAAACACTCGTCCTGGCCCACGCCGATCACGACCCCACCGGCATTGCCCAGGCGAGCAACTACTAGCCGATCTGGCTCGTGGATACAGAAAGCCACAATCGCGTTGCCACCACGCAGTTCGCCGAGAGTCTGGCGCACAGCCGCTTCGAGGTTGCTAGTCTGCTGGTAGTGCTGGCCCACCAGATGCGCAATCACCTCGGTATCGGTCTGGGACTGAAAGGTGACCCCTTGCTCGATCAAGCGGGCCTTCAGTTCAAGATAGTTCTCGACAATCCCATTCTGAATGACCACAATCGCACCGCTGGCATCGCGGTGCGGATGGGCATTGGTTTCGGTAACGCCACCGTGGGTCGCCCAGCGGGTATGACCGAGACCAATCTGTCCGGTCACCGGTTCCGTATGCAGGCGGGTTACCAGATTGCCAAGTTTACCGACACTGCGGCGCAACTGCAAGCCCGCCTCGGGGCTATAGATCGCAATACCCGCTGAGTCGTAGCCCCGATATTCGAGCCGCTGCAAGCCACTGATCACAACTTCGCCCGCTGCTTGCGGGCCGATATAAGCAACGATCCCACACATAGGGATGGCCTTTCTGTATGATTGTTGGCGACCCTTTTCTACCTTCCCCCTTGAGATGACGGGGGCCGGGCTTTCAGGGATAGCGTTGTTCGTTGGCGGCCCTTTCCCCCCACCCCCAGCGCCTCCCCCTCAGGGGGGGAGGGGAGCCGCACCGCAGCAGGATGCGTTTTTTGGCGCTGATCCCCCTTCCCTTCTTGAGGGGGAGGAGGCCGGGGGGGTAGGTGAAAAGGGCTACCATATGCCGCATAGCACAAACGCTATCCCTAAAAGGGAAGGACGGAAAAAAAGGGCAACCAGATGCTATAGCGCAAAAACGCTACACCTGATCAAGAGGGCTGGGGAGAATAGGACGAGAAACAGAGATCCCAGCCTATCGAGGCTGATGAACGCACAGCGACACGACGAGTCAGCCGTCGCACCATAGCGCCAAAACAGCGGTTCAAAAGCTTGAAGTTAGGGGAAAGGAATGAGGGGGTAGTCGCTGCGACCCGCGTTGACCTGCCCGTCACCGGGCGGGGGTTGGCAGGGCGCTTACAGGCGGCACTAACGCCTGGGAGGCATCCGCTGATCATTCGATGTTCCGGGCGGCCAGGTGCCCAAGCACTGGCGTCCCGTTAGGCTCGTCTCGCGACGAGCAACCTCCACCTCGTCAACTCCACGCTACACGTAGAGTCCATGCGCTTTACGACAATCTGTTTCGGTTGATCCCCTCCTGATCGAGTTCCCCGCTCGACCGTATGGTTGGTACGACACGCGCTGAGTATAACACAGGCGCTCAAGGGGTTGGCGGGAGGGTTCTCACCGGGTGTGACGTAAAGTCTTGCACTCACGCTACGCCAGCCACCTGGCGCTGGCGACGCACGCTCCAGGGTTTGCGCCAGGGATGCGTCGGCTTCACGTCGGCTCCTCATGGTGGCGTGACCGGTGGTGGCGTGACCGGTGGTGGCGTAACAGGCGACGCATCTGGCGGTGGTGCAGGTGCCGCTGGGAGGCGTGCCGCCTGGCGTGCGCTGCGTCGTTGCTGCCGCGTCACGACCACTTCGCGCCGCAGTTCCCGCTCAATCACCGTCCAACACGCGTCCCAGCGGTCATTACAGACGGCATTGCGCAGTGCGAGCAGCGGGTTGACGTTCGTGTCGGCCCAATGCATGCCAGCCCCCTTCAGCCGGTCTTCTACCACCAGTTTGTTGGCACTCTTGACCATCCCACTCCCAATGGGCCACCCCTCCGTCTGAAAGTGGGGATACTGCATCTGGTCACCCCGAGCCTCCAGATAGCTGAGGTGGCGCGCTAGGTCTGTGTTGGTTGGCTGCGCCGCCACGGTGGCGCGCACAGCGGGCATGATCGCGTCCGGCCCGACCAGTTTTAGCACCTGACTCCATGCGTTCGGGTCTTCCGGGGGCAGCGTGATGCCTGCTGCCGTGAGGGTCGCGGGCGGAAGGCTCACGCCCATAGACGCGGCGGTTGCGGCGATGGGCGCCAGATGTTCGGCGGCGTGAGGAAAGTCCAGAATGCGCACCGCTTCGGGATAGTGATAGCTGACAAACGTTTGGCACCAGTCCGCGCCATCCACGACGGCCCCAACCCGGCGGGCCACTTCGATCCCACGTCGATGCAGTTCACCTGTCGCAAGGTCGCTAAACGTCGTGCTGTCCGTGCGCCGTGAGAAATAAGAGAGGGATGTTGTGTGGATGCCGGAACCGTTCGGTGCTGGTGTGGCGGGTTGCACCTCGCCAACGACCAAGGTGCGCACCTCCGTCCACTGCCCATGGACGAGCGGAATCATCGCTCCGTCCACACTGAGCAGCAGGGTGTCGGGCTGCATGGGCGGGTCGGGATGCTCGCGCAGGATGCGCGTCGCTTCGTCCGCTTCAGACGCCACGAGCACCGCGCCGGCGGCTTCCGTTTGACGACGTGCGGTATCGCACGTGGGCACCGGTGAACCACACCAGTTCTCGGCTGGCCTTGGCAAAGGAGGGGATGTGGGTGCTGAGCCGGACAAGGGCCTCTTGGAGGCGCGGGGTCAGGCGTCCAGGCAGCAGCCCCAATTCGTTATCGAGGGGGAAAAAGCCCGGACCCACAGGCCGGACAGGTGCCATAGCGACGGGACAAGGTCAGGTCTTGTCCCCCATGCGTTGTGAGGGTGCGGGTTTCGGTGCCGCGAAGGTGCAAAGGCTGGTCGCAGTCGGGACAGGTTGGCTGCTGGCCGGTCGCTGAGTCAGCCCAATTAGCGGCGACGCTCGCCAGGGCCATATCCTCCAACATCCGCGCACGAACCCGCGCCCACCGTTTATCGAGTTCTTCCTCCATCTCCCGCAACGTGGCCTTGGGATGCTGCGCCCGCCACTCGCGCATTCCGCTCATGATGTCTTCGGTCATGCGATGCCACGCCTGCTCGTTGATCGGACGGCTCATGGTGGTACCTCCCAGGATGGAGCGATAGCTCCCCACATGCTACCACGCGCTGCAAAACCATACGCCACACCCGTTCTCACCAGCACCCAGGATCGATAGCTACTACTATACGAGGGGTCTTCAAAGAGCAGCAGTGCTGATTCCTCTCTTCGTTCGGAATGACGCAGATGGCACTGCGCTCCGTGCGGAATAACACGGATGGCGTTGTTGCTTAGGAACACAGCGAGGAATCTTTGCTGATTCGCCGTATTATTGGGTAAAGCATATATAATAGGGTCGTCAAATTATGAAGCGTGTTAACCTGAGCGAACAGCCAGTTGAGATGGCTGAACTCGCCACGCAAGCCTCGGCTGACCCAGCACAACCGGTCAAACCGTAATTTGGATCGCCCTTATTTTGCCATAAAGGAATCTAGATATGCCCCGTACTGTCCAATGTGCCAAGCTCGGCCAAGAGTTGCCGGGCCTCGAACGACTACCCTTTCCCGGCCCGCTCGGCCAACGCATTTACGACCAGATCTCGCTTGAAGCCTGGCAACTCTGGCCGGGTCAGGCTTCGTTGATCATCAACCATTATGGCCTGAGTTTAGGCGATCCCAATGCCCAAAAGGTGCTGATGCAGCAGATGGAGATCTTCTTCTTTGGCGAGGAATGATCGACATGCGTGTTGCGATGCTGGCCCGGGTGGTTTTCCCGTTGCATGGCTACGGCGGGATCGAACGCCACGTTTTTCACCTCGTCACCCACCTGACCCGCCAGGGTGCCGAGGTGACCTTATTTGTGCAGCAGCCTGACCCGAGCCGCCTGACTGCCGATGATGCCGCGAGCCAGGCGATCATCCAGGGCCTGGCGCGGGTGGTCTATCTGCGCTACGACTATACTTCGCCTGCGCTGCCGCCCAATGGTATCCTTGGTCGCCAACTCAACTACCCCTGGTACAGTTGGCAACTGGGGCTACGCGCTGCTGCCGAGGTGCGCCAGGGTCAGTTCGAGGTCGTGCATAGCCAGGGGTTATGTGCGGTCGGGTATGGGGCCATCCGCTCCCGCGATCCGCTGCTGCGTCAGGTGCCCTTTGTCGCCAATCCCCATGGCATGGAAGAATTTCGCACCCCGGATTGGCGCAAATGGCTGGCCTACGCCCCGTTCCGGGCGCTCTATGCCTACGGCCACCGCGTTGCCGACCGCGCCATCGCCACCGACGCCTGCACCCAGGACGATCTGCCGCGCTACCTCAGCGTGGATCGCTCGCGCATTGCCGTGATCCCCTCGGCGATTGATGTCGAGGAATGCCTAGGCTATGTGCGGCCCGCATTGCGCCAAGAACTGCGGGCGCGACTGGGGCTGGATCAGGCCGACCTGGCCCTGTTGAGCGTCGGACGCCTCGAACGCAATAAGGGCTTCCATATCATGCTTGAGGCCCTGACCCGCCTACGAGCGCAACTGCCACCCAATTGGCGCTGGCTACTGGTTGGCAATGGCAAAGAGCGGGAAGCCCTCGAAGCTCAGGCTCGCCAAGCCGGTCTCGCTGACCACGTGATCTTCGTTGGTCGCCTCGACGATCCCGAACTCCATAGTCTCTACGAAGAGATTGACCTGGTTGTGCATCCGACGCTCTACGAAGGATCGAGTCTGGTCACGCTCGAAGCCATGATTCACCGCCGCCCAATCATCGCATCGGCCGCAGGTGGCATTCCCGACAAAGTCTTTAACGAACGCAACGGGTTTCTGGTGCAACCCGGTAACGTAGACGACCTGGTCGCCAAACTTAGCCTGGCGCTGCGTCAACCCGAACGCTGGCCCGCCTGGGGCGAAGAAAGCGCACGGATTGTGCGTAGCACCTTCGATTGGCCGATCGTCGCCCGCCAGACCCTCAACCTATATCAGGATTTGCTTGATCGTACTTCCAGCAGGTGAGCAGCAATGGGCCTGGGAATACCAAGTATGCCCAGTAATCCCGCTGGAGTGCGCCAGCAACCAGCAACCAATCATGGCAAAAAGATGGGCCTGGGAATACATGGTATGCCCAGAAACCTGGCTGGGGTGAGCAAGCGCTCGCGCTTGCTCACCCCAGCCACACACAAGAAAGAACCAGCCTATGCGCCTGAACTATGGTCGGACGTTCCTGATCGGCAGTGCCTTTCTGGGCTTGCAGGTGCTGTTTGCGATCTACAACGCCTATATGCCCCTCTTTCTCCAGTCTGGGCGACCTGGATTTGCTGAGCAGACCGCGATTGAGGGCGGCTTTGGGCTTGGGACGACCTTGACTGGCTTCATCATGTCGCTTGAAAATCTGGCCGCCCTGCTGATTTTGCCCTTGATCGGGGCACTGTCCGACAATACCGCCAGTCGTTTCGGGCGGCGCAAACCTTATTTGATCGTTGGTGTCCCGTTAACCGCAGCGGCTTTTATTGCGCTGCCCCTGTTGTTGGGCCAGCCACTCTGGCTGTTTATGCTCGTGACCATGATCTTCGTGGTCGGCGTGGATGTGATCCGCACGCCGATCATTTCGCTGATGCCCGATGTCACCCCTTCGCCGCTGCGTTCGCAGGCCAACGGGATCATCAACCTGATGGGCGGGATTGGGGCCGTGATTGCCTTCCTGGTGGGCGGGACGCTCTTCCGTACCTCGCCAGTGGCTCCGTTTGTGTTTGGCGGCCTAGCCCTGATGATCGGCTGTGCCCTGGTAGTCTTTTTGGTGCCCACGCCTTCGACGGCGGGCCTGCCGCGACCGCCGGGGGGCCTCGGTGGCCTGTTACGGGCCGCGCTCGACGATCCCGAAGCGGGCTTGCGGGCCAATCTGCGGGCGGTCGCCCGTGAAGGTGGCGGCTCGGCGCTCTATTTGCTGCTCGCAATTGTCTTTTTGTTCCTGAACTTCAGTGCCTTGACGGTCTTCTTTACCTCATTTGCCACCGATACGCTGGGTGTTCCCCGCGGCGAAGAGGCGATCTTATTGGCCTGGTTCTCGTTGGCGATTGTGGTCTGTGCCCTGCCTGCTGGTCTCTTAAGCGGACGGATCGGACGGCGGCGGGCCATGTTTATTGGGGCGGCCGTTTTGATCGTTGCCCTCACTGCGATTGGCTTCTCGTCTGATCTACCCTTAATTCGGGTACTGCTGGTGTTCGCCGGCGCGGGCTGGTCCATGATTGCGGTCAACGCGCTGCCCATGGTGCTCGACTGTGCGCCCCGTGATGGCATCGAACGCATCGGAGCCTATACCGGGATCTATTTCATTGCCACCCAGACCGCCGAAGTGCTTGGGCCAACCCTACTCGGTATTTTGCTTGATCTGACCGGGCGCGACTTTCGGCTAATCTTCGCCTATGGCGTGACGGTGTTAATTATTGGTTCGCTGTTGTTGACCCGCGTCAAGCGTGGCGAAGCGGTGACAGGATGATGTTCCGCCGCTGCACCTCCACGACAGGCGCAATCCACAATCTTCCCCGCACACAGTTTATTGTGCGGCCATCAGTCTATGCCGTGATCTTCCAGGATAATTGTGTCTTGCTGGTCACCAATACCACCTCTGGCCGTTATTATCTTCCCGGTGGTGGCGTAGAAACGGGCGAAAGCCTCATCATAACCTTCGTAAAGACGCAGCGTGCTGCGTCCCTACGGATTATCCGGCGGTTCAATCCGGTGCAGGGCCATGGTCTGGCGTTGGCCGCATGATCCACACCAGGCTGCCATCATTCGCTTGGTAGATGTACCCTTCCAACGAATCCCGCCATGCTCCCAGAGCGAACGACTGGAGCCGCAACGTGGGCAGGTCAAGATCCAGGAGCGCGACTCGGCTTCGGCTGCCGCCGCCCACGTGGTCGGTAACAATGCTATGATCAGGCGCTGGAGACGAGACATAGATGGAACCTCTTATGACCAATGGACAGCATGAACACCAGGGTTTGCCGCGCCTTGTGGTACTTGGCGGCGGCGGCGGGGTCAGTCAGGTCTTATTGGGCGCGGCTTCGTCGTTTGGGCACTTGACCGGGATTATTGCCGTCACCGATAGCGGGCGTAGTACCGGAATTGCCCGTGACCTGGCCCAAATGCCCGCCCCAGGTGATCTGCGGGCAACGATGGCGGCCCTGGCAGCCGAACCCGAGGGTCTGGCGGCGCGGTTGGTGCAACACCGCTTCCAGAGTAGCCAGTATCCGGCTCTTGATGGCATGGCTTTCGGAAATCTGTTGATCGCCGCCCTAACTGAAATCCTGGGTGACTTTGGGCAGGCGATCAGCGAAGTTGGGCGTATGCTCAACTGTACAGCAACGCTTGTGCCAGCGGCAACCGTGAGCACCCACTTGTGTGCCGAACTGGTTGATGGTCAGCAGCGCCGGGGCGAGTTGGCGGTGCGTGGGCTGGACAAACCGGCCATCCGGCGGCTTTTCCTCGATCCGCCAGTCCCTGCCAACCCGGTTGCGCTACGGGCCATCGCCAACGCCGACATTGTTGCCCTCGGGCCGGGTAGCTTCTACACCTCGGTGCTGGCAACCCTTTGTTTTACGGGTATGGTCGAAGCGTTGCGCGATACCAGGGCTACGGTGGTCTGGATTGGCAATACCAGTACCCAGCCCGGTCAGACCGACGGCATGAGTTTGGCTGATCATGTCGCCGCCCTGGTTGATATGCTCGGGCCGGAAGTCTTGGATGCGGCCTTGCTCAATCAGGGCGAGGCGATCAATGCGTCCACCGAGGCGTCCTATGTGGCGCAGGGCTTGCAGGTGTTGCGACCCAGCGACGACGATCGCGCCCGCATTGCCGCCATGGGAGTTACGCCGCTGGTGCGTGACCTGAGCGAAACCAGCCCCGAGGCGCCACGCCAACTCTGGAACAAACTGGACAGCATCCGCCACGCCCCCGAGTTGATTGGCATGGCACTCTGGAAACTGGCCCTTGATCGGGCAGAGTGATGCGATGTTAGCTTTTGGCTTTTGGATTAGTCATCACACGTCCCAGCAGAGCCTGCGCACATCCGGTTCGTGCTGGCTCCTTGCCTGTCAGCAGGGCCTGCTCCCAGTCTCCTGGCCGGGGGCCGCGCCCCTCGCGGGGGTGGGCGCGCCCCCCCAAACCCCCCCCCGCCCCCCGCCCCCCAATCGCCCCCGGGGGCGACCCCCCCTCCACGGCCC
>JBLWKA010000085.1:0-24558 GCA_048381555.1 Oscillochloridaceae bacterium umkhey_bin13
GGGGTGCCCCACGAAGGGGCGCATCGCGCCAGCGGATCCGGGGTGCCCCACGAAGGGGCGCATCGCGCCAGCGGATCCGGGGTGCCCCACGAAGGGGCGCATCGCGCCAGCGGATCCGGGGTGCCCCACGAAGGGGCGCATCGCGCCAGCGGATCCGGGGTGCCCCCACGAAGGGGCGCATCGCGCCAGCGGATCCGGGGTGCCCCACGAAGGGGCGCATCGCGCCAGCGGATCCGGGGTGCCCCCACGAAGGGGCGCATCGCGCCAGCGGATCCGGGGTGCCCCCACGAAGGGCCGAAGCATTCGCCATCCGATTCACGGATCCCTAACGATTCGCCGGCGGCGAATGCTTCGGCCATACATTTTGGGCCACGGGATGGGTTGGTGGGTACGGGATGCCGTTCCCCGCCCCGGTGGCCCGTCCCCGCCGCCACACGATCCCGTCGCCATCGTAGGACGCAGCGTGCTGCGTCCCTACGGCACGGCCCGATTCTCGCGTAGCCATGCTTGAAACTCGTTGCCCGTAAGCACGTGTGAGCGGCGGAGTTCGCCGATGAGGCTTCCCACGAGCGCACGTCGGCCATCGCGACTGAAATGCACCTCGCTGATTAACCCCAACGTCTGATCAAGCGTGCCGAGCAGCCTCCCTGTTGCCGCATCCCAGAGGAACAGATTGCGGTCATCTCCACCGGTTAAGAGGTACCGCCCATCGGGGCTGAAGGCAACACTGCGGATGGTGCGGGTATGGCTCCGCAGAACTTTCGGGGCGTTGCTGGGTTGCTCCAGATCCCACAAAATTGCGGTCTTGTCCCATGATCCCGAAAGCAGATAGCGTCCGTCGGGACTGATGACCAGGCTTTCGACCTGGTCACGGTGGAGCGGCAACGGCTTACCGACCCATGCTCGCTCGGCAAGGCTCCATTGCAAAATATCACCATTGCCATAACTCATCCACAAGTGGGTTTGATCAGGGCTAAAGACGGCTGCGGTTGGTACCTCCAGGCCGGGATCGAAACGCTCGATCAACGTACCATCGGCCTGGCGCAACTCGCTACCAGTAGCATCCTGCAGCGCGAAGAAGCCAAGGCTGCCATCAGCATTCAGGGCTGCCGCCTGATTGAGTACCAACTCGCCAGGAAAACTACTGATCTGTTGATGGTTCGTGACATCCCAAAAGGCCACCTGATTGTCAGGCAACTGCACCAGGGCGCGTTGACCGTCGGCGCTCAAGGCAATCACCGAACCGGGCACCAGGCGGGTTTGCACCAGTTGATCAGCGGCATCCCAACGGGCCACCAGGCCATTGATATCGCCGACCACCATACCCCCATCAGCTAAGATGACCATCGTTCGAATGTTGCCTAACTGGTCATCACCGGGAAGCTCGAAGTCGCGTTCGAACAGGCCCGGTGCGCTATCCCAAAACCGCAACGAACCATCATAGGCTCCAGTAATGATTGCACTGCCATCAGGACTGACTGCTATGCTATAGACCTCGCTGGCATGGCCGGGTAGCACCCGCGAGGTGCGCAGGCTGCCAAAGCGCCAGAGTCGTACCGACTGATCGAAGGAACTCGATACAAAGCCCCCTTGTTCGGGCGGCATGGCTGCCAGGCTCAGGATTTCGTTATCGTGACCGACGAAATCGGCAATGAAACTACCATCAAGCGACCAGGCTTCGATCGCACCACTGTCACAGCCGCTCACGATCAGCGGTGCATCAACGCCCACCAAGATCGTCAGCGCGGTGAGTAAACAGACATCGGGTTCGAAATCGCCATCAAGATCGGGCGCATCAGGGCGGGCCAGGCTAAACTGCTGCTCCAGTGCCCAATTGGTCGTATTAAAGAGGTAGACCGTGCTATTGGTATCGGCAACCAGCACCAGATTGAGATCGTTCAGATAGTTGACAGCAACAATCGCTTCCCCAGGAAGCTCGATCAGGCGCTCAAGCAGGGTGTGGCTGGTGCGATCCCAACGCAAAACGGTACCCTGATCATCGCCACTAATGATCGTATTGCCATCAGGACTAGCCGCCAGGGCAGTGATCATGCCATCGGCAACCTGATCAAATGGTTGGGTACTACTAGCATTCAGGCTGGCAAGTTGGCCTTCACTCGTACCAAAGACCACGTCGTCGCCCACAAAGATCGCGGCCAAGACCCAGACGATGCGGCCGTCCAGCGCTGGTTCGAGGTGTTCACGCAGCAATCGTCCGTCAGTGTAATCCCAGATCCGCAGGGCACCCATTTCATCGGCTGCCAGATAGCGGCTACCATCAGCATTAAACGTGAGCACCCTGACCAGCGATTCAAACTCTTCGAGCACATACCGCGAGCCGTTGTTGGCAACTTCCATAAAGATCGGACTCAGCCGTGGATCAGCCCCGACCTGTTGCGCCAGCAGCAGGGCCTGGTCAAGCTCGCCGCGACTATAGGCCGCCAGCGCCGCGTTGACGGTATTGGTGCGCTGGATCTCAAGAAACTGGCCGATAATCACCCCTGCCAGGAGGGTCGCAAACAGGGTTAAGCCACCTAAGGCCCAGAGTCTGCGGGTCAGGGCGCGGGCTTTGGCCCGAACCTGTTGCTCGGCACTGAGGGCGCGGGCCTCTTCTTTGAGCGCTCGGTCGCGTTCGGTGCGGGCGCGTTCGGCCTCTTCGACGGCGCGCTGGTTACTATCCTCGGCGCGCATCCGGGCGATGGTGGCCTCTTCGCGGGCGCGGCGGGCCTCATCGGCCTGGCCTTCGGCAATCAGGCGGGCCTGGGCGGCTTCCGACCGGGCTTGTTCGGCAGCCACGGCGGCAGCCACGGCCCGGGCAGCTTCTTCTTCGGCACGTTGGCGTTCGGCTTCGGCCGCAGCCCGCAGACGGCGTTCCTGTTCCAACTGGGCCAGTTGGGCCTCTTGCTCACGCCGCCGCGCCTCCACCCCGGCGGCAATAAAGGCCTTTTCCTGCGCATTCAGGGCCAGGCGCGGCAGTTGATCAAGTAACTCGGCCTGTACCAGTAGCTGGCCCTTCCAGAGCAGGTCGGGATCTTCGCCACTGCGTTCCCAGGCGAGACTGGCCTGGCGCAAGCGATCCAATTGCAGCAACAACTGGCGGTCGTCACTGATCCACTGGCGTAAGCGCTGCCACGAGCGAATCAACGCTTCGTGCGCGACCTCAACCGAGGTGCCGTCGCTGATCACGAGCCGAGCGGCGGTGAGTTCGCTGAGCAGCGTTTCGGTGCGTTCACGAGGGCTGCCTGCGGGTACCAGTTCCTCAATCACGACCCGCTGCCGCGTATCGGCGGGCTGGTCGCCCGCTGCCGGATCACGATCCAAGCGGGTCAGCCGCAAAAAGATCTCGCGCAGGCGTTCCTGATCGGCCCGGCTGTGCTGGGCAAAGATCTGTTCGGCAGTGCGAGCAATCGCCTCTTTGACGCCACCGAGTTCGACATAGGCCCGGATGCGTAACCAGCGGCCCAAACGGCGCTGCCAGAGTTCGCGCAAGACATGTTGCAGCAGCGGCATCACGCCCCGTTCACTGCGTACATCATTCAGGATCAACTCGGCCAGGCCCGCCTCGAAGCGGAGGCCCACCTCGGCGGCCTGGGCCTCGGCCACGCTGCGCAACGCTTCGGGATCAAGCGGCGTGATGCGAGCGGTATTGTTGACCAGCAACTGTTGAAAGTGCGGGTAATGCGCCCCGGCTGCCAGCGCATCAGCGCGTAGCGTCACAATCACCAGATGCTCACGGGCTAGTTCAACCAACTGGGCCAGGAAGGGGCCTCGCTCTTCTCGCTCGAAATGTTCATCAGCGCGGGCCAAAAAGAGTGCTTCGAGCTGATCAACCACCACGACCAGCCGGTCTGCACCTCCTTGACGTGCCGCATGGATGGCCAACTCAAGCTCGGCTCCGGGCAGATCGCCTGGACGCAGGTAGGCCACGCCCAGATTGGGATAGAGCGCCCGCAGGCGGGGGACGAGGCCGGCCTGCACCAACGACGATTTGCCACTGCCACTCGGGCCAACCAGGGCCAAAAACGGCGCTACTTCGAGTTGGCTGATCAACTGGTCGGCCAAGCGATCGCGCCCCAGAAAGAAGCGTTGCTGTTGCTCGGTAAACGGGGCTAACCCCGGAAACGGGCAGATCGTGCCTTCGTAGGGGGCCGGACGTGCCCCGGTCGCCAACGCCGTAAAGGTCAGTTCGGCGGCCTCACCACAGATCGTTTCGAGCGTGTCGCGCGCCTGCTGGAGCGCCTCACGGGCCTGGGGACTCAAGTTATCCTCGGACTGATGCACCTGTTCCAGCACAATCCCGGCGGCCCGCTCAAACTCATTCCGCAAGCTCGGGGCACGCTCGTTAACCAATTGGCGCAGACTGGCAATCCCACTGGTGATTTCGCGGGGATTCGGCGGGCGCTGGGCGGTCTGACTAAACAGCGGGCGCGCCCCAAGCCGACTAAACAGCACCGGGGCGGTAATATCGTCACGATCTGCCAAGCCCGCCGTGGCCGTGACCAGCGCCCGGGCCACCACCGCTCCGGCGTGGCTTTCGGGATCGAGCAACTGCTGATAAAAACCAGCCGCCAGTTCGGTCGCGGTTGCGACACTGACCCGGTCCGCCATCGCCACTACGGCCGGCATGCCCAGGCGCAGCACGAGTTGCTGCCCCAGGCCCCCAAACGCGCCGTTGTGATCCTCTTGGGCACTTTCGCAGGTACACAAAAAAGTCAGGTGCGGCAGCCCAAAGGCCCCCTTCAGATCATTCAACTCCTCAATCAGGCGGTTAGTACTGATCGGATCAACCTTGGCCGGATTGTCGGGGTGGCTCAAATAGAGCACCGCACCATCAGAGGAGAAGCGCCCGTGGGCCACCACGTGCAGCATGGTGATGCGCGCCTGGCTAATCTGGGTACGGATCGCGGCCAGGGTCGGGGGCGCGTGGGCTTCGGGCGTATTGCTGAGCAGGATGGAGGGAATTCCGGCGGCCTGCAAGGTGTTCAGCACCCCTTGCACGGCGGCCAACTCATCAAAGAGCGGCAGGCCCCAATCGTCGTGGCTGGTCGCAGGGCTGGCCGCCACCACCAGGGCACGCAGGTCGTGGCGCGCAATCGGAGGGAAGCGCCGGTCGGTCTGGCTCGGCAAATAACGCACAAACGGCACCCGCTGGTAGGTCGCCAGCAGTTGCCAACCCTGGTCGGCCGGCACACAGAGCCGTTCCCAGCGGATCTGGCGCAGCGCTGGATCTTCAACAAACAGCAGCAAGTGCAGATCGGCCGTCCCAGCCTTGGCGAGCGCCCGCTCGAAACTACTGCGGATCGGCCCCTTGAACAGCGCCGCACCCAGCACCTCGCCATAGCGACGGGCCTGATAGGCATACTCACGCAGATCAGCGAGATCGAGTTGTAAAAATCCCTCGTCCCTTGAGGGCAGCGGATCATCGCTCGAACTAAAATCCGCCACCACCGGCCAGCCCCCCTCGCGGCCCATGCGGACAGTGATTTCGAGCGTCGCCATACGTATTCCTTCTTCGCATTTGGATTATGTCCCCCAATCCAAAATCCAAAATTAGTATACGCGCTTGTCACAGTTTTTGTAGTACTTAGGGTCTTCTACTGCTGGGTTAGCATGTGTTTTAATACGGATGTGGTTTTGTTGGTGATCCAGTACAGTGAAGGATAACCAGACGATGCGTTACCGTCCACTTACGCGTACGTTGTTCGTATTACTTGGCCTGCTCATCCTGGGCACCCCAAGCCTGTTTGCCCGCACCCCGGAACCCACCGTCCAGATCCAATTGCAGGGCTTCCGTTTCGATCCGCTACGCGCCGAACCACAGCTCGCTGCCACGCAACGCAGTGCCACTTTGGCGAGCGACCAACCCGATCTGTACCTGGTGCAGTTTCGCGGCCCGATCGAAGAGCCCTGGAAGGCGGCGCTCCAGGCTGTCGGGGCCAGGCTGTATGATTACATTCCTGACTATGCCTTCATTGCCCGCATGAACGCTTCTACCGCTGATCAGGTGCGGCGCTTGCCCGCCGTGCGCTGGGTCGGGGCCTACCATCCCGCTTATCGACTTGATCCGAGCCTGCGCGATCCGATCCTTGCCGCTACCGAACCGCAGGTGCTCACGATCCAGACCTTGCCCGATGCTGATCCGGCGACGGTGCAGGCTAGCCTGAATGCGCTGGGTATTACCATTGAGGCTCAGAGTGCCAATGCGCTGGCGACCTCGTGGCGGGCCCAACTGACCCCGGCCCAGATCGAGGCTGTCGCCAAGCTGCCCGAGGTGCTCTGGATCGAGCCCTTCTTCGCGCCTAAGCGCCTTGATGAGCGGGCTGCGGTGGGGATTATGCGCACTGATGTGCTCCGGGCCCAACTCGGGTTGTATGGCGCAGGCCAGATCGTGGGTATCGCCGACAGTGGCCTGGATACGGGCGATCCGAACCGCATCCACCCCGATTTTGCTGGACGGCTGATCAAAGCCTACTGTCTGGGGCGGCCTCAACCCTGCGACTGGTCGGATGTAGACGGCCATGGCACCCATGTTGCCGGTTCGGTGCTGGCAAGTGGCGTCACGTCGGGTAGCAACCCGGCCAATCGCCAGTACAACAACTCGTTCGCCGGTACCGCCCCCGAAGCACGCATGGTCTTCCAGAGCACCGGCGATGCCATGGGCGGCCTGGGCGGCATCCCCCAGGATAACGGCCAGTTGATGCGCCAGGCCTACGCCGATGGGGCTGGCTCCGGCCGCCCCGCGCCAGATCTGGGTGCATGACCAGACTACGGGCCTGCGCACCGGCGAGTCGCGCACCTTCGAGTTGCGTGTGGATGCTGTCGCGCCTAACAGCGTGGAGCTTGCGCCCGCTGCGGCGACCCCGGTTGCCGCTGCTCCTTCTATGGTTGCGACTCCCGTTGCTGAAGCATCGCCACAGGCGGCTGCCGGCCCCGCCGAAGCCCAGGCGCTGGTTGCTACCCCGGTGGTTGCCGCCCCACTGCGCTTGGATCCCGGCGCGCTTGCTTTGCCCCCCGCCGCGCCACGCTCGCCACGCCAGCCCGCAAGCCAGCCGACGCTGGCCGATCTGCAGGCCCAATTGGCTGATCTGGCTCCGGCTAACGCTGCGACGCCTGCCCAGGCCGGTACCCAGTTGTTACTCAATCAGAGCTTCGAGAGTGCTACGTTTGCGCCTTGGCAGACCTCGGGCAGCCCACAGTTGACCACCCAGGTGAAACGCACGGGCAATCAGGCCGCCATGCTTGCGGGTCGCAATAGTGCTACTGACGCCCTTGCGCAGTTGGTGAGTGTGCCCGCCGATATCAGTGTGGCTGTTTTGACCGGCTATGTGGCCGCAGCTACCGAAGAGGAAGAGGCTGGCTATGATAGTTTCTGTGCCGGGGTCTGGACTGCCGATGCCAGCCAGGTGATCGGTGGCTTCTGCGCCGATGTGATGGACGTAACGCCAGGCCAGTGGAACGCCTTTAGCTTTACGCTGAGCCCGGCTCAATTGGCTGCCGTCACTGGGCGCCAAGTGTTGATCGGGATGACCAGTACGACCGACGAGGATTTTTCCAGTGTCTTTGCCTTCGACGATCTGGCCTTCACGGTGACGGGTGGCTCGACCACGCCCGTCCCGACCACGCCCGTCCCGACCACGCCCGTCCCGACCACGCCCGTCCCGACCACGCCGGTGCCCCCGCCGCCCGATGGGGGAGCCTTCCGTCTGACCCTGGCCTGGACCGACTATCCTGGCAACCCGGCTGCGGCCAAGGCCCTGGTCAACGACCTCGACCTCGAAATCGTTGGGCCGGATGGCACGATCTACCGTGGCAATGCCGGACTGTACCCGGCGGGCCATCCGTGTCGGGCTGAAGCGGGCCAGGATCGCTGCAACAATGTCGAGACGGTCTTTATTCCAAAGGCCGCCCCAGGCGTCTACCGCGTCACGGTGCGGGCCGTGCAGGTGGCCCAGGGTGGGGAACAGCCCTTTGCGCTGGCTGGTTGGGGTGATCAGTTACGCCCTGCCGATCAGCAACCGCCCCCCGAGCTGAAGCACAAGGTCTTTCTACCGCTGACTCGGCGGTAACATCAGGATACCGCACGTTACCGCAGAGCCGCAGAGGCCACAGAGGCTTTTGGCGCAGCCCACTCCCCATGTCATTCCGAACGGAGGATGTAGGGCCGAAGCATGCGCATGGGATTGATCGCATGTTCAATTGAACATCCGGTAGCGCATGCTTCGGCCCTACCTATCGCTGCGTTCGGAATGACATGGCGTGCGCAGCAGGGTGACATGGGAGGCATCCCTAATGCCGCTTCGGCCCCAACCCCTGCTTCAACCGGGTTGCGAACCACTCCAGCACGATTGCGAAGATCAAGACCGCATAGGTGAAGGCCCCGAGTTCGCGCAGGTCAAGGTAGAAGGTGCTGGCCATAAACATATCGAAGCCGATCCCGCCCGCGCCCGCCACTGCACCCATCGCAATCGCCGTCGAGAAGTTGATCTCGAAACGCACAAACGTCCACGAGAGCAAAGCACTGGCCGAGGTTGGCACAACAGCCTGGAAAACAGTCTGCCACCAACTGGCCCCACTGGCCCGCAAAGCCTCAAGCACTCCTGCGTCAAGCTCCTCGAACGACTCGGCATAGGCTTTGATCAAATAGCCCACTGAGTGGAACGTCATGCCTACCACCGCTGCGACACTGCCCAGGCCCGCCGCGACCGCAAAGAACAGCACCCAGAGCACGGTTGGTACGGCGCGAATAAAGGCCGTCCCGCCGGTAATCAGGTTATTGAGCCAACGTGGGGCCAGGTTGCGCGCCGCCCCAAGGGCCAGAAAGAAGGCGATCACCGCCCCGAAGATCGTGGTCAACAGCCCCATGGCAACCGTCACCGACAGCGCATAAAGCAGTTCAGTGATGGTTACATTCTTCAGGCGCGGCTCGAAAAACAGGATGCGGAAGCTTTCGAATGTTTTGGCCAGACCCTCGCCGAAACTGATCCCGCGGCTATCGAAGATTGTAAAATGGTACAGCGTTAAAATCACCAGGCCAAGCAAGGTCGCCTGAATCACCAGGTTGGCCCTGGTGAGCGGGCGGATCCGAATGCGCTGCGTGGTCGTTTGAGTTGTGGTGGTCACAGGACGGTTCTCCGAATCGTATTCGAGAGCGCTTCGATCAGCAGCACGGTGATCACGACTACCAGGACGACCAGGCTGGCCGAACTGTAGTTAAAGCTCTTGAAATAAAGATCGAAGGCAAAGCCAATCCCGGTGCCGGTCAGGATGCCAATCAACGTAGCACTACGAATATTGGTCTCGATCATATACAAGACCCAGCTGATCAACTGGGGTAAACAGGCCGGGATCACACTCTGGCTAATCGTTGCCATGTAGCCGGCCCCGCTCGCCCGCAGCGCTTCGACGGGCTCGGTGCCAACTTCATCAATCGTTTCGATCATGACGCGCACAATAAAGCCAAAGGTAACGAAGAAGAGCGCGAAGAAGCCGGTATAGCCGCTCTGCCCAAACGAGAAGAGCAATACTAACGCCCAGACTGAAACATCTACATTGCGGAACAGGCTGGCAATCGCTCGCGCTGGCATACTGAACCAGGGATGCGGGCGGGTGGTATTAGCCCCTAACACCGCGACAACCAGCCCCAACGCCGAAGCCACCGTGGCCGATGAAATTGACACCAGCACCGTCTCTTGCAACCGCTCAAGAATGCGCGGCAACCGGCGCATCGCGGCTTCGTCCGGAATGAAGTTGCTGGTTGCCCAGCTAAACGCCTGCGGAATGGCTCGCAACCCGGCCACCGGGTCAAACTGGGCCAGCACCATCGAGCCATAGGTCAGGGCAAGCAAGACGCCAAAGAAGATCAGGCGCTGATTGCGGCGCTGCCGAAAAAGATCATGCTGCATAACGCTGCTCTCTCAAATCGAGGATCAGGTCGCCGGCTTCAGAACCATAGATCTGATGGATCTGCTCGCTGCTCAACCGATCAGGCGAGCCATCATAGACAATCGTGCCACTCTTGACCCCAATAATGCGATCAGCGTACCGCAGCGCCACGTCCACCTGGTGCAGGTTGACCAGCACCGTGATCCCCAGATTGCGGTTGATTTCACGCAGCGTATCCATAATGATTTTGGCCGCATTGGGGTCAAGCGAGGCAATCGGCTCGTCGCAGAGCAACAGTTTGGGTTGCTGGATCAGTGCCCGCGCAATGCCCACCCGTTGCTTCTGCCCTCCACTCAGCTGGTCACAACGCTTGTAGATCTGCTCGCTCAGGCCAAGGCTCTCGATAATGCGTATGGCCTCGCGCTTTTCATCCTCGGTATACAGGCCAAGCACGCCCTGCACCAGGTTCTTATAGCCCAAACGCCCGTGCAAGACGTTTTCGATCACACTCAGTCGGTTGACCAGATTGTAGTGCTGGAAGATCATACCGATCTGGGTGCGGTGCTGGCGCAAAGCTTTGCCGCGCAGACTCGGCACACTGACCCCATCAAAACGCAGATCACCACTCGAAATATCAATCAGCCGGTTGATGCAGCGCAGCAGGGTAGATTTTCCCGCCCCCGAGCGCCCAATAATCACCACGAACTCGCCCGCTTCGAGCGTAAACGAAACCTGGTCAAGCGCCAGGGTTTCCGTCCCATAACGCTTGACCAGCGACGCAACTTCTAACAATGCCATGCAGTGACTCCATCTAGAAGTAGTACATCCGGAAACCCGCCTCCGCGGATTTCCGGATGCAAGGAGTTTGGACACACCATGATGAGCCGAATGGTAATCCAAAACCCAAAATCTAAAATCCAGAACGGTATTTACTTGCGCATCGCCCGAATCGGGTCGAAGAACGAGTCGGGCACCACCAGGAAGCGCTCGGCATTGGTCTTACGGAAGAAAGGCCGGAACCCGGCGTCAATCACCTCTTTAGTGGCGAAGATCTTGTCATTGTTCGCCACTTCATCCGAAGTCAGGACATCCTGAAGCTTCTGGACCTCTTCGGCGGTCAGCATGCTGCTGTTGGCCACAAAGGGCGCATTGATCACCGGCACCGACGCGATTAGCACGAACTCTTCGCCGGGAAACTGGTTAAAGGGCTCGTCGGCCTTGTCATTGACCCGATAAACTGCACCCGGCTGATTCGCGGTTCCCTCCACCAGGGTGACATAGTTCTGGACACAGCTATCACAGAAGGCAGCAATGTCTACACGATCCGTAAGCAAATTGACTGCCGAACCCTGGTGCGAGCCACCAAACTGCACATCGGAGAAAAAGTTGTTCGAGCCACCCTCCAGCAGATCCTCGGTCTCGAGACTGGCCCATTCTGGTTTGGCACTGAAGTAGGCTACGATATTGGTCGAAGGAACACGAAAGCCCGAGGTCGAGCTGTTCGAGACAAACGAGAAGCGTTTGCCCTGAATATTGTCAAGCGCAAAGCCACTGCCATTGCGGTACTGGTCTTCTTCGCCGCGGCGCACCGCCAACCAGCTATAGTAGACCGCCGTATCCACCGTACCATCGGCCCCACTCGGGATGACCAGCGGAATCACACTGCTATTGCGCTCGTTGGCCTGCACATACCCCTCGGCCCCGAACCAGGCCAGATGGGCATTATTATTGGCAACTGCCTCGACCGCGATAATATAATCCGTAGTGGTACGATGCTCAACCGGACGACCAAGGATCTCACTTACAATCGTCCCAAACGCATCCCGGGCATCCTTCAAATCCGCCCCTGACTCGTTGGGCAACCAGGCAATCGTTACCGGACCGGTCTGGGCCGCCGGGGCCGTCGGCGCATTGCCAGCCGGAGCCGCCGCCGGGGCCTGAGCACACCCCGCCAAGACAATCGCGAACACGAGCAATCCAAGGAACGCACGCATAGCTTCCTCCAGGCATTAACATCTGTTCATTCCCACGGTGGAACAGATTGAGTGTACCTGGAGTGTGTTATGTGGACTTTAAGTTTTTGATCGTAGTTGATTAACGCTTTGCCATAGTTGTATGCTACTCCTCGGAATAACACGCGAGAGCGCCCGGAGTAAACCCTATGTCTATGCTTGAGTTGATCCTCTACGCCTGCCCAGCAGGCCCGCTCGCCGACCAGATCACGGCCTTTTATGCCACTAGTCAAGCCCGTTTTGGTTCCAACAGTGCCCACGCTTATCCACCGCATATCACCCTGACCGGCTTTTTTCATGATGAGGCCGCAGCCTTGCCCGGCTATCTGATCGCGCTTGAGGCAGCCTATCAGCAGGCCCAGACTAGTCGCCCTACCCAGCCCGTGGTGATAGAAGCGCTGGTGACGAGCCCTGAATTTCACGGTCTGCTGATCGATTCGCCCTGGCTCGAAGCCCTCAGCGCCGATTTTGCTAACCGGGCCGTTTCGGCGACCCGTCCTGGCCCGTTACGGCTCAAGCGTGATCTGCACCTGAGCCTGGCCTATGGTTTTGCCGCCGAACACGGCCCGGCCCTTGGAACATTAGCCCAGGCCATGGTTGATCCGGCTGCGCCCGTCACATGGCAACTCGAACTCTACCAACGCCATGCTGATGGCCGTTGGCAGAGTCATGCCAGTTGGCCCATCTGATCAACTTATCGCCCCCACATGGCCCGATCCCAGTAGATCGGTGCGCCAGCCCGCAGGGTCGCCCGTACCCGCGTGGGGCTACCTTGCTCGACTAAGCACAGGTCGGCCTGTTGCCCTACCAGCAGTTGACCGCGATCGGTCAAGCCCAGGGCCATCGCCGGGCCAGTACTGATCAAGGCTACGGCCTGGGACAGGCTGATCACGCCTTGCGCGGCCAAGCCAAAGGCCGCCTGCACCAGCGTCGCCGGATGGTAATCAGCCGCCAGGCCGTCCACCAACCCGGCTTCGAGTGCTTCACGCGCACTCAGGTTGCCCGAGTGCGAGGTGCCACGGAGGGCGTTCGGCGCACCCATGATCACATACAAGCCCCGGGCCTGCGCTTCGGCGGCGGCCTCCAGGGTTACTGGGAACTCAGCGATCCGTACGCCCAGGCTCGCTACCAGATCGATCTTTGCCGCTGTATCGTCATCGTGCGAGGCAATCGGAATGTCCAGTTCGCTGGCCAGGGCCGCCACATCCCGCGCCAACGCCCAGCGCTCCTCGATCGTGCCGGCTTTTGCCAACCGTTCGCGCAATTCTTCCTCGACGTGGGCACGGCTTACGCGCCGCCATTCGCTCACGAAGCCAACATAGTGTTCGATGTTGCGGTACTGGCCCTGACCCGGCGTATGATCCATCAGCGAGAGCAGTTCGATCTGGCCTTCGGCCAACAGTTCGCCCAGCGCCGGGACGACTTGCGGCGTCGAAACTTCGAGCCGCGCATGAATCCGCAGGTCGGTCAACAGGTCGTCGCGCACGCGATGCACTTCGCCAATTAGTTCGCGCACCAATTCCAGTTCGCGTACCGGATCTTTGCCATCGTGATCCCAAAACGAAAGTGCCGCATAGGCCGTCGTCACCCCCGCTGCCGCCAGCCGCTTGTCCAGTTCGTGGATCGCCACCGTCAGCGGAAACCGCGCCCCCGGACGCGGCTCGACTTCGCGTTCGAGCATATCGCCGTGCATGTCAATGATGCCTGGCAACGCCGTGAGGCCCGCCCCATTGAGCGCCGGGCCAGCCGGGGCCGCGCCCTCACCCAGGGCCACAAGCCGGCCCTCCTCGATCTGAAGCCAGCCCGTTTCGATCACCTGATCCGGCAAGACTAGCCGGAGATTATTGATTTGCATCATGTTCCCCAATAAGCATTTCGCTATCGGCTATTACTACAGTTGAAACTCGCCAGATGATCCGTTTCCGTCGGCGTAAATGCCTCGGCTGTCGCTTGCGAAGGCCACCTCCGTGGCCTGTTTAGCCCACGAAGGTGGGCTTTGCTCCCCGTAGCCGAGGGCTTTCAGCCCGACGGAGCGCAAGTTCAAACTGTAGTACTATCGGCTATCGGTCTATCGGCTATTTTTACATCAGGCACACGCAACTGTACTTCGGCATCAACCAGCCCCGCCACATCCTCGGCATGGTGAAAAATGCCGATCATGGCAACGCCCTGTTGTTTAAGGGCCGCAATCCGCTGGCGCAAGGCCTGACGCGCCGCCGGATCAAGCGCCGAGGTCGGTTCATCCAATAAAAGTAGCCGGCGAGGCGCAATCATGGCCCGGGCCAGATTGATCTTCTGTTGTTCGCCGCCCGAGAATGTACTTGGATAGGCCTGCCAGATTGTACGCTTCAGCCCCAGGTCGGCCAGCCAGGCCCCGGCCTGTTCGGTGGCGTCGTCGGGGCCAATCCCGGCCAACAATAATGGCTCGGCCACCAGGTCAAGCGCACTGACCCGCGGACGGGGCCGTAGAAACTGGGTTACATGTCCGATCTCGGTGCGCCGCAACAGGGCCATGTCCACATCGGCGGCTCGCACCAGATCAATCGGGCCATAACGTGATCCAAAGATCGCGGTGCCGCCATCAGGTCGGTAGGTGCGGTACAAACAGCGCAGCAACGAGGATTTGCCCACCCCGTTGGGGCCACGCACCAGCAGCAGTTCACCGGCCCGTAACGTAAAACTGACCTCGGCAAACGCAACCAGTTCGCGCTCAAGGGCGTGGATCGTAAAGCGCTTGCTCAGCGCGTCAACCGTTAGCAGTGTGCTCATAGTTTGGCATGTACCAGTTGTTGGGTATACGGATGCTGCGGGTCTTCGAGAACCTGGTCGGTCAAGCCGCGCTCGACCACCCGCCCGCCACGCATAACCAGCACCCGGTCGGCCAGCGTGCGGATCACCCCCAGGTCGTGCGAAACGATCAACGAGGCAATCGGTTGTTCGCGGCGCAAACGCAACAGCGTATCGAGCACCAGCGCCTGCACCGAAACATCAAGCCCGGTGGTGGGTTCATCGAGCAGCAACAGGGCCGGGCGCAGGGCAATCGCCTTCGCGAGTTGCACTCGTTGTTGCATGCCCCCCGAAAGCTGGGCCGGTGGATCATCCACCCGCGCTGCCGGAAATTCTGACGCTGCCAGCGATTGGGCCGCCACCGCCCGCAACTGGGCAAAGCGCCGTTCACCCGCCATAAGCAAACGCTCGGCCACATTGCCGCTGCTGGTCGCCTCCATGCGCAGGCCCAAATGCGGCTGCTGGTAGACAATCCCAATCTGTTTGACGCGCAGTTGGCGCTGCTGAAAACGATCAAGCCCAAACAGATCCGCTCCGCCGCTTTCGGGTACGGTAAGCTGATACGTACCAGCATCGGCGCGCTCTTCTAGATTGAGCAAGCGTAAAACCGTGGATTTGCCTGAACCCGATTCGCCTACGATCCCAACCGTCTCGCCGGGATACACTTCGAGATCAACCCCGTCTACCGCCATGATCGTGCCATAGGTCTTGCGCAGACCCCGGGCCACCAGCAGTGGCGCTTCACGCACCAGGCGCGGCGGGTCAAGCATCAGCGGGCTTTGGTTTGCACCAGGGATCATGGATACCTCATCTATCAACCTCTTTCAACACTCCCGGCAGATAGAACTGACCCTCATCATCATAGTAGGTTGGCCCAATGTCGGTTGGCTCGCCTCGGGCAGCCTGCAACAGTTTGGCCGCGTAGCCCGTATCCGAGAGCCGAAAGATCGCGCTGCCGCCTTCACTCGGCAGTTCGTCCATAAATTTGTGCCGCGCCCCGGTCAAGGCACAGACCCGGCCCTGTTGCGATTCGACCTGAAAAAAGACATCGTCAAACTCGATTGGGCGCACTTCGGTATAGGGCGGCACGGCGTAGAGCCGTTTTTCGCGCCCGGCCGAAAGCAACGTCAGGTGCGGGGCCTCGTGGAGCGCCAGGTTATCCCAGCGCGGAATCGGGCTCGGATTCATTAAGTAGCGCCCGTGCACCATCACCGGGTAATCGGCCCCCTGCATAAAGCGCCCGTAACGCACCAACTGTTCGTACAACTTGAGCCAGATCCGGGCATAGTCGGCATCGGCATGCATCTGGCGGGCCTGCGCGCTATCGGGCTGAATCCGCCGCAACGGTTCTGGCTCGGGCACCTGCAAGACCAACACCTGCCCTTCGCGCAGCCGCTCTTCAGGGATGCGGTGGCGGCTCTGGATCACGGTAGCCTGCAAGGTGTCCGTCGTGGTTGCGACCCCGGTCATGCGGGCAATAAACCGGCGCAAATTGGCCGCATTAACCGAATCGTCGGCCCCCTGGTCAATCACCTTGATCGTATCCTCCGGGCCAACCAGGCTTAAGGTGACCTGCAAGCCGCCCGTGCCCCAACCCCGCGCAATCGGCAGTTCGCGGCTGGCATAGGGCACCTGATAGCCAGGGATCGCCACGGCCTTCAACAGCCGCCGCCGCAACTCGCGCCGGGCGTGCTCATCCAGAAAGCCATAGCTGTAATCTTGGCGTGGGTGGGTCAGATCGGCCAGACGGGTGCTCATGAAACTGGCTCCTCGGCTTGCCTGGCCCGCACGTCGCGCAGCGCATCGAGCCCACTCTGGAAGGTGACGTAGTGCGGCAATTTATAGTGGATACAGAAACCCGAGCCTTCGACTGGTTCGGTATGGTTCAGCACAAAATCCTCGCTGTGGGCGGGATGCGGCCGGGGTGCGTCCATCTCCAGATCGAGCATCGCGCCAGCAATCACTTTGACCTCGTTCCAACCCAGGGTGGCCGCAAACCCGAGCCGCAACTGGTCGGCCTGGGTATTAACCACTTCGCACTGGCTGATTCGCACCCGCCCGGCACTAAAACTGACCCCGCTGATCGGATGGCGCAAGACCACCTCGGCATAGCCCAGCCGCAACTCATTCACGGTCGGGTGGGCCAAGCCATAGCCCCGCATGCTGGCATAACCCAGGGCCAGGGTGCCACCGGTATCGGCGCGGGCCAGAGCCTGCAAGCGCTGGGCCCGTGGGGCCGGAGTCATCAGTGGCTCGCGGGTTAGATCGGGCAGGCTCGCGGGATCAGGCGGGGGCTGATCAGGCAACGGGCGCAACAGCCCAGCCTCACGTTGCCAATCAGCCACCGCAGGCGGACGTGCCGCGATCGGCGGTGGCACCTCAGCCGGTTCAGGCGTAACCGGGAGGCCAGGATCAGGTTGCGGCGGCGCAGCCCCATCAAGCACGTCGAGCCGCAACAGGCGGTGCGAATAGTCCAGCGTCGGCCCCAGGATCTGGCCGCCGGGAATGGTCTTGAAGGCCGCCGAGATCCGGCGCACTACCTGGACCTGCGTTTCGGTGATCGCTTCGGCGTAGGTAAGCCGGGGTTGGGTCGAACGATAGGCCCGCAACAGCAAGACTGCCTCGTACAGATCACCCCCGGTCTGGGCCAACGCCAGGGCTGCCAACTCTGGCGCATAGAGCGAGCCTTCACCCATGACGCGATCAACCAGATAGGGCAGGCTGCGCATGATCAAGTGTACCTGCGCCGCATCAAGTGGGCCATTCAGTTGTTGATACAGCCGCTCGGCCTGTTGGATGGCGGCTTCGCCACCCCGCGCTGCCACATAGGCCATTAACGCACCTCCAACCGGGTGGTGCGTGGCAAGCCCACCATCTGCGACCCATCCAACAGCACCAGATCCCACCCCCGCGGGTAACTTGTTGCCTGGCGCAACGCCCAGAGTTGTTCCGGCAACCCGGCGACCGCCAAGGTACGCGGTTGCGCAAGCCCTGGCCCACTAAGCAGCAGGGTCGTGCCCATCGTGAACTGGCAACCCAACACCAGTGTCGCGCCCAAATCAGGATCGCGGTAGGTGCCCACCGGGGCCTGCGCCAGCCTGGGAAGATCGTCCGTCGTCACACGTGGGTAGAACTGGTAGGGCGCTTGGTCGGGCGGCAAGGATCGCCCACCGGTCAAGGCCAGTTCGGCGGCCAGTGTTGGGTCAGGCGTAAAAAAGCCGGTTTCCAAGTCAACCAGGGTGGCCCCAATCAAGCTAAACGCCGCCAACCCACTGACCGCCAAACGCTGCGGGCGTCCCGGGTAACTCAGCGCCCAGAGCATAGCCATAAACGCGTTCCGCTGCTGGGCCTCATCAGGGCGCATGACAGGAGTAACCATAGCTTGATTCCTTAACATCTCACCTCGTCACCAGTGTGGGCCAAAGATCCTGCTGGCAAACTCGATCCGCGTTTTGGCGACCCGGATGGCCTCCATCGTGACCACGCCATCCCGTAGGGGTCGCCCCTACCGACCACACCGGGTCGCCCCTACCGACCACATCGCATCCGTCATCATGTGCCAGCAGTATCCCTTAAACCGCCCGGGGCCAGGGGAAACATGGTTTCCCCTGTTATAATCACGTTCTGATGGCACATCAGAACGTCTCCAGATCAACTCGCGTTTCCCCCACCGCTCGCGCCAACTCTGCCTCGGCTGCCTCAATCGCTATTGCCTGGGCTTGTGCAAAGGCCACAATCTGTGGGCCAGCGATCCCGGCGCGGTGGGCCGCATCAATCAAGGCCAGGGCCAACGCCTGTTCCAGATCGCGCCCCAGGCAAGCCGCATACCCCTCGCTGCCCGCCGCCCGCACTCGCGCCTCGGCCAGCAAAACCTCGCCCAGGTAAAAACTCGTGCCCTGGGCACTCTCACGCAGCGGCAGCATCGCCAGGCCTGTGCGATTCTGTACCACTTCGACTGGCTCCAACTTCGGCAACAACTCCTCGGCCAGCGCCTTGACGGCTTCAATATCAGCACGGGCCAAGGTGCTTAGTAACGTCTGTTCGTCCATGCACTTCTACCTTTGCCAGCATGCCGCAACATCAATCTGTAGCATACCCAATCAAGATTATCGTGTGATCAACTAGTTGTTAAGCCTGGATTTAGAGCACACCACCGTCCTATGTTCACGCCCGTGTTTACGCCGCTGCTTACGTCGCTCCGGTACAGTGGTCTCAGGCAACCGAAGCAACCATTGATTTTCAAGGAGCGTAACCACGATGACCAGTTGGGTAATTGACAACTCGCATTCGAGCATTGAGTTTATCGTCCGCCACATGATGATTGCGAAGGTGCACGGCAGTTTCCAGGAATTCACCGGTACGGTCGAGTTCGACGAGCAAAATCCGAGCAACTCGTCGGTCAATGTGCAGATCGAAGCCGGCAGCATCAACACCCGCGACGCCAAGCGCGACGGCCACCTCACCTCGCCCGATTTTCTGGACACCGCCAACCACCCCCACCTCAGCTTCGTCAGCAAGCGGGTCGAGGTTGTTGATGGCGAGCACGGCAAGATCATTGGCGACCTGACCATCCGTGGCGTGACCCGTGAAGTCGTGCTCGAAACCACCTACAACGGGCAGGCCAAGTCGCCCTGGGGCACCACTAGCGCCGGCTTCAACGCCAGCACCACGATCAACCGCAAGGATTGGGGCCTGAACTGGAACGTCGCGCTCGAGACCGGCGGCGTGCTGGTTGGCGAGGAAGTCACCATCGCCATCGAGCTCGAAATCGTCAAGCAGGTGCCGGTCGAGGCCGACGCGGTTGCGTAAGGAACGGATGGCAGGATCGCACTATAACGTGACTCGATACGCCGGAGCCTGACGCACCTGTGTCCCTTGCTCGAAGGCATACGCGAGCCGCAATAACGTCGGCTCGCTCCAGGCTCCACCCATAAACGTCAACCCTACCGGTAGCCCAAAGGCCGACCCGGCAGGCACCGTAATCAGCGGATAGCCCGCCCGTGCCGCATACGAGGAACTGCCGCCCCGATAGCGATCACCATTCAGTAGATCAGTCGTCCAGGCTGGCTGCATGGTGATCGCAATGATCGCGTCAAGTTGATGCGTTGCCAGTGCCTGATCGATCAACTCCCGCGAGCCGTCCCGACTGCGCGTCAACGCCTCCTGATAGGCGGGATCTGCCAACCCCGTCGTCGCCTCCGCCAGTTCAAACAATTCCTGCCCAAAATAGGCCAGTTCTTGCGCGGCATGGTCCCGGTTAAAGGCAATCAGATCGGCCAGCGTGCGGGGGATCGGCGCACCAGGATGGGCCGGATGCGGCTGGCGCGTCGCCAGGTACTCTGCGATAGCGACCTTGAACTCGTGCAGCAGCACCGTAAACTCGTCGCCCTCTAGGTAGCCCTTGCGCGGAGCCAGATGCAGCGGGTCAACCAGGCTGGCCCCAAGTTCGTGTAGGGCCTGCAACGCCTGGGCCAAGACCGCATCGGCGTGCTGGTTGTAGCCCACCGTGCCTTCGTCACGCAAGACGCCTAAACGCGCCCCGCGCAGCCCGTCGGCGTGCAGAAACTGGGTGTAGTCGGTATAGGCATGCTGAGCCGCCAGTGCTGTCGCCGGATCACGCGGATCAGGCCCGGCGATCACCCCGAGCATCACCGCCGCATCGGCGACCGTGCGCGCATGCGGGCCAACCGTATCCTGGGTCGGCGAAATCGGGATCACCCCGGCCCGGCTCACCAGGCCCACCGTCGGCTTCAGGCCCACTACCCCACACAGCGACGACGGACAAACAATCGAGCCGTCGGTTTCGCTGCCCAGCGCCACCGCACAGAGACTCGCCGCCACGGCGACCGCCGAACCCGAACTCGAACCACAAGGGTTGCGGTCGAGTACATACGGGTTCCGGGTCCGGCCACCACGCGCGCTCCAACCACTCGACGAACCACTCGCCCGAAAATTGGCCCATTCGCTCAGGTTCGTCTTGCCCAGAATCACCGCTCCGGCAGCCCGCAACCGACTCACCACCGTCGCCTCCTGGGCCGGACGCGAACTGACCAGCGCCAACGAGCCTGCCGTGGTCAGCATGGCATCGTCGGTATCCAGGTTATCTTTGAGCAAGATCGGCACGCCGTGGAGCGGCCCGCGCACCTGGCCTGCCGCCCGTTCCGCATCAAGCGTTTGGGCCTGCTCGCGCGCCGCAGGATTGAGTTCGAGCACCGCTCGCAAGCATGGGCCTGCTTGATCAAGGGCCGCAATCCGTTCCAGACATGCCTCGACCAACTCCAGGCTGGACAGATCCCCCGTCGCAAGCGCGGCCTGCAACTCAACCAGCCGCGCCTCGTAGATCGGCGTACCCAACGTTGAAACCTCACCCCATGGCTGAGTCATCACTAGCCCACCCTTCGCCAAGCTTATTGCCACCTATACATATAAACATCAAAGCGATATAATAGGCAAGTCGCATCCCCGTAGCTTGAGGAGAAGCGCCGTGCCAACTGGCCCCACCCTGGAAACTATCACCCTCAGCCCGATCGCCTTGCGCGATCCGGCGAGTGTTCGCCCCTTACGGATTCTGCTGATCACCCCGCGTGGCAAAAAAGAAGAAGCCAGTAGCCAGAAGGCGCTCTTCTCGATGGCGATCGGGGTTCTGGTTAGTATAACCCCACCCCAACACCAGATCGAGTTAGCCGACGAACTGTTTGGCGATCCCATCCCCTACGATCAGCCCTACGATCTGGTCGGCATCACCACCCGCACCATGAATGCCACCCGCGCCTACGAGATCGCCGATGGCTTTCGGGCGCGTGGCACGCCGGTGATCCTGGGCGGCGTCCATGTCTCGTTCAACTACGACGAGGCCAAAGCCCACGCCGATGCGATTGTCGCTGGCGAAGCCGAGAACCTCTGGGCCAAACTGTTGCAAGATCTGGCCGATGAGCAACTGCAACCGCGTTACGACGCCAAACAGTTCCCCGCCGTCACCGAAGTTCCGGCCCTTGATTATGCTCGCATCTTCGCGGCCAGCAAGCGCGAACAGGTAGACGCCCGCAAATCCATCCCGATCTTCATGACCCGCGGTTGCCCTTACACCTGCGCCTTCTGCGTGACGCCCAACTTCACCGGGCGGCTCTACCGCATTCAGTCCCCCGAAACCATTCGCGCCCAGATCGCCGAGGCCAAACGCGTCTTCTTCAAAGAAACCCGTTACGGCAAGACGCCCTGGTTTATGTTTACCGACGAAAACCTGGGCGTGAATAAACAACGCACCTGGGAGATCCTCGAAATCCTGGCGGAGTGCGACATCAAGTTTAGCAGTTTCATCAGCATCAACTTTCTCGAAGATCCCAAAACCGTCGAACTGTTGGTCAAGGCGGGCTGCCTGATGGCCCTGGTCGGCTTCGAGTCGGTCAATCAAAAGACCTTGCAAGCCTACAACAAGGGGCGCACCAACTCGGCCCAGCGCTACGCCGAAATTATCAACGCCTGCCGCAAAGCGGGCCTGAACATTCAAGGCAATTTCCTGACCAACCCGGCGATTGACAGCTACGAAGACATGGCCGCCACCGAGGCTTTTGTGCGGGCCAACAAACTGATGATGCCGATCTACTCGATCATCACACCCTATCCCGGCACCCAACTCTATCACGAATACAAAGAGCGCGGCCTGATCGTAGATGAAGATTGGGACAAGTATACCGCCCACAATCTGGTGGTACGCTGCGACGACTACGACCCGCTCGAATACCAATTGCGCTACCTGAACCATTTTCTGGGCATGTATGCCTGGCCGACGATCGTCGCACGGGTGGCGGGCAACCGTAACAAGCTGGTCAACCTGGTTACCAGCATCCTCTTCCGCAAGAATCTGCAAGACCAGATCGCCAGCGTCAAGAGCGGCCTGCGCCGCCCAGTGCAGCAGGAGCGTTACACCGGCAAGGACAGCGATCAGAGCCTCGAAATCGCCGCTGACTAATGTGGTCTGTGAACTACGTTTTTCAGAACGGCACAGACACGCCTCGAAGTCCCCCCTCTCCCATAGCAGTATTTAAGGGCAGACAGAAAATGCGTGCGACCGACGCTTCAGACGGTATCAGGACGGCACAGCCTCACCCCCTGTCCCCCTCTCCGACTGTTGGGAGAGGGGGACAGGGGGTGAGGGCTTCCAACTCATCACTCCACCTGCAGGGCTTGAGCAAAGTCCGCTTCTTGCGGCTCAAGCCGCGGGCTACGGGATGCCAAGCCCGCCTGCGCGGGCTGAACAGGCCGCGCAGGCGGCCTTCGCTTGCCGTAGCCGAGGCGTTCACGCCCACGCCAGGGACTTTGCTCAAGCCCTGACTCCACCTGCGCCCTGGCAGCCACTATGCTATCCTGATAGCATGACTACCACCCTGAACCATATTCCTGGCCCACGATCGCTGCCCGGTGGACTAGGCCACCTCCACCTGATGGGCTCCGGTCCACTGCCCTTCTTCACCCACTTGGGGCGTACCTACGGTGACATCGCCGCCTTCCAACTTGGCTGGCGGCGCATGGTGCTGATCAACCACCCCGCCTTGATCGACCGCGTGGTTCGCGACAGTTCGTTCTGGCGCAGTCCGCAAACCCGTCGGGCCATGGCCTCGTTTCTGGGTCAGGGTCTGCTCTCACTCGAGGGCAGCGATCATCGCCGCCACCGTCGCCTGATGCAGCCGGCCTTCCACCGCGAGCGGATCAATGGCTATGGTTTGATCATGGCCGAGGAGACCCAGCGCCATCTTGAGGCTTGGCGCCCCGGCGAGGTGCACGACCTGGGCCAAGAGTTGATGGCCCTGACCCTGAAGATCGTCGCCCGCGCCTTGCTTGGCGTTGACGCCAGTGCCGAAGCGCGCCAGGTGGACGAGGCCCTGCACACCGTTTTACCACAGGTCTCCAGGATCAACCGGCTCAGTTTCCTGTTGCCCCGCAGTGCGCCGCTCATCCACGGCCCCACGACCCGCGCCGCAATCAACCGACTGCAGGGCCTAGTGCGCCGCATCGTCGCCGAGCGCCGTGCTGCAGGCGGCGACGGCAGCGACCTACTCTCATTGCTGCTCGCTGCCACCGACGAAGATGGCGGCAGCCTCTCCGACGACGAGGTCTGTGCCGAGGCCTTGACGATTCTGCTGGCCGGCCACGAGACGACCGCCAATACGCTGAGTTGGGCCTGGTACCTGCTAACGCAGCACCCCGAGGTTCAGGAGCGGGTGGCCGCCGAGGCGCTGGCGGTCGCTGGCAACGCACCGATCAGCCCCGAGCACCTGCCGCAACTGTCCTACGCCGACCAGGTCATCCGCGAGACGTTACGCCTTTACCCGGTGGCATGGTCGGGCGACCGCGTTGCCGATCACGACGCCGAACTGGCTGGCTACCCCATCCCCGCTGGCACCCCGGTGGTCTACAGCGTCTATGTCACCCAGCGCGACCCGCGCTTCTTCCCGCGACCCTCCCACTTCGACCCCGAGCGTTTCAGCCCTGCGCGCGCCGCAAGCATCCCTGCCGGAGCCTACCTGCCCTTCGGGGCGGGTGTGCATATCTGCATCGGCAACGCCTTCGCCCTGATGGAGGCGCGGCTCATCCTGGCCGAGCTAGCACGGCGTTTCGTAGTTCGCGCCGCGCCGATCCAAACGATTGGGCCGCGCCCGAGCATCACCCTGGGCCTGGATCGGTGCCTTACCGTAGCCCTCGCAGCGCGCTCGTAGGGACGCAGCGTGCTACGTCCGCACAAGCAGCGTGCTGCGTCCGCACAAGCAGCGTGCTGCGTCCGCACAAGCAGCGTGCTGCGTCCGCACAAGCAGCGTGCTGCGTCCGCACAAGCAGCGTGCTGCGTCCGCACAAGCAGCGTGCTGCGTCCGCACAAGCAGCG
>JBLWKA010000086.1:0-24140 GCA_048381555.1 Oscillochloridaceae bacterium umkhey_bin13
GGGGCGCGCGCGCCGGCCCGCGGGGCGTAGGGGTGTGTGGGGGGCGGGGGCGGCGCGGGGGGGGGTGGGGGGGCGCGCGGCGGGGTGTGGGGGGGGGTGGGGGGGGGGGGGGGCCCCGCCCCCCCCACCCCCTACCACAAAACCACGAGGTGCGGCTGTGCCGCACCTCACAACAAAAGATAGCCATGTGGTTAACACATGGCTATCTTTTGTTGCGTCAGCTTCACCCTGAAGGCGCAGATCCCGAAATATACTGCAACCATAGTAAGTCGTGCCAGAAGGCACAAAGAATCCACCCTGAGCTAGAGTAGGCCATTCTCCGTTATGAAGCTCTCGCTGACCCAGTCGCAACCGTTGCGTGGTGCCGGGGCCATGCATGGCCTGAGTCCACGGATGCGTGGTCTGATCTTCGGCCTGATCGGTTTGGGCTTGCTCCTGGTGGTGACGGCCTTCTGGTTTGCGGTGGCCCGTCCCGTCAAGGTCTTGCCACGGATCAAACCGCTGCCTGCTTTTGTCTTGCAGGATCAGTATGGCATGCCCCTGAATGCAAGTGATCTGTATGGGCGGCAGGTGCTGATCAACTTTACCTATACGAATTGTGGCGAGGCCTGTGCCGCCCAACGCCAGAGCCTGGTGACCCTGCGCGAGACTTTGCGCGCCGAGGGGTTGCTGGGCAGTGAAGTGCTCTTCCTGACGATCAGTTTTGATCCCGAGCGTGATACCACGCTGGCGCTCCAGACCTATGCGGCCCAGTTGGGTGCTGATCGAGAGAGTTGGCGCTTTATGACGGGTGATCCTGTTGAACTCAAGCGTCTGATTGGGGGCGAACTGGGGGTCTACTACGCCACGCCTGACGAGAGCGGTCAGATCAAGCATGACCAGCACGTCATTCTGATGGATTGGAGCGGCGAGATGCGGGCGCGGTATAAGGGCGAGTTGGATCAGAGCAAGTTGCTGCGCGACCTGGGCATGCTGCGCGAAGAGATGGGCAGTAGCGGGTTGATGCGTGGTGTCTACGAAGCCTCTCATATCTTTCTCTGCTACCCTCCCGACTGAGGGCCGTCCCTCGGGGTAGACAATATCGCCGTTGGGAAAGCCTGGCTTGCCCAACAAATCAAGCAAGGGGGGGGACCCCCAGCATCCCTCGCAACAGGGCTGACAAGGAGTAGCTGACATGGCATGGAAAGGTTCTGCGAACGACGATCAATGGCAGGCCGCAGCGCCTGAGGCCGAAACGGACGAGCACGAGAGCCATGAGCCGCCCCGAGGAGCGTTGTTGATCACCTGTGGGTACCTGGTGCTAATCTGTGCGCTTTGGCTCCAGGTGTATCTGCAATTGGTTAGCAACGGAGGGGTGCCTCGGCCATGAAGGATAATAGCAAACTGGTTGGCTACATCTTCGAGTTTGTCTGGATCCTGCCAAGTGTTGCGATCCCGGTTTCGGTGATTACGGCGGTGATCATCACGGCTTTTGCGGTGGGCATTCGGGTGCCGGACATCGCCGGTCGGATCGAGCCGGCCGCGATCAATACGACCGCCCCCTTCAACGAGCCGGGCCTGCGCGAGTTGGCCCCCGGGCGCTACGAGGCAACCTTCATTGCCCAGACCTTCCTCTTTACTCCCAGCGAAATTGAGATTCCGGCGGGTTCTGATGTCACCTTCATCATTACGAGCCGCGATGTCATTCATGGCTTCAAGGTCGTTGGCACCCCGGCCAATATGATGGTCGTGCCGGGCCAGATCTCGAAGCAGACCGTCCACTTCCCTAATCCCGGCGAGTATCTGATTGTGTGTCATGAGTACTGTGGCGGCGGCCACCACGTCATGTATGGCAAAGTGATTGTCAAGTAGAGAGGCTTCGACTATGGCTGCAGTTGCTCGTCCGCGGGGCGCTGTGCGTGAGCAGACCGCCGACCGCTTTAGCACCGAGAAGCGCGTTGCTGGCGCGAATATTCTGGTGGCCTTTATCGCCTTGGCCCTGGGTGGCCTGATGGGTGTGCTCCAGGTTCTTCAGTACAACGGCATCGATCTGTACCGTCCGATTCGGGCGATCCTGCCGGGTGGCTACTACCAGGGTCTGACCCTGCATGGCGTGCTGAATGTCCTGGTCTTTACGACCTTCTACATCATCGGTTTTCTAACCTTTGTGACCGCTAAGGCGTTGGATAAGCCGCTCGTCAATAAGGGCTTGGCCTGGTTCACCTTCTGGTTGATGCTGGCTGGTCTGATCATGGCGGCGATTCCGATCTTGATGAACAACGCTACCGTGTTGTTCACCTTCTATCCGCCGCTGAAGGCCGATGGCTTCTATTACCTGGGCCTAACGATTGTGGTGGTTGGAACCTACTTCTTGCTCGTCAATCAGGTCATGACCTACCTGGCTTGGCGCAAAGAAAACCCCACCGCTAAAACGCCTCTGCCCGCGTTTATGTCGCTGATCACGATGACGATGTGGGTGATTGCGACCCTTGGCATCGCCTCCGAGATGCTGTTCCTGCTGATTCCGTGGGCCTTTGGGTGGGTGCAGGGCACCGATGTGATCCTGGCCCGAACCCTCTTCTGGTTCACGGGGCATCCGATTGTCTACTTCTGGCTCTTGCCGGCCTATATTTCGTGGTACACCATGGTGCCGAAACAGGCTGGCGGCAAGCTATTTAGCGAACCGATGGCCCGGGTTTCGTTTGTGCTCTTCCTGGTACTTTCGATCCCGATTGGCATCCATCACCAGTATACCGACCCGGGCATTTCGCAGATCTGGAAACTGGTTCACTTCATCTTCACGGTCGGCGTCTTCTTCCCCAGTCTCTTGACCTTCTTCAACGTGGTCGCTTCGCTCGAAAATGCCGGGCGTAGCAATGGCGGCCAGGGCTGGTTGGCCTGGATCTTCAACCTACCCTGGAAGAACGCCTCGTTTACGACCCAGGTCTTTGCGATGTTGCTCTTTGCCTTTGGTGGGGCTGGTGGGGTGATCAACGCCAGCTACAACCTGAACCTGGTCGTCCACAATACGGCCTGGATCTCGGGCCACTTCCACCTGACGGTTGGCTCGGCCGTCGCCCTGACCTTTATGGGTATCTCGTATTGGCTGGTGCCCTACATCACGGGCAAGAAGCTGTTTAGCAACGGCCTGGGTTTGGCGGCGGCCTGGACCTGGCTGATCGGCATGGTGCTCTTCTCGCACTTTATGCATACGCTGGGCCTGCTGGGCGTGCCGCGCCGCACGATGGTTGGGGCTGCCCCCTATATGCAGGAGGCGATTTACGCCGGGTCGGCCGAGTGGAAAATGCTGCTGCCGATGACCCTGATTGGTGGTCTGCTGATGTTCGTCAGTGCCATTCTCTACTATACCAACATGCTGCTGACGATTACTATTGGTAAGCCCGAACCCAATCAGCAGATCCCCTGGGCCGAGAAGATCTCTGGCCCCGAGGATGTGCCGGCGGTGCTTGATCGCTTCTGGCCGTGGGTGTTGGGAGCCGTGATCCTGATTACGATCAACTATGCCCCGACGCTCTACTTCCTGATTACCACTGGTCAGTTCACGATCACCGGGGCACGGCCCTGGTAGAAACCCCTGGGCGACCTGGTTGTCCTTGACCCCGCCGGGCCACTATACGGGTGGCCCGGTTTTCGTTTGGGGCATCCCGGTGGATCGTCAGGGCTGATGCAACGTCAGGTCCGTTGCGCTACCGTCGGCGTAAACGCCTCGGCTACGGGTGCAAAGGCCACCTGCGTGGCCTATGTAGCCCGCGCAGGCGGGCCTTGTACCTCTAGCCGATTAAGCATTTACTTCGGTATAGCCCGCGCAGGCTGGCTTCGCATCCTGTAGCCGAGGGCTTCAGCCCGACGGTGGGCGGCGGATACCGAACTTAATTCTTAATAACCATCAGCCCGACGGGCAAGCGGACGTTGCATCAGCCCTGGGTGGATCGTGGCCCGATTCCACCCCACCTTCCAAAACTGGTATCATAACGGGGATGCGTTACGTTGCCGACAAACTGCCCCTCATCCTGATTCTGTTGCTGGCCCTGGCCTGGCGTGCCATGCTTTGGGCACAGCCGCTGCATCAGTTGCATAACGACGAAGTTGAATATGTGCAGGTGGCCCGCGATCTGTTGGCCGGGCGCGGTTGGTCGTTCTACGAGCAGTGGCGCTGGTTGCGTGCCCCCCTCTATCCGCTCTTCCTCGCCGGCTCGCTCCAGCTGGCGGGTGGTGATCTGCACCTGGCAGCGTGGCCTAATCTACTGCTGAGTGTGGTCCTAGTTGGGCTGATCTATCAATTGACCCGCGAGGTGACGCCCGATTCACGGCGTGGCCCAGCCCTGCTTGCCGCCCTGATCGCCGCGTTGCTCCAAACCTATGCCACCTTTGCCAGTCTGTATATGAGCGAGACCCTGTTTAGTGTTTTGTTCACGGCGGCGCTGTTGGCGTTGGCCCGTTGGCGGCGACGCGGTGGTCTCGCCATGGTGCTGCTCGCCGGGGTTCTGTTTGGCCTGGCCTGTCTGACTCGTTCGGCAGGGTTGGTGATGCTGCCCGCTGCCGCGCTCTGGCTGACCTGGCTTCAGTGGCAACGTTTGGCTGCACCCCGTCCGGTCTTCACCCCAGGCGCTTGGCGGCAGGGCTTGGCCCATCTGCCCAGGCTGATGATGCCCGCGCTGGCCCTGGGCGTGGCAACTGTCCTGGTGATCGCGCCCTGGACGATTCGCAACTGCCAAGCCTATGGAAGTTGTATTCTGATCGAGACCGGCGGGGCTTATAATCTCTGGGCGTTTTACGAGCCGCGTGAAAGCCTGGAGACGATCAATCTGACGCTTGAGGCGATCCCTAATCCGGTGGATCGCGCCGACGAGGCGACCCGCCGTGGCATGGAACGACTACGCGAAGATCCCATGATCCTGCTGCGCAAGCTCTGGCCCGAATGGGAACGCCTCTGGAGCATTAAGCCGATCCAGGATCGGTTTCTGCTGGCGAGTTGGTACAGTGACCCGCCCCCGGCGATCTTCATCTCGGCCCTTGTGCTCGATGATCTCCTCTATACGGTCGTACTTATAGCCTCAGCGGCGGGCATGGGTTTGGCGCTGGCCCGCCGCGATCCGTTGGCGCTGCTGATGGCGGCCTGGCTGATCCTGTTTGTGGCAGCATCACTGGTGACCCATACCGAGGGCCGTTACCGCCATTTCTTTTTTATGGTCTTGATTCCGCTGGCGGCCCTGGCCCTGCATGAACTCTTCCGCTGGCTTACTATCCGCCGCCGGGCTTCCAGGCCAACCAGGCGATCAGCGCCCCCCAGTCCCACCGTACCCAACTGGATCCGTCTCTTGACCGGCATCCCGGTGGCGCTGGCCCTGCTGCCCTTGATCCTCTACTACCCGCTCGATTGGGCCAGCAGCGGGGCCAGCCGTAGCCTCCATCGGGCGCTTGGCGATCTTCACGTTGTACGCGGCCAACCCGAGGCCGCCGAAAAACGGTATTGGGCGGCCCTCGATGCCGAGCGTACCCCCGACGGCTGGCTTGCCCTCGGTGATCTGCGGCGCAGCCTTGGTGATCCGGCAGGGGCTGAACGCTATTATCAATTGGCTCACGAGACGATTCGCACCTATGTGGGGGCGACGGCAGTTTGGGGTGACCTCCTGCGCGAACAGGCCCGCTTTGATGAGGCCCGTACCGTCTTTCGGGGTACCTTTCTTGACCAGGCCCATCTAACCGCCTGGAGCTTTCTGATGCGTGAGCCGATCCCCCAAGCGCGGGTGCAGGTGGGCGATGGGCTGGATTTTGGCTATGTCGGCGGGGTCTATCTGCCCGAAGCGCAACAGGGAGCCATGGCCCGCTGGACGACGGGGCGCGCCCAGATCCGGTTGCGGGCGAGCGATGTGCCCCCAGGCGAACCCTTGCTGCTCAGCGTGCGTGTGGCGGCCCCGCGCCCCGATGGCAGCGCGGTTCCGTTGCGAATCTGCGTTGAGCGTCACTGTACCACGCTGGAGCCAGCCCCAACCTGGCGCACCTTCCATCTGCTTGTGCCAAACCCAACTGATCCGGTCGAGTTGCGTAGCCCCACCTTTTCCGCGCCTGATCGGCGCGATCTTGGTGTCTTGCTCGATTGGGCCGCCTTACGGGGATTGCCGTAGGGACGCAACGTGCTGCGTCCCTACGGCGTCCCTAATCGGCTTGGCCACCCAGGCTCCGGCTGCGCTGGGCACATGCATAAACCCGCAGGGCCGCTTCAAGATCGGCGCGGGTCACATCAGGCCAGAGCACATCAATCACATAGGCAACCGCCCCGGCACTCTGCCAGAGTAAAAAATTGCTCAGACGAAACTCGCCTGCAGTGCGGATGACCATGTCCAGTGGCGGCAGGGGCGCAAACAGGTGGGCTGCAAGGATCTCTTCGCTCAGCGCTTCGGGGGGCAAGCCTTTACTCGCCAGCATCCGGGCGGCCCGAACGAGTTCATCGCGGCCACTGTAATTGAAGACAATATTGAAGATGTGTGGGCCATTGTTGCGGGTCATCGCAACGGCCTCGTCAATCACCGCGAGGTCGCTTTCGTGCAGGCCATCGCGGTTCCCGCTATGCACAATCCGTACGCCCTGGGTATGCAGATCAAGCATGAAACTGCGCCCAAAGGTGCGTAACAAGCCGAGCATGTGGCTCACTTCACCGGCGGGCCGTCGCCAGTTTTCGAGTGACCAGAGGTAGCCGGAGACGATTTCGATCCCCAATTCGAAGCAGATCGGCACCATGGTGTGAATATGCTCCAACCCCACTCGGTGTCCATACAAGCGCGATTGGCCCTGGCGCGTGGCCCACCGCCCATTGCCATCCATGATCAAGCCAAGATGGCGTGGTACCAGGACTTCACCTTCATATGGTTGCAATGTTGGGTAGCCCTGGGGTAAAAAGGACATACTGGTGTTCCACAATCACGGGGGAGATGTAGGCTTATATCATACTATATATGACCGTATGTTTTACAGTAGTAGTATATTGGTACAAAAAGCGGTTGATTTGCGGTATATGCCGTTTAGCGAGTTTGATCGTAAAAGCGTATCGGGAGGGCGGTTTAATGCAGGGTACTACGGATCGCGTCGGCAATCATGGCGGCGATCAAGACCACAAATACGACTGCGAGGGCCAGCAGATAAAAGATGAAGCCCTCCGCAAAGCCATAATCATTGGTCGAGACCCAGAAAGTACACTGTCCACCCGAAGTAAGTGTTGCCACGGCATAGCCGAGCAAGATGCCACTTGCCAGGGGAATCCGCTGCTTCCGCATCAGGATGATCGCAATCCCCAGCCAGCACCGCACCCAAAAACATGCCGGCCACCACCAGCGATGTAATCAGGCTTGCGTTAGCGATTAAGCCCGCGATCATCGCGAAGACCGGAAAGAGGACAACCCCAAATAGAACCATACCGAGCGTGAACCAGGCCGTTGGGCGGGCCAGACTCTTTGGTTTGGGTGGCGGCGGTTGGAACATAGACCCGCCTCTTTGGTTTACCAAAAGTATACCCGCTCATGTTGATGGTATACCTAACCAAACCGCCATATTCTGGTGACTTTTTTTCAGCTTTATCCCGCTGCTATCCACTCTTACACGGCACGGGGGCCGGATCGGGGCGAGTCGGCTGCGGATCGGGGCGCGGGCTGCGTACCGGCCGACGTCGGGGCGTGGGTCGCGGTGGGTCGCGCCGCATCAGGGCCGGGGTTGCCAATAGTAAGAGGGCCAGGCCCACCAGCAGATCAAAGCCCGGTGCATGCAGGGTCGGGAAGGGGTAATAGACCAGATCGCCGCGCCCAAGGCTGCGCAAGGCAAGCAGGGCCACGACGCTGCCCAGGCTGGCGGCGATGGCAATGCTATCGCGTTGCCGCCAGCGTTCGCGCCGGTACACACTGCGTTGCACCCGCCGTTCGAGGGTCCACCACCCCAATCCCAGGCCCAGCGCACCGCTGGCGGCAATTGGCCCCGTGAACGGCAGACTCTCCGGCCCATAGTACAACCAGCCAAGCACACCCATGCCGAGTAGACACGTGCCCAGCAAGAGGCTCAGTTGCCGCATGCCAAATTCCCGTGTGCTTACGGCATTGCGCCCATAGCCCCGTGCATCCAGGGCTTCGGCGAGCTGCACGGCCCGTTCTAAACTTCCGGCAAGCAATGGGGCCACCAGCGGGACCCAACTGCGGGGGCCGCCAAACCGATGGCCCCTGGCCCGTTGGGCTTGACTGATCTCGACAATTGCCCGCAACAGGGCCGGCACAAAAGCGATCGCAATCGTTACGGCAAGCCCCACGCTATACAACGAGCGCGGGGTCAGTCGCAGCAGCCGGTGGTGATCAACCAGGGCATTGAAGGCCCCAAACAGGGCCATCAGCGCCCAGATCGCCAGCCCCCGGGTCAGGCCCCAGGCCAGCGCTTCGGCGGTGATCGGCCCCCCAAAAACGACCCCGCCAAGCCAGTCCGGCAAACGCAGGGCTGGTAACGCAACCAGCACGGTGCTCCCGCGGGCACCCCCGACGGTAATCACACTAAAGATGACATACCCGAGACAGATCAGCGCCCCGGCGCGCATAAAGAGCCCAAAGCTCCGGGCCATGGGCGAATCGCTCCGCCAACTCACAAAGACCTGGGCCGTCGCCAGCAAAATGAGGCTCAGGTAGAGCGGGTTGGGGGCCAGGGTGACGGCGAGCAGGCCCGCCCCAAGCCAGATCAGCCATGTGAGAGTGTGCATACCAGGAGTATTGAACCTGTAGTTAGCGCATTGCCAAGGCAGCGATCAGACTCGCCAGCGCAAGCACTTCCCCAATTTCACAAAGCGCTCCATAGGTATCACCGGTCAAGCCGCCAAGATCGCGAGTCCACCACCAGGCCAATAGGTAAGCCCCAAGACCAACACTCAGCCATGCCAGCAACCCTGGTATGCCTGCGACGATCAGCGCAACCGCTAGCGTACCAAGCGTTGCCAACCAAAAATCACGCCGTTGTACCTGGTCATGAAACGTGCGACCCAGGCCCCCCTCAGCCGCTGCGGGAAACCAGTAGATTCCGTACAGGTCGGCCCAGCGCCCCAGGATCGGGGCCAGCAAGATGGCCTGCCACCAGTAGGCCCCGGCTTCGGTGAGCAACGCAACCTTGAGCAACAGAACCGCGATCAGAGCTAAAGCACCCATGGCCCCGATCCGGCTATCCTTCATGATCTCAAGTTTGCGTTCACGCGGACGCCAGCTCATCACCGCATCAAACGTATCACTCAGACCATCGAGGTGCAGGCCGCCGGTGATGACACCCCAGACCACCACAAGCAGCACGGCGCGTACCAGATCGCCCCAGAACATCCCTGCCGCTGCGCCAAGCCCGACCAGGATGGCCCCGATCAACAGTCCCGCTGTGGGAAACCAGGGAATGGCCCGCACCATACTGCGTTCGTTCATCGGCGGTAACCCTGGCAACGGAATGATCGTCAAAAAACGCAAGGCTTCGCCGAGTCCAAAAATGATTGACCAGAACCATTGCCCTGATGGTTGCTGATCCGCTGGTGGTTGCTCGTTGTTCATGCATCCTCGGAACTGGCGTTACCCTGCTCATTGAGCCGGGGGACGGTATTGACCATGCGCACAATCACATTGCGCCCATACACATCCAGGGCGGTAATGCTCCCCAGATCCACGCGCCAGCGCCAATGTTCGCTAAAGGGCAAACCGGCACTTGCACAGAGTACCAGTTGAATCGGGGTGGCGTGGGTGACAATCAAGATCTGCCCGCCAACGTGGTGCTGCAGGATCTGTTGCCAACCCATGGTAACCCGTGCTGCAACTTCGGCCAGACTCTCGCCCCCCCTGGCTCGCCCATTGATCCCGGCTGCCCAGCGGGCGCGGGCCTCATCCGGGTAGCGTGCCAGCACTTCGCGATAGGTCAGCCCTTCCCACCGCCCATGGTTGGTTTCGGCCCAATCCGCGGTAAGTTCTACCTGCACGTTCGGGCGTCCAGCCAGGATCGCTTCGGCGGTGCGCCTGGTGCGTTCACTGGGACTGACCAGCGCCACCCCAAACGGGATGCGTCGTAGCCGCGTCGCCAGAGTCTGGATCTGCTGCTGCCCGTAGGCGGTCAGCGGGCTATCACTGCTGCTCTGGTAACGTCGTTCGCGATTAAATTGGGTTTGACCGTGGCGTACCAACCAAATACTTGTCCGCATTCGCTTAGCCTCCCCCGTCAGTTGAGGAATGCCGGGCCTGGAACCAGACCCCGCCCACTAGCAGCCCAACCAGGGTTGCAAAGCCCAGATAGCCCCACGGGATACTTGGGGCAGGGGCGGCCTCCGTTGGGGCAGTGGCGGGCGCGGCATTGGCATTTTCTGCAACCGAGCCACCTGCGGCGCTGCCAACAGGTGCGCCAGAGGTAAGGATGCTGCCAGTGGGTGCGGCAGCCTCGGTGGGCGCGGCAGCCTCGGTGGGTGCTGTAGGTGGCACGACGGTAGGTGGCACGACGGTAGGTGGCACGACGGTAGGTGGCACGACGGTAGATGGCACGACGGTAGGTGGCACGACAGTGGGGGGCACAGCGGTAGGTGGCACGGCAGTGGGGGGCACGACGGTAGGTGGCACAGCGGTAGGTGGCACGGCAGTGGGGGGCACAGCGGTAGGTGGCACGGCAGTGGGGGGCACAGCGGTAGGTTCGGGGGTTGGCGGCGCTTCGACCACGGCTGGAGGTACGGCTGCGCTGCCCGATCCACAAATCGCCTCGATACTCAGCACGGGCGGCAAGGCCCCGCCACTCGAATCGCCCACACCCCAGGCCCAGCCGTGCACATCGCCGTCACGCACGGGGACATTGGCCGCCCCGAGCGTGGCATAGATCCAATTCGCCCCATCAAGCCGATGGAAGGCCCAATAGACACTGCGCCCACCTTCGCGCCGACAAAAGCAACTCTCGGCTGGAAAGTTACAACCTTCCGGCCCAATCTTGCAGACCGCTGCACCCATGGCGCTGCCCTGCACGACAACCGGTAAGCCGGAACGCTCTAGCAAGGTCAAACCGCTGATTTCGGGTTCGCTAAAGCGCACACAGGCCGTACTGACCCGGCCATCGCCAAAACGCACCACCAACCCGGCGCGTTGCTCGCCGGGTTGGGCCTGGACCGGCATCACGGCAAGTAGCAATGCCAAAAGCAGCAAACTGAGTAGACTTAGGAAACGAGGCATATAACGTACCATCACGACGTTGGGCAGGCGTGCCGCAGCAGCATGCACGCTTTGGCGATCTCATCCTTCTCCCCCTGAGGGTTTAAGGGAGGTTGAGCTTTGTACGGGTTTTGTGGCGTTGTGATGCGCTGAAAGCCCTCACCCCCTGTCCCCCTCTCTCTGCTGCGGGAGAGGGGGGACTTCGATGTACGTCTGTGCCGTTCTGATGCAGTCTGAGCCATTTAGCGTCCCGCCCGTCGCAATACCAACCCACCCAAGGTCATCAACAGGCCCGCCACCGCCAACCCAATTAGTCCCAGCATCGGCCCACCGGTGGCAGGCAGAGTCACCGGGGCGGCCACGGGTGCTGCGGGCACGAGCAGTGCGCTCGCCCCAGCGATGGCCGTGGTTCGCACGGGCAGCGGGGTCTCGACCATGGCTGGGACGGCCCCATAAGTTGCCAGGGCATTATCGTCGGGAAGCGCGAGTTGATAGCGGAAGGCCCCACTTGGGTTCTGGAAACCCGCCAGGGCTGCGGCGATCCCAGCGCCCTTGGCCCAGCGCGCACTGCTCAGATCCTCGCCTGCTGCTTTCAGGCCCAGCAGCACGGTTGCCGTTGAATTGGCATCGCTCGCATTGCCAAAGGGCGAGCTTTGTGAATAGGGGAAGCCACCATCAGCATTTTGCTGGCCTTCCAGGTAACGCAGGGCGCGCGCACGGGCCCCATCAGCCTGGCGCAACCCGGCCAGCGCCTGCAAGACCAACCCGGTGGTATTGGTATCACTGCCGGTCGCCTCCGCGCCATCGAAACTCCAGCCACCATCAGCCAGTTGCAGATCGAGGAGCCGCCCGATTGCCGCATTGGGAGCAGGGGTCTCGACCGCCTTGAAGGCCAATAGCGCCAGGGCGTGACCGAAGACATCGGCCCCATACTGGCCGGTCGCGGGGTCATAACTCGCCCCGATCAGTTGGAGCAGATTGACCCCACCAAAGCTGGTCGGGTCTTCACCCGCAGCAACGGCAGCCATCACCAGTTTGGCTGCCCCACCTGGGCCACTGGCAGCATAGGTTGCGGCCTGGCTTTGCAGGAAACTGATTGGCGTATTGTCGCCCCGGGCAAATTGGGCCAGCGGTTCACCGGCGGCAACCAGGCCAATCACGGCATCGGCGGTATCACCAGGGCCAAAACCGGGAAAACTGCCATCGGCCTGTTGGGCATTGCGCATCCAATTGACTGCCCCGGCCAGCCCGGGGGTACTGGTCTGAGCCTGGGCCAGCGGGGCGAAACTGAGGGTGAAGACAATGAGAGCGAGCAGCAGTGTGAACCGACGACGAACCGACGTGGTAAAGCGTAGGCGAGCCATAAAAAAACCTCCTCGGCAAGCCGATGGAGGGAGTGCAGAGACGGGTATTGAGCAACGAAGACCCAACAACCCGGAGCCTGCCTCACCCCATTCCAGCGCGGGCGTGAAGGGCAGCACAGCAGGGATGGGCATTCTGGCTTGGCAGTAACGGGCCGCTGACGCGGTTGGTACTGCCCTACAGTAGCGTGGACTGCGCCGGAGTTTGACCGGCTTCCCCCAATTAAGCCCTTTGCTTCCTCAGGGCTCCCTGCTTCGTGAAGTCAGATGACTTCACGTTGCTTTTATTCAAATGTGGCGTGATGGTAGCACACGATACGGTTGGCGTCAATCAAGGGGGGCGGGCGGGCAGGGCGATTGCCTACGAAGGCCACCTGCGTGGCCTGTTTAGCCCACGCAGGTGGGCTTTGCCAAGCGTAGCTGCGGGCTTTCAGCCCGACGGAGCGCGAACCTGCAACTGTAGTAGGATCCCCCCTGCGCCGGGCGGCTGAAACCGCCAGTTGCTATGCAGAAGTCCGCTGCGCGGGCGATATCGGACGCAATGCTTAAAACTCAGAAGGTGCAGCAGTCCCATCCTCGGTCACGCGGCTCTGGTAGACCAACTCAGCGATTGCCTCGTCGCTCAGGTGCTCGTACCATGGTGGCTGGTGCAACATCTCGCGCAGGCGCGGGTCTTGCTGGCTCAACTCGTCGCGCAGTGCTTGCGGAATGGGGGTGGGACTGCCAATGCCACGTGCGATGGCCTCAATACTCTTGAGCAGGGCGGGTTCTTTGGCAAGTCGTTCGTAGATGTCGGGGAAGCTGCTTTGGATGACGGTCAGTTTGGCGAGCAGGCCCGCCGGGGTGGTACGGCCCTGGGCACGGTCGAGGCTCAGGTGCAGCCGGAAGATGTTGAAGCTGCGCTTGACCTTGCGCGGGTTGCGGAGCAAGCCGGTGGTCATCAAGGCCGCAACCTGGGTGCGCTCCTCATCGCTTAGTTCGGCGACATGGGGCAAGCGGCTGGACAGGAAACGACTGATCGCCTGGGGAGCCAGCGGCGGTAACGTGAACGGCACCTGGACAATCTTCTCCAGGTAGTCGCGTTCCGCCACCGGGAACGGCCCCTTGTCCGCGCCCGCCAACGCAAACTCTTTGTAACGCACACGAATCCCGCGCTCGATAATCTCGCGATCCACACCGAGCACAAAGACGCAGCCGCGAATATCAAGAAAGACCTTCAGTGCCTCCAAGACACCGATGGCCTGTTCGGGTAAACAGCGATCAAGGTCGTCAATGAAGACGACGAGGCGGTAGCCCGCCAGATCGGTCCAGGTCTGAATGAGCGCCTGTAACTCCTTGTAGAACTGTTCGAGCGAGGTGATCTGGTCGCGGTAGATCTTGGCCCGTTCGCGGCGAATGGCTTTGGCAAGCCCAGCGGCATTCCCGCCCGCTCCACCCACGAGTTCCTCGATGCTTTGGCGCACGGCTCCCACAAAAGGCAGGCTGTCCAACCCGACGCGGATAGCGGTACCGGCGGCGGCTTTGCCCGCTTCCGGCCAGTCAATCGAGATCCCGCCGAGTTCCTCGCGCTCGACGGTGCGGTAGAGTCCGGCGATCAGATCGTCGAGGCGCTGTTCCAACGCCTTCTGCGCGTCGGCACGATCAGCAGGGAGCTTCAGCCGATCGTGTGCTTCCGGTTTACCGAGCAATGTGCGCAGGCGGTCTTCATCCTTCACGACGCTCTTACGAATGGCCTCGATCACGGTGATCAGTAGCGCCCGCCAAAGCGCATCACTCTGCGCGAAGCGCCAAGCGTCGAACCAGACCGGCAGTACGGTAGGATGGGGCTGCTCGGACTCAGCCCAAGGCTGGTAGATCATCTGCATCAGGCTGGTCTTGCCGCTGCCCCAGGGGCCGTAAATACCAAGAGTCAACGGCGTATCAGCAATGTCGGCCCCGGTGATAATCGTTGCCAGGGCCTGGGCCGCCGGGGTAAAACCAAGCTCATCTTGGGTTGCGGGCAGATCGCCGTAGCCGGGAGGTATGTGAGTCATAGGGAGGCTCCTACATTCATCAGCGGCTCGGCAAAAACGCCGAGGATCGAAAGCAGATCGGCCTGTTGGGGAAGCGGTGCGTCGGTGAGAACCAAGGAGACAACCTGCTCGACCGGGGCCTCGGTGGCGCCACGCATCAGCGGGCTAAGCACGGCCAGACCCAAGGGGCCATGCTGCACGGCATTCAGGGCATCCCATTCCCAGAGGCGCACAACGGGTACTTGCCATGCAAGTACGTCGCGCCCATCAACGGTCTGGCGCAGCGTGTCGCCCACATCAGACGCCCGGTTTAGGTAGATGACAGTTCCGATCACGACGTGCTCGTGATGGCGCTGCCCAAGCCATGCCAAGTAGCCCGTCAGACGCCAGAGTACCGTCGGGTCGGTATACCCTTGCCACTCGATAACATGGAGGTATTCCTGGCCACCGCGACTGCGCAGGCGCAGCACATTGTCGAGGCGGGTTGCGCTCGCCGGGAGTTCAAGCGTCTCGACCGCAATGACAGTCGCTTCCGTACTGGACAGGAGCGGCAGCGGGTCACGAGCACAAAGGGTCGTCAGGCGCTTGAGCGGAATATCAGTCTGCACATCGGCCTCCTGTGGCATGCTGAGGCGCACACCGCTCATCACGTATTGTAGCATCAGTGATGAGTGGCGAGTGGCGAGTGATGAGATCTTGTCACTCATCACTCGTCACTGCCGCGCAGCGGCCCGTCACTTGTCACTGCCGCGTAGCGGCCTATTGCTGGCGACCCGCACACCTTGGTCGTCGTAGCGGTCGCGCGGGCCGTAGAGGATGTAGCGGGACGCCCCGCGCACGTACTTTTGCGCGTGATACCACGACCCGCCACGAAAACGTCGTGGGGTGTCTTCCGCCAAATACGCCTCCGTCCATTCATCCTCAAGTTGGTATGGGTAGCCCTTGCCAAGCTTCGTAGCACACCACTCCCAGACATTGCCCGCCATGTCGAGCACACCGTAGGGACTGGCCCCCGATGGGTACTGACCGACTGGGGTCGTCTTCTTAGTCCCAGCCTCCTCGCTGTTGCAACGCCCAGACTTCCAGGTATTGCCCCAAGGCCAGATCAGACCATCAGGGCCACGCGCCGCCTTCTCCCACTCAGCTTCGGTCGGTAAACGAAACGGGTGTCCAGTCTGGGCACTGAGCCAGCGCACATAGGCTACAGCCTCGAACCAACTCACCCCGACCACCGGCTGTTCGTTGCCATTCCACTTTGCATCCGTCCAGTAATGTGGCCTCACGATCTTGTCCTGTTCGCGCCAAGCCCACCCCGCCGTCGTCCAGTAGGCCCGGTTCGTATAGCCGTCGCCTTCCACGAAAGGCCGGAACTGGGCATTGGTAATCGGGGTCTTGCCAATCCAGTAGTCGGGCAGGCTCAGGGTGTGTTGGGGTTTCTCGTTACTATCAGCCAGTTTGTCGGTATCGCTGCTGCCCATCAGGAAAGGGCCGGCGGGAATGTGAACCAAGGATGAAGGATGAAGGATGAGGGATGAAGGTTTCGTTGGTTGCGCTGGGACAGCCGTGCTTGGTAGTGCGACCGTGGGGGGCGGGGCAGGTGGCGGCGGCGCTACCTGGGGCGGGGCGGCGGGTAATACCGTTGGTGGCAGCGTAGCCGTGGCTGGCTCCAGGGTTGCCAACTCGCGCCGCAGATCCTCGATCTCGATACTGATGTGGGCCGGGGTGTGAATGCCAAACTGGGCCGCCTTGAGTTCCAGTTCTTTGAGGTAGCGGCGTTTGGCGGCGATCACGTCGGGGTCGGGGCGAGCGGGGCGGCTGGTGCCGTCAGTCGTCAGCCCCAACAGGTCGCGAAACACCTCGGCGAGTAGCGGGTTGCGCGGTGCCCAATGGGCTCCAGCGGGCTTCGCCAGCCCGATCAGTTCGAGCCGCGCCATGTTGTCATCCAGGCGCGTAAAGCGCGGCGGGTCGCTCAGCAGCAGGCGGGCCGCATCGGCAAGCTCGCTTCCCCGTAGGTCGCTCCAGATCCGGCGCAGCAGCGGATTCCCTTCGCGTACCTGGCGTTCGGCGTTGGCGACCGCCGCTGCATCGAAGGTTTGCCCGCGCTGATGGAACTGGATCAGCAATCCTCCGATGCGCTGGGTCAGGTAGGGGTGCCCAACCACCCTTGTGTAGACGGCATGGCCCACGCGGGTTGCTTGCTCCGCCTCAACCCCAGCTTTCTGAAGCCCATCGGCAATCAAACTGACCGCAGCGTCTTCCGGCAAATCGCTCAGGTACAACTCTTCGCAGACACTGTGCAGCGACGAGGCTTCGGAGACGATGAGGTCGTAGAGTTCGATCCCGCCGCTGAAGATCACGAGCAGTTTGCGTAGCGCGGGCATCGTGTGGCGCGCATCAAAGATCGAGCGCATCGCGTTGGCAACGACTTCGCGGGTGGCTGCGGGCAGGGCACCCCACTCATCAAGGATGAGCACGAGCCGCGTTACCTCGGTGCGGGCCAGGGCCTGGCTCAGGAAGCGGCGTAACCCCGGCCCGTCAGTGATGCCGTGCGGCTCAGGCCCAAGCGGCAACACCTCCGCCACATGCTCGCTCACGAAGGCGAAGCTACGCTCGGGGCTGGCCCCCTTGATAATCTGCAAATCAAGGCGACAAACAGCAAGTTGCTGTTGCTTGAGCTTGGCTTCGAGCCGCAGCAGCAGGCTGGTCTTGCCATTCTGGCGTCCGCCGTAGAGCGCAAGGTAGGCGGTGACATCGCCCTGACAGCGGTGCAGCAGCCAAGCCAGATCGTCCTGCCGTCCTCGAAAAAGCGGGCTGTTTGGATCAAGCGCAGTGGTAGAGAAGACGGCCATACGGTTAACCCCCCAACTTCCCTAGCCCCCGCCAAACTGGCTCAACACCTCGCTCAACACGGCAATCGCCCGCTCAAACTCGGCGACTTCGATATGTTCGTTGGGCGTGTGATCGAGCCGCGAGTCGCCCGGCCCGTAGGCCACAATCGGGCAAGCCCAGGCCGGGCCAACCACATTCATGTCGGCGGTACCGGTTTTGTGCAAAAAGGCTGGTTGGCCGCCCTGCGCCCGAATCGCCCGCACAAACGCCCCGGCGAGTGGGGTCGTACGCGGGCTGCGAAAGGCCGGACAACCACCCTCAAAGCGTAGATCGGCCCTATCGGCCATGCCGCGCAACGTTGCGGCGAGCGCGTCGGGGGCCACGCCTTCGGGCAAGCGCAAGCCAATCGTGGCCTCACACCAATCGTGCATGCCGTCACCGCCACTCGCCACCCGGCGCAACGACGGGATGATCTGCTCGAAGAGCCGTTCGCGGCCCTGGTTGTGGGCGGCACAGTGGGCTTCGACCGCCTGCCAGAACGCGACCATCGCCTCGGGGGCGGCGCGCTGTTCGCCCGCACTATGTGCTGCGGGTTGCTCACGTCGGTAGTAGACCAACAAGCGCCCTTTGTAGCCCAGCGTAATCCGATCCCAGCCACTCGGTTCACCAATCACACAGGCCACCGGCGCATACTGGTCACGCGCATAATGGGCACCCCGCGAACTGGCCGCCTCCTCTTCGGTGGCCCCAATGATCGCCAGGCGGCAGCGCAACGTCCCGGCCAATTCGGCTCGGCGCGCCGCCGCCACAAACATGACCAGCGGCCCTTTGGCATCAACTGCGCCGCGCCCATACAAGCGTCCATCCTCGATCCGCACCGGAATATCACCCGGCACAGTATCAATATGGCCCAACAAGACCACCAGCGGCCCCTGGTTGCCCACCAGGCCCACCGCGCTCCCCGACGGATCAACGCTGGCTTGCCAGCCATACCCCGCCATCGTCGCGGCCAAAAACTGTGAAGCGGCCTGCTCCTGCCCCGAGAGCGAAGGGATCTTCAGGAGGTCAATTAGGAGTTGGAGTTCATTAGTTGGTTCCATTCCGTTCATTCCACTCACCCCTTTTAGGGCGGACAGCAAAAACCCAAAAGCTAAAACCCAAAATGGTATCATTCCAGTGCCACCGCCGCCAGCGCATCAGCGATCGCAAACACATTCGCGGCATTGTTATTACTCAGCACCACAATCACCAGATCCTCGTTGGGGTAGAAGCCGAGCCAGGTGGCCGCGCCGCTCATCCAACCGGGGTGCGAAATGATCCGCCGTTCGCCGCGCTGTTCGACCATCCAGCCCATAGCGTAGCGGCCCGGCCCGGGTGTCCACATGCGCTCCATCAGGTCGTTGGATAACAAGGCCCCACCACGCAAGGCTTTCACGAACAGGTACAGATCCTCGACGGTGGCATACAGGTCGCCCGAGCCATACAGGTTGCTCACATCAAGCGGGATGTCGCGTACCCCACCCGCATAGCCCCGCGTGCCCTCCAGCGGCCCAAAATCGCCGGGATCAAGCCCACTATTGACCATGCCGAGCGGCCGGAACAGTTCGCGCTGCATATAGTCGGCATAGGGCATGCCCGTGACCTGCTCGATGATCACCGCCAGCAGCACATAGTTCGAGTTGGTGTAGTGGTAGATCGTGCCGGGCGTGAAGCCGAGCGGTAGCTCGCGGAAACGGGCGACCAACTGGGTCGGGGTGGTGGGCTCCAATTCGAGGGCCGCGAAGTTGGCGAAGTCGGTATAGTTCGGGATGCCCGAACTCTGGCGTAGCAGGTGTTCAACCGTCACGGCCTGCCATGCCGCTGGGCAGGGCGTTAGATAGGTGCAGATCGAGGCTTCGAGCTTGATATGACCGCCCGCCACCAGCCGCATGACGCCTACTGCCGTCAGGGGTTTGGTCACCGAAGCCAGTCGAAAGCGGGTGCGTGCGCCAGCCGGAATCGCCTCTTCGCGGTTCGCCAGTCCATAGCCGCGACTCAGCACCACCTGGCCGCGCTGGGCCACCAGAACGGCCCCGCTAAAGACCCCTTGCTGGGTCAGACCCGCCAGATAGGCATTCATCCGCGCCGCCCGTTCGGCCACCTCGTCACCCGGGCCGCCAGTGGTGGCAGGCACCAGTACCCCCGCTAAGGGTGGGCTCGCCGCCTGATCCGACCCTGCCCCTGCCGCCGCAGACGCTGGTACCGCATTGGGCAGCGGTGTCACCGTTGGCAAAACCGTTGGGCCAACCACCGGCGTGGGGTTCGCCACATACCCCGAAATCACCGGCTCGCGTTGGCTGAACAGCGGCACACTACAGGTGCTCAGCAGGACCAACAGAAAGACGACCAGCCCAGCAAAACCCGCCAACGAGAGCGTATTGCTCCGTCGTTGGCGCAGCGGGACGTTTCTGCGCGGGATGCGCTTGTAGGATCGTGGTGATTGCACGCGGTTTGTGGCGTTACACGCCTGTATACTTGCGGATTGTGCGACGCCTCGCTGCCTGCCGTTTGGGTTGGCACCTCGCAGGCATCGCTAGACCCACGAGGGTGCCGCGTTCTTGGCGACTTTGCGGCTTTGGCGAGCTAAACGTGATTCCATTGCACCTAGGTATCTTACACGAATTTGGCCGTGATGCCGCCGTCTACCACCAGTTCGGTGCCCGTAATATATTTGGCCTCGTCCGACGCCAGAAAGAGCGCGGCATAGGCGACATCCCAGGCGTCACCCATGTGGCCCATCGGACACTGCTGGTTGCGTACCTCGATCATACGATCCAGGTCGCCCTCGCCATACACCCCCTTGAGCGGTTCGACAATAAACGGCGTATGCATCAGCCCCGGCATGATCACATTCGAGCGGATCTGGCTGCGGGCATGCTCTAAGGCGATGCTGCGTGATAAGCCCAGCACCGCTGCTTTGGTCGAACTGTACGAAATATAGGGCACGCCCGTCCAGCGAATGCCCGCAATCGAGCCAATATGCACCAATGAACCTTTGCCAGCCTGTTGCATGGCCGGAATGGCATATTTGCTGGTCAGAAACATACTGGTCAGGTTGATCTCCAGCACCCGCCGCCACTGTTCGCTGCTCAACTCGACCGCGCCGCCGACGGTCACATTGCCCACATTGTTAACCAGCACATCCAGGCCGCCAAATTGGGCGATACAATCAGCCACCGCCGCACGCACCACTGCTTCATCGGTCACATCAACCTGGCGCACCAGGCACTGCCCACCCTCCTCGCGAATCAGCGCCTGGGTTTCCTCGGCCGCCGCAAGGTTCAGATCAAGCCCGTAGACCTTGGCCCCTTCACGCGCAAACAGGGCCGCAATTGCCTTGCCAATCCCCCAGCCCGGCCCCGACGAACCAACCCCCGTTACCAGGGCAACTTTGCCCGCCAACCGACCACTCATCGTCGAAATTCCTTTCGTTACGCTCTTGTAAGTGCGACCGGGCCGCAATTCGCTCCTGCTCCTGCTCCTGCTCCTGCGATGAGATGATCCGCTCCCCCCAACCCCGCTCGGCAACAGAGCGGTGAGCCGCACAGTGGCGGGGGTGAGGTTTGCAGCAGACGTATGAGGAAATGGAAGCCGCCCGCTGTACCCCGTAAGGGCGTGGGCGCACATGGTACGCCCACCCACCGAAGCCGCCCGCTGTACCCCGTAAGGGCGTGGGAGTACATGGTACGCCCACGCCCACCCACCGAAGCCGCCCGCTGTACCCCGCGAGGGCGTGGGAGTACATGGTACGCCCACGCCCACCCACCGAAGCCGCCCGCTGTACCCCGCGAGGGCGTGGGAGTACATGGTACGCCCACTAACCCGGTGAAGGGATGGGCTGAATGGCGCAGCCATTCAGCCCATCCCTTCACCACCCCCATAACACCGTCTTCAACACCTTCCCATAGTTGTTTTTCGGCAGATCATCGACAAAGCGATACGCACGTGGGCGCTTAAAACGGGCGATCTGCGCCAGACAGAGCGCGTCCAGTTCGGCGGGGGCGACGCTCATCCCGGTGTGGCAGGTCACAAACGCAATCACGGCTTCGCCCCATTCGGGGTCGGGCTTGCCAATCACCGCTACCTCGCGCACCGCCGGATGGCGCAATAGAACCTCTTCGACCTCACGCGGGTAGATGTTCGAGCCACCACTGATGATCACGTCCTTCGAGCGGTCGCGCAGGGTCAAGAAGCCGTCGTCATCCAGACTGCCCACATCGCCGGTGCGCAGCCACCCGCCGACCAGGGTTGCCGCCGTGGCCGCAGGGTTGCGCCAGTAGCCCAACATCACCGTATCACCCCGCACCTCGATCTCATCTAGGGCCTCGGCTGGCAGGGGTTGCCCATCCGACCCGGTGATGCGCACCTCGACGGCGGCCTGCGCTACTCCCACCGACGCGATCCGCTCGTTATGGCGCGGCTGGCTCGCATCCTGCAAATGCTGGCGACTCAGCACCGTAATCGTCATTGGGCTTTCGCCTTGCCCATAGATCTGCACCAGTCGATCCCCAAGGACGGCCAGCGCCTCACGAATATCAGCCAGGTACATCGGTCCGCCGCCATACACAATCGTCTTAAGGCCCGCAAGTTCGGGTTGGGCCGCCTGCACATACTCAACCAGGCGGCGCACCATGGTGGGAGCCGCAAACAGCGCCATGCCAGGGTGCGTGCGACTCAGACTCAGAATCTCAGCAGGATCAAAACCGCCGCTCGTGGGCACAATCTGGCGGGCCGCCCGCAGCACATGGGCAAAATTGTACATGCCTGCCCCGTGCGAGATCGGTGAAGCATAGAGTGTGCAATCGCCCGGCGCAATCTGATCCATATCACTCAGGTAACGAGGCGATAAAGGCGTCTGGAACCATGCCGGCATTAAAATGGCTGACATAGATCGCGCCAATTTCGCCCGGACTGCCCACCGCATCGGCCAGCGCTCCTGCCGTCGCCTCAACTACCAACTGCTCCAGGTCAGTCTCCAGCCGACCAAAGCGGCTGTGGTACCATCCCACAAGGCAGATCTCCATTGATTCCTCCCCAAGTAGGTTGTCAAGTAAGCGTGATCGGATCAGTGTAGTATAGCATTCTACAGCGCAGTACCATCATTAGTGGGTATAGGATAGCGATCAGGGCTGTTGCAAAGTCGTTGGGCAAGCCCCAGGTTTTGGTGTGTTGTGGCCGCGCAGCCGGCACAACACACCAAAACAAGAAACATCACATCTTCATGAGGATTTCTCCAACCCGGCACCGGGTGTTTCTGTTGGCCCTCCCTGCGGTAGGCGAGCAAGTGCTCAATACCCTGGTGGGGCTGGTGGATGTCTATCTGGTTGGCAACCTGAGTCCGGCGGCGGAAGCTCAACTCGGTTATGGTGGTGCCGTCGCGCTAACGGCGGTCGGGCTCGGCAACCAGTTCACCTGGCTGATGATGGTCTTATTTATGGCCGTCGGGATCAGCGCCACCGCCCTGGTCGCACGGGCGGTAGGGGCGCGTGACGAGGCCGATCTGGCCCGGATTATTCGCCAGGCGATGCTCCTGGCAGTGATCGTCGGAGTGGCCGCCACCAGTTTTGGCTTGCTGCTCGCTGACCCATTTATGCTGCTGGTTGGTGCGCCAGCTGCAACCCGCGAGCTTGGGGCGGTCTATATTCAGATTAATGCGCTGACCTTTTTACCCACGGTAGTGCTGCTGGTGACCCTGGCCTGTTTGCGTGGCGCGGGTGATACCCGCACGCCGCTGTTGGTGATGCTCGGTGTGAATGCCGTGAACATATTCGTGACCTGGCTGCTGGTCAACGGCCAGTGGGGCTGGCCGGCGCTGGGAGTGCAGGGGGCAGCGATTGGCACGACCCTTGCCCGGGGTTTAGGTGGTGTGGTAGCCCTCGTATTGCTTTTGCGTGGTCACAGGGGCCTCCAATTGATCCTGCAGCGCGAGGCCGATCCGACGACCTTGCAACGCCTGGTACGGGTTGGCTTGCCTACCGCTGGCGAGCAACTGGTCTTTCAGGGGGCGCTGCTGATCTTTGTACGCTTTGTGACCGATCTGGGCACCGCAGCCTATGCGGCCCACAATATTACGATCACGATCGAGTCACTCTCGTTTTTACCGGGCATGGGCTATGCGGCAGCCGTGAGTGCATTAGTCGGTCAATCGTTGGGGGCCCGCCAGCCCGCTCAGGCCGAACGGTACGCCTACGAAGCATTGCGCCAGGGCGGACTATTGATGGCCCTGCTTGGCCTGATCATGGTCTTCTTTCCGGCCCAACTGGTGGCCCTGTTTGTGAATGCCCCCGACGTGATCGCTGCTGCTGTCCCGATTTTGCGGGCCGCCGGCCTGGTGCAACCGGCCCTGGCCGTCAGTTTTATTATGCTTGGGGCCTTGCGCGGCGCGGGTGATACCCGCTGGCCGCTCTATAGCCGGATCTTCACCACCTGGGTGGTACGCTTGCCCCTGACCGTTATCCTGGTGGGCTGGCTTGATCTCGGCCTGGCTGGAGTCTGGTTTGCGATGTGTAGCGATTTTACGCTCCAGGCGATGATGGCGCTCTGGCGTTTTAGTTCACGGCGTTGGCAACAGATCGAGGTGTGATTTTTTGGATTCACGACGGGATGGTGGGGCGGGCGACGGGATGGCGGGGCGGGCGACGGGATGGTGGGGCGGGCGACGGGATGGCGGGGCGGGGCGACGGGATGGCGGGGGGGGGGCCGGGATGGTGGGGTCGCGCGACGTCCGG
>JBLWKA010000087.1:0-24127 GCA_048381555.1 Oscillochloridaceae bacterium umkhey_bin13
TCCCAACTTGTTTTAGCACGGGGTTTGGAAAGCCAGTTTTTTGTGGGGGGTGGGGGGGAGGCCCCCCCACACCGCACACAAACCTGGTTGGGGGTGGCGTAGCCACCCCCAAACCCTGCCGCCGGAGGCGGACGGTGCCTCAGCCATGCCCAATGATGCTTCATGTTTGACAAAAAGGGCTGAAACCCCTATAATCTGCCGAGTAAACAAGCCCAGGTGGCGGAATTGGCAGACGCGCTAGGTTGAGGGCCTAGTGACCTAACCACGGTCGTAAGGGTTCAAGTCCCTTCCTGGGCACCACGTTTGATTGGGCGATTAGCTCAGTTGGTAGAGCACCTCGCTTACACCGAGGGTGTCGGCGGTTCGAGTCCGTCATCGCCCACCAGTGCTCGCCAACCAAACCATTTACAACCCGTGCCAAGGTAGCTCAGTTGGTAGAGCATCGCACTGAAAATGCGGGGGTCACCGGTTCAAGTCCGGTCCTTGGCACCACGCGCACCGCGTCCCAATGCCCTTCGTTGCCATACGCAACGAAGGGCATTGTTGTTGTGCTATTGCCAAGGCACAACGGCACACAAGTGTAGTGCTACGGCGCAGGTTCAATACTACGATACAGGTTCTGTGAGCACCCGCATAAGGTGGGCGGCCTGGTCGGGGACGAAGTAACAGGCCCGTTGGCCGTTAGGCGCGTAAAAGACCACGTCACCACCGGCCCCAAACAGGACTCGATAGCCCCCAAGTTCGCGGATGCGCTTCTGCTGAACTGTCAGCAGATCCGCCAGTTCGGTGGTGGTGGCCGCATCAAGCTGCACCGCATCATAGCCGCGGATCAGATGATGGATCACCAGCGCGGGTTCATTAGCGGGATCATGACTTATTTCGAATTCACCAATGATTGTGATTGACATGGTGTGTAACCCGATCCACCAACCCATAGGGCCGAAGCATCCGCGCACGTTTGGCCCATCATTACGATTCTCTGGCTGCGGATACTTCGGCCCTACGCATCACTTCTTTTTACCCCGGGGCACGGCAGGAGCCGCTTTGCCCCGGGGGGCTTCTTGCACCTTGCTCTTGCCCTGCGTGGCCGCCTGACTGGCCTGAATCTTGGCCGCTTCGGCCGCAATGGCCGGATTTTCCGTCGCTGCCGGAACCGACCGACCGCCATTGGCCGCCTTGCCAGCGGTCACCTTGGCCCCGACCATGCTCAGTAACGGAATGATCTCGTCGGGATTGCTGATGTGGCAATCCTTGAACTTCTTGCCCGAGCCACAGGGACAGCGATCATTGCGTCCCGGTAGTTGCACCGCTTTGCGTTGCGGCTTGCTCGCCAGGTTCGCCATTTCGCTACTGCCCCCGGCCACCTGCGCGTTCGCCAAACGGGCCTGCTGTTCGGCCTCGATCTGGCGCAGATAGCGCTCGTAGGCAAACGACTGCGGCACGATCTGAAAGACCACATCGCGGGTGATGTTCTCTTTCAACTGGTCGAACATCGTAAACGATTGGCGTCGGAACTCAACCAGGGGATCTTTTTGGGCAAACGCCTGGAGCATAATGCTCTGGCGTAGTTCGTCCATGGCGGTCAGATAATCAATCCACTGGCGGTCAATCGCCCCAAGCATCATGCGCCGCTCGACGAAGCGCATCGTCTCGGGGCCAATCGTCGTCTCGCGTTCGGCATAGGCCCGCTCGATCTCTTCGACCAGCCAGAGTTCGACCTCTTCGCGGGACTTACCTTCCAGGCTGGCCGAACTGATCGAAGGGGCTAGGCTCGGGTTGATCTGGCGATACTGGCGCAGCAGTTCGTCGAGATCCCAGCCCTCGGCATCATCGTCAGGCAGGTGGGTATCCACCAGCGCAGCCAACTCTTCGCCGATCATGCTCATAATCTGCTCGCGCAGATCTTTGCCATCAAGGATCTCGCGCCGATCCTGATAGATCACCTGGCGCTGCTTATTCATCACATCGTCGAACTCGACGGTATGCTTGCGCAGATCAAAGTTATAGCCTTCGACGCGGGTCTGGGCACCCTCGATTGTGCGATCAAGAATGCCCGCCTCAAGTGGCAGATCCTCGTCCATGAACCGATTCATCATGCCCTTGATGTGATCAACCGGTCCAAAGCGGCGCATCAATTCATCTTCGAGCGAAAGGAAGAAGCGAGACGAGCCGGGATCGCCCTGACGACCGGCCCGACCACGCAACTGATTATCAATCCGGCGCGCTTCATGGCGCTCGGTGCCGATGATATGCAACCCTCCCAACTCGCGCACCTCGGTTCCCTCGATCTCGGTCAAACGCCGAGCCTCGTCGCGGGCGGCCTGGAGTTGTTCGGGGGTCGCTTCTTCGAACTTGATGCCTTTGGCAGCGAGCAGATCATCGACCAAGCCATCGGGGTTACCACCAAGCAGAATGTCGGTTCCACGACCTGCCATATTGGTCGCCACCGTGATCGCGCCTTTGCGCCCAGCCTGCGCCACAATCGTGGCCTCTTTCTCATGAAACTTGGCATTCAGCACGCTATGACGCAAACCAGCCCGCTTGAGCATCTCGCTGACCACTTCCGAGGTCTCGACCGAAGTCGTACCGATCAAGATGGGCCGCCCCATGGCGTGTAACTCCTCGACCTCGCGCACCACGGCCTTAAACTTGGCCTGTTCGCTACGGTAGATCTGATCGGGCAGATCTTCACGCACCGAAGACTTATTGGTCGGGATCATGACCACATCAAGATTGTAGATCTTGCCGAACTCTTCGCGCTCGGTATAGGCGGTACCGGTCATGCCGGCCAGTTTGCTATACATGCGGAAGTAGTTCTGGAAGGTAATCGTCGCCAGGGTCACGTTTTCGTTGCGGATCGAGACGCCCTCTTTGGCCTCAACCGCCTGGTGCAAGCCATCAGACCAGCGCCGCCCCGGCATCGCGCGCCCGGTAAACTCATCAATGATCACCACTTCGCCGTCCCCGGTGACCATATAATCCTTGTCGCGATGGAAGACATACTCGGCGCGCAGCGCATTCTCGACAAAATGGGTCTTCTCGAAGTGCTGCGGATCGTAGAGCGTCTCGTCAGCAGGGATGTTGAGCACCCGCTCGATCCGCTCGATGCCCTGTTCAGTCAGAGTGATGCTCTTCGAGCGCTCGTCAATATAGAAATCGCCATCGGGCTCAAGGCCCTCTTCTTTGATCTGTTTCGGCGTGACCGTACTGCGGCGCATGCCACGGATCAGGCGGGCCATTTGGCGATAGAGGTCAGAGGACTTCTGGGCTGGCCCCGAGATAATCAGCGGCGTGCGGGCCTCATCAATCAAGATGTTGTCCACCTCGTCCACGATCGCATAGTGCAGTTCACGCTGCGACATCTGGGCCTTTTCGTAGGCCATATTGTCGCGCAGGTAGTCGAAGCCAAACTCGTTATTGGTGCCATAGGTGATATCGGCGCGATAGGCTTCGCCGCGCGGTACCGGGCGCCAGTGAACCAAGCGCTGATCCTCGGGGTTGGCATTGGGGTCAATATAATCAGGATCGAAGATCGCGCTCTGTTCGTGGGCAATGAAGCCTACGGTCAATCCAAGGAAGTGGTAGACCGGCCCCATCCAGCCCGCACCGACCTTGGCCAGATAGTCGTTGACCGTCACCAGGTGCGCCCCCATCCCTTCCAGCGCATTCAGGTAAAGGGGCAAAGTGGCAACCAGCGTCTTACCTTCGCCGGTCTTCATCTCGGCAATTTTGCCTTCGTGCAGCACGATCCCACCGATCAACTGCACATCGTAATGGCGCATGCCAAGCGTGCGACGGGCTGCTTCCCGTACGGTCGCAAACGCCTCGGGCAACAGATCGTCAAGCTCCTCGCCCTCCTCAAGGCGCTCACGGAACTCGACCGTCTTGCCTCGCAACGCCTCATCAGACAGGGCCTTGAATTCATCCTCAAGGGCATTAATCTCGTCAACCAGGGGCTGAATCTGGCGTACCGCCTTTTCGTTGGTATCACCGACCAGTTTTTTAAGCCAGTTAAGCATGGGCGAAATCCATTCGCTGAATCGTCAGATCGAGAGCCTGCGACGCAGGCCCAAACTGCATTATACCAGTTCAGGGCGGCATGTGTTCAAAAGCACCCTCTGCGATTTCTCTCACAAACACAGTGTTTTTATGTCCATTCCGGTGTTATACTACATATAGCAGGCCGCACTGCGTCATGCCACAACCAGGCTCCTAAGACCCGCATGCAGCCCGCACCGTGCGACGAGCCAGAACGCTGAGTGTCCCACACAACAAGGAGGGAACCAATGGCGATGACGATGCCGATCAGCGAGTTCGAGGCGTACTACCCCGAGGTGATCAGTGACCTAGGCCAGACCTTTGCTGCGCATGAGTTTGTGCTGGCCCTGGCCCGCCGTTACGAACAGGCCTATGCCCGCGCCCTGGCCGCCTACGTCGATTACGAACGACCCTTCCAGGAATTGAACGCGATATTGTCGGCCCATCTGGCTGATTTTCCAGGCCTGGTCGTCGAAACCGGTGAGCGCACGATTACCGATCTGTTTGGCAACCTGCAACGGGTCTCGGTCTGGCGCAAAGTAGAGTAAAAGTTAAAGCTGTTGCTGCGGGTGATGGGATCAGATCCCATCACCCGTTTTTTATTTTGAGGTTTGATGACGTGCGGTGATATCATCACGCCTCGCTACGCTGCGTAACTGATCCATCCCTAGCTAGTGGTATCATAACCAACGCATTGAGCATGACCTTCGCGTTAGGGGAGAGAACCATGGATCGCATTTTGGTGACTGAGAAGATCGCCGCCGAGGGCCTCGAGGTGTTACGTCAGGCTGGCGAGGTAGATGTGCGGCTCGATCTGGATAAAGCTGGCCTGTTGGCAGTGGTTGGGGATTATGACGCCCTGGTGGTGCGCTCGGCTACGAAAGTGACCGCCGAAGTGATCGCTGCCGGAAGTCGCCTGCGGGTGATCGGGCGGGCCGGAACCGGGGTTGATAATATTGATGTGCCAGCCGCAACCAACCGTGGCATTATCGTCGTTAATGCGCCCGCTTCGAACAATATTGCCGTGGCCGAGTTGACGATCGGGCTGCTGATTAGTCTGGCCCGCTCGATCCCCCAAGCCCATGGCTCGCTCCAAACGGGGAAATGGGAACGCACCAAGTATATGGGTTGGGAAGTTCGAGGCAAAACGCTGGGTCTGCTCGGCCTGGGGCGGATTGGCTCTGAAGTTGCAATTCGCGCCCGTGCCCTCGAAATGCACCTGCTGGCCTATGATCCTGTGGTTTCGCTTGATCGCGCCGAGCAGATCGGGGTTGAACTGGTGACCATGGACGAGCTGCTGACCCGCAGTGATGTGGTCTCGCTTCATGTGCCGTTGGTCGAAGGCACCCGCAATCTGCTTGATGCGGCCCATCTCGCCAAAATGAAGCGGGGAGCCTATCTGATCAATGCGAGCCGTGGCGGGATTGTAGACGAGGAAGCCCTGCTGGCAGCACTGGCAAGTGGACAGATCGGCGGGGCCGCGCTTGATGTCTTTAGCCAGGAGCCACCTGATCCCGAGGCGGCGATCATCCACCATCCCAAGATCATCACCGTGCCGCACATCGGGGCCTCGACCGCCGAAGCCCAGATCTCGGCAGGCAGCGAAGTCGCCGAAGGGGTTGCCGCCGCCCTGGGTGGGGCCACCCCGCGTTATGCTGTGAATGCACCCTTTGTGGCCCCCGAAGCCTGGGGCGTGCTCAAGCCCTATTTGACCCTCGGTCGCCAGATGGGTCGCTTGATCAACCAGATGATCAGTGACCCGGTGCGCAGTTACGACCTGGAGTTCCGGGGCGAACTGGCCCAGGTTGATACCCACCCGGTACGGCTCGCGGTAATCGAAGGGCTGCTTGAGGCCAATAGCCCCGTGCGGGTCACCCCGGTCAATGCGCCGCTGATCGCCCGTGAACGTGGTATGCGCGTGACGGATCGCACCGACCCCGATGCCGAGAGTTACGCTGGCTTGTTGGTGGTCAAGGTACAGACCGCCGATTATGTCCACGAATTCCGGGGCACAGTTTTGCGCGGTGAACCGCATATTGTGCAGGCCGATGGCTATACAGTCAGCTTTATTCCCGAAGGGCCGCTGCTCTTTACCTATCACCGTGATCGCCCCGGCATGATCGGACGGGTGGGCACGTTGCTGGGTGGCGCTGATGTGAACATTTCGGGCATGTTTGTGGGTCGCCTGGCCCCGCGTGAACAGGCCATGATGGTCTTGACCCTTGACGAACCGGCTTCGCCCGAGGTTTTGGCGCTGATCGAGACCGAAGAGGATATTCAACGCGCACTAGGGGTTGTGCTCTAGTGCCCTTACGGCAAGGCCCAGATCGCAAAATTATCAAACCAGATCTCGACGCCGCCCTGTTCGGCGTATGAACTGGTACTGATCCCGATCTTACCCTCGGGAAACGTCTCATCACGCACGTCGGCCAGCGGTTGATCATTGAGCCAAAGCTGGAGCTGTTCGCCCTGGCGGATGACCCGCAGGCGATTCACTTCACCTCGGCGGATCAGCGCGACCGGATCGCCCTCGGCCAGCGTGCGTGGCCCCTGGTCAGCCGTGACGACAAACAGACGGTAGTAGTCATCGAATAGTTCATACTTCAGAAAGCCAACCCCGGCTTGTTGCCCAAAGATCAGGCCACAACTCCCATCTGAACCACCCCGGGCGACCTGACAGTCCAGCTCGGCCATAAAATTCGTAAATGACTGCGGCTCATACAGTTCATACGAGGTGCCATCGGCAGACCAGATCACCTTAAAGACGCCATCTTCGATCAGATTGGTCTCGATCTCCTGAAAGACGCCGGTAAACCAGGCGTTGCGGTTATCCACAAACTCGTCACGAAAGATCAGGCGCGCCTCGGCCAACAGGGCTTCGGCAGTGCTGGTCGCAATGGCCTCGGCGGTGGCCGCCTGCGCCGTCTGCGCAACGCTGGCGGCCCCGCCAACCGTGCTCCCCCCGAGGACACCGCCCCCAACGGCGGTTGGCACCGCAACCGACGTAGCACTCTCGGTGGCAACGAGCACCATGGCGGTGCCAACTTCGACCTGGGCGGGGCGCGGGCCTTGGGTCAAGTAAAAGATGACGATCACGAACATACACCCGGCCCCGAGCAGCGCGATCACCCCGCTCACGATCACCATGCCTAACGACCGCTTGCCATCCCGAGGTGGCAAGAGCGGGGAAGCCGCCTGATTAGTGCTGGTTGGGATCGGCAGGGGAGCCGGAGCTGCGGCTTGCGGTTGATCCAGCCGGGTTCCACAACTCGCGCAGACCCGTTCATCAGTGGCCGCTGCCGATCCACACTGCGGACAACGCCGACTTGTGCTCATAGCTTCCTCGTCCCTGGTATAATCAACCGTATGCTTAAGCTTGAATCTTCCGCGCCTCCGGCGCTCTATAACCTTAGTCTACCCGAACTCGAACAGCTCGTGCGAGCCTGGGGCCAGCCTGCGTTTCGCGCCCGTCAGATCCATCGTCAGCTTTATGTCAATTTGGCTACCACACCCGCCACAATGACGGATCTGCCTGCGGCGCTGCGCGAGCGGCTTGCGGCCGAAACGACCCTCGGGGCGTTGACCCTCGAGCGGATGCAGGAGGCCGATGGTGGTCTCACCCGCAAGGCGCTCTTTCGGCTGCGTGACGGGGCCGTGCTCGAAACGGTGCTGATGATCTACCCAGAACGGGCCACAGTCTGTGTGAGTACCCAGGCCGGGTGCGCGATGGGTTGCGATTTCTGTGCGACCGGGCGACTGGGCCTGTTACGCAACCTGACCAGTGGCGAGATCATCGAACAGGCGCTGTGGGCGTCGCGTGAATTACGCCAATGGCAGGCCAGCCAGACGAGTCAACTGACTGGGCCAAGCGCCCCCCGCGTCAACGTGCCGTCCGAAAGCTTCGACGATGACGGTCAATGGTGGGGAGGCGAGGGTGAACGGTTTAGTGAGCGGATTACGCGCCAGGTCGGTCGGGTAACAAACCTGGTCTTTATGGGCATGGGTGAACCATTCGCCAACTATGACCGCTGGTGGGCCGCCGCCGAACGTCTGCACGATCCGCAGGGCTTCAATCTTGGGGCGCGCAGCATGACGGTTTCGACCGTTGGCTTGGTCCCGGGCATCAAGCGTTTAGCCGAAGCCCCGTTGCCGATCAGTCTGGCGATTTCGTTGCACGCCCCCGACGACGAGTTGCGCAGCGAGATGATGCCGGTCAATCGGCGCTTTCCGCTGATTGATCTGTTTGACGCCACCCGTGAGTATATCAACGCAACTGGCCGCCGGGTGAGCTTTGAGTATGTATTGTTGCAGGGCCGCAATGATCACCCGCACCAGGCCCAGGCCCTGGCAAAACTCTTGCGCGGCCAGGGGGTCAGCAAGGGGCCGCCCCTGCTGTGTCACGTCAATCTGATTCCCTGGAACCCGGTGCCCGGCACTGCCTTGGGGCGCTCCGAGCGCGAACGAGTGTTGGCCTTCCAGCGCATTCTGCTCGACTATGGGGTGGCCTGCACGGTGCGGGTCGAGCGGGGCGTGGCAATCGCGGCGGCCTGTGGGCAACTGGCTGGGACCGGGTAAGCCGATTTTAGGTTTTAGATTTTGGGTTTTGGATTGGGGAGCACAGTAGAACACAATTATGGCTAAAGCACAAAATATCAAGGGGATGCGCGACCACCTGCCGCAGGAAATGTTGTTGCGCCAGTGGATCGTCGCAACGGTCCAGCAGGTCTGTGAACGCTTCGGGTTTGATCCACTCCAGACGCCCGTCGTCGAGTATGCCGAGGTGCTCGAAGGCAAACTCGGTGACGACGAAAAGCTGATCTATCGCTTCGAGGATCATGGCGGGCGAACGCTGGCCCTGCGTTACGACCAAACGGTACCCTTGGCCCGGGTTGCGGCCCAATACGCCGGCTCGCTCCAGTTCCCCTGGCGCCGTTACGCCTATGGGCCAAGCTACCGCGGCGAGCGACCGGCCCGGGGGCGCTACCGCGAGTTTTACCAATTCGATGCCGATATTGTCGGCAGTAGCTCGCCCCTGGCCGATGCCGAGATCGTGGCCCTGCTGAGCGAAACCCTTGAGGCCCTCGGCTTTCCCGATTTTGTGACCCTGCTCAACCATCGCCAGATTATTGGTGGGATTGCCCGCACCAGTGGCCTGGACGAAACCGCCGCCGGGGGCGTCTATCGGGCGATTGATAAGTTTGACAAGATCGGGACCGATGGGGTGCGCGACGAACTGTTGCGTTCGGGGGTTGCGAGTGACGCCGCCGCCCAGATCATTGCCATGGTGACCATTGAGGGCAGTTCGGGCGAGGTGTTGGACGAGTTGGCGGGACGGTTAGCCAATGATGCGCGGGCGACGGCGGCGCTGACCAATCTACGCCAGATTATTGCCGCGCTCGAGGCCATGGGGATTGCCGCATCCCGCTATAAGGTTGCGCCGCGCCTGGCGCGGGGCCTGTCGTACTATACCGGCATGGTCTTCGAGGCGATTACGCCGCATTGGCCCGAGGGGTCGCTGCTTGGTGGTGGGCGCTACGACGAACTGATCGGCCAGTTTGCCGGACGGGCCATCCCTACGGTGGGCCTTGCCTTCGGGATTGATCGCCTGCACGATGTGCTGAACGAGTTGAACCTCGGCCCGCGGCTCACGACCCAAGCCGTAGCTTTTGTGACGATCTTCAGTCCCGAATTGGCCCCCGCAAGCCTGGAACTGGCCCGCATGTTACGCACCAACGGCATCAACACCCTGGTGAGCCTTGAAACAGGGTCACTCGGCAAACAGTTCAAAGAGGCCGACCGCAAGGGGGTCCAGTACGCCCTGGTGCTCGGCCCCGACGAACTGGCCCGCAACGAGATCGTGCTGAAGGATCTGCGTGACGGGAGCCAGCGTAGTCTGGCGCGCACCGATCTGCTGGAGGTTCTTACCCACTAAAGCAGGATCGATACTACGCTTCCCAGACCAGGAAGCGTATCTTTGTGCCCACTTGTGCGGTACAGATCGTGAGCACCGTTTGCACCGACGGGAGATCACGATGAGCCTTGATCATGACGGGATTTTCAAGCAACTACTGGGCGCCTTTCTCGTCGAGTTTCTTGACCTCTTTGCTCCCAATTTGTTGGTGTTGCTCGATCCTAATGAACTGAGCCTATTGCCAACCGAGTCGTTTGTTAATCTGCTCGATCCTGACCGGCGCACAGCTGATCTCCTGATTGAAGCCAAGATCCGAGGCAACCCTAGCACGATTCTGATCCATCTTGAGCATCAAGCTCAGGCCGATGATCTGCTTGATCGGCGTATGTTTCGCTACTTTGCACGCTTTTACGACCACTATGATCGTGTAGTCTACCCGATTGCGCTATGCTCGTACCCATCGCCCCGGCGCAACGCGGCCCAGCGCCACCAGTTAGGCGTTGGATCACGCACGATCCTCAATTTCGAGTATCAAGTGGTACAATTGAATCAGTTGGCGTGGCGTGATTATTTGGGCCATCCGAACCCGTTGGCATCAGCGTTGATGGCCCGTATGCGCATCAACCCATATGAACGCTGGAAAGTCAAAGCGGCTGCCCTCAAGCAACTGGTTGGCTTACCGCTTAACACGGGACAACGGCGCATGTTGGCAACCTTTATCAGCCTCTATCTACCCCTCAAGCCTCACGAGACAGTTCAATTTGAGGCTGAGGTGGCCGATTGGCAGCCCCAAACGAAGGAGGTTGTAGTGCAGTTTATTTCGGAATGGGAGCAAAAGGGCATTGAGCAAGGCATCAAGCAAGGCATCAAGCAAGGCATCAAGCAAGGCATCAAGCAAGGAATTGAGCAAGGAATTGAGCAAGGAATTGAGCAAGGAATTGAGCAAGGACGCCTTACTGAGCGCCGCGACCTCGTATTGCGTTTGCTCGAACGGCGCTGCGGGCCGTTGCCAAGGCAACTCCAAGACGTCATCACCAAGCTGAGTCCGGAACGGCTGCTCGCCTTGAGTGACGAACTGTTTGATTTGACCAGTATTGAGGATGTACAAGCCTGGTTAAGTCAGTAACAAGAGGTGATCACACCAAGGCTAAGCAAGTCAGGTGGTATCCCAGCCATAACGGAGCAGGCCGGGTGCAGAAGCACCCGGCCCGCTGCCCCTTATAACCCTGGTCGCTGCATATGCCAGTCCGTCACCCGCTGATAGGCGTCACCCACCTGCATCAGGGTTGCTTCGGCGAAGGGCTGCCCGATCAACTGGAGGCCTACCGGCAAGCCGTCGCTCTGGCCACAGGGTACGACCAGGCCCGGCACCCCGGCCAGGTTGATCGGGAGGGTGCAGACATCACTGAGGTACATCGCCAGCGGATCGTCGAGCTTTTGACCGACTGGGAAGGCAACCGTCGGCGAGGTCGGGGCCGCGAGCAGATCAACCTGCGCGAAGACCTGTTCGAAGTCACGTTTGATCAGGGTGCGCACCTGCTGGGCGCGGCGGTAGTAGGCGTCGTAGTAGCCCGCCGATAGGGCGTAGGTGCCCAACATAATCCGCCGCCGCACTTCGGGACCAAAGCGCCGCCCCCGGGTCAGTTCGATCTCGTCCCACATCCCGGCACCGGCTTCACGTGGGCCGTAACGCACGCCATCGTAGCGCGCCAGGTTGGCACTGGCCTCGGCAGGGGCGATCAGATAGTAGGTAGGAAGCGCATATTTCGTGTGTGGCAACGAAACTTCGACCAGTTCGGCCCCCTGTTCGGCCAACACCGCAATCGCCGTACGGGTCGCCTGTTCGACCCCGGCCTCCATGCCCTCGACAAAATATTCACGGGGCACCCCAATCCGCAAACCCCGTAGATCTCCGGACAGGGCAGCGGTATAATCAGGCACGGGGATCGTGGCACTCGTGCCATCACGCGGATCATGGCCAGCGATCACCTGCATCATCAGGGCCAGGTCGGCCACCGTCCAGGCCATCGGGCCAATCTGATCAAGGGAGGAGCCATAGGCGACGAGCCCGTAACGACTGACCCGTCCATAGGTTGGCTTGAGGCCACTGATCCCGCAGAGGGCCGCAGGCTGACGGATTGAACCGCCCGTATCGGTGCCAAGGGTCGCCAGGGCCATGCTTGCCGCAACTGCTGCCGCACTGCCGCCACTGCTGCCCCCGGGCACTCTGGTCAGATCCCAGGGGTTGCGGGTGACCTGATAGGCACTATTTTCGGTACTCGAACCCATTGCGAACTCGTCGCAATTCACCTTGCCGAGGCTCACCGCCCCGGCCGCACGCAGACGCTCCACAACTGTGGCACTATAGGGTGGCACAAAGGTCTCGAGGATCTTCGAGCCACACGTGGTACGCACCCCCTCGGTGCAAAGCACATCTTTGATCGCCAGGGGCAACCCATGGAGCGGCCCACTGGTCGGCGTACGACTGGCATCCGCCGCCTGCGCCTCCGCCAGGGCTTGCTCACCGGTAATCGTTACAAAGGCCTGCACCGCAGGCTCTAGCGCCTCAATCCGCGCCAGCAGGGCCTCGGTCAAGGCCAGCGCTGTCAGGTCACCGGCCCGCATGGCCGCACTGGCCGCACTGAGGGTCAATTGTGCGAGGTCACTCATCAGGTTGGTTCTCCAGGCAACGGGTGGCATGACCCGAACCGATCTAGCACGCCCCCCATTATAGCCGATCTGGTCTGCGTTCCCTGTGCGCAGCCCCGACGGCCCCCACGGCAATGCATCGCTTGATTCTGCTCCTAGTCTTGTTCCTCCTTCCGAGCGCCACCCTCCTGGCGCAGACCCCACCGCCCAGGTCAGTCAGCCCGAGCCCACTCTGGCTACAATCCGCCAGCCCTATAGGATTCGACTCGGTTCGATCGAACGGACTGACCCCATCCGCCGCCACCGCCCAACTCACCTGTCGTCAGAGTTTCGCCGACCCTCCGGTCAGTCTAGCCCCGGCTGACTCACCGTGGCTCAACCTGCAAGTGCCACGTACGACGATGTTTTCGCTGGTGCGCGCCCGCTCGTTACCTCAGGCTATTGTTTTTCAGGCCAACCGTGACGGCGACCCGATCAGTGGTCCCGATACTGATGCTGCAGCCCAGCGGATCACCGTGCCGGCGAACCTGGGTGAGTTGCAAGGCTCACTTTTCTACAATCTGGCAGCCGGCTCGGCCAGTCCCGGTGATCAATTGACGGTTGAACTGTATCCCGTGGATCGTTTCACGCCTGATGATCGGATTAGCACGATTACGACGGTTGATCTGAACCAGGCCCCCACGAATAGCTGGACGAATCTGGACTGGGAGGTGTTCGAACCAGGGTTGATCGCGCAACTTGCGGCGCTGGGTGAATTTGTGGTGGCTTTCCGCCTGACCGCTGGCAGCCCAAGCAGTAGCACGACGCTCTGGCTCGATGATCTGACCGCGAATATTTGTGCAGGCGGCGGCAATCTGAGCGGGCAGGTACGGGTCGGGACGGCTACAGCGGCCAAGGCACGGGTGACGGTGGTGCGCAGTGGGCCGTTGGGCCGCGATCTGGTCACCACTGCTGAAACTGATGCGAATGGGAACTACAATCTGAGTGGGATGCCCGCGCTTGAGGCAGGCGAACAGTATCAGATCTGGTATCTGAGTGCCACCCAGCCCACCAATCGCCCCCCCGGCCGACTGGGCTACTGGGCCGGTCCGGTGGTCAGTGCAACCGGCCCCGGCATTGTTGCCACCAACCTGAATCTCGACATTGCCGACATCACCCTGACTAGTCCGGCCTCGTATGCCGAAGTAGTGGTCACTGATAGTCGCCCGGTGGCCCTGCGCTGGCAGGGCCGCGCTCCTAATAACGAGCGTCAGCGGCTCTGTCTGTATGATCCGGCCCAACTCGATCCGATCAGTGGTGCGCCTGTGGTTGCGTGCGGCTCATTCCTTGAGCCTGGCCGCGATGAACTAGTGTTCAATTTTGCCCCCAGTAGCTTTGCCGGAATCCCCAACCTGAGCCTGATTTATGGGCGGAGTTACCATTGGTATATCGAAGTCACTGATGGCAATCAACCACCCGTAAGCTTTGGCACCAGTTTCGCCGAGCGGATTTTGATCCCGCTCGAAGCCGAGCCCCCACCACCCGACCCGGCCCCTGAGCCGGATTTACGCCCCTTTGCGCCAGCCCCAAGTGGCACAGGTTGGGCCTTGCTGATCTACATGGCCGCCGACAATGCCATTGGTGATGCGCGCCGTGCGCCATTGACGGCTCGCCCCACCGGCCAATTAGCCGAGTTACCAGCCCTGGCGACGGCCCACCCCCAGGTTGGGTTGCTCAGTTGGGTAGACAGTTTTGGCCCTGGAGGTGCCCAGGTGTGCGTCTATCCAGCGGGTGCGCCTGCTGACTGCCGGGTGCGCGCTGAACCTAACAGTGCCGACCCGGCCAGTCTGGCGGGTCTGATCAGCCTGGGGCGCGAGCGCTTCGTCAATCGTCCGCTGGCCCTGCTGATTGTTGCCCCGGGTCAGGCTACTGGCATGTTAGCCCTTGACGAAACGACGAATGATGGGGTTACGGCGATGGATCTAGACGGCTTGAGCCAGGCTTACCAGGCGGCGGGCCTCGATGCTAACCAGCGCCTTGACCTGGTGATTTACCAGGCCCCGTTGTTGGGGAGCGTGGACGTGCTCCGGGCCAGTGCGCCGTATGCCCGGATGCTCGTGGCGGCCCCTGGTCAGATCTGGCAACTCGATCCATATGCCCAATTGATCGCGGCACTGGCCGAACGTCCTAGTGCTGAGCAGGCCGCCCGTGCGAGTGTTGCCGCGTTCGAGGCACGGGTGAGCGAGTTGACGGGGCCACCGCGGGCTGTTAGCCTCGCTGCCTACGATCTTGGACGGGTTGCGGCCCTGGGCACCGCCATCGATCAATTGGCCAACGAACTGACCACGGCCCTTACCGTGAACCAGGCGACGGCGCGCCCGTTGCTGGTCGAAGCCCGTGCCGCGACCCAGAGCTACGATTCAGCGGGCGATCGGCGCTTGATCACCGGACCAGCCGCCTTGCCGCCCAACGCCAATGACGCCCAACTCGACCTCGCCGACCTGACGATCCAGTTGCTTGCGACCCCTGGGCTTCCCGAGGCAACCCAGAATGCGGCCACCGCAGTGCGTGATCTGCTCGCCGACCCGCAACGCAGCCCAGTCATTACCAGTAGTCTGCGCTCAGGGTTGGGCGTTTCGGGCGAGGCGCTTGACCTGAGCCGGGCCAGCGGGTTGGCGATCTTCTTTCCGTCCGGGGATCGGTTTGGGGGCCAGGCAACCTTAACGGATGCGTACCTGTTCGGGCCAGAGGTTGCCTTGAGCACTGATCAGCCCTGGCGGGCAATGGTGCGGGCCTTCGTGGCCAGCACCATTGCCGAAGGTCCCGGCGGGATTACCGATGGGGCCGGGGGACCCGGTTTCCGGCCCGTTGCGGGCGGCTTTGTCAATCAGACGACACCCACCTATGTGCCCCTCGTGAGACGCTAACATGGCTCCAGCAATCATTCAGATCCGGAACGCGCCGTTGCCAACCCCCGATCCTTGGGCCAACGACCCCGAAGATCACTACCGCTGTCCAAGCTGTGGGCTGATCGATCCTGGCCGCCCCCGCTGCCGACGCTGCAAGACGACCCTGGTACGGCGCTTCCGCCGTCGTCAGGCGATGACTGCGAATCTGGTCAATCTATGTGTGATCCTGTTCGGCAAGGGGCCGCTGTTACTCGCGATTGGTTTCCTCTATCGCGAACCAGACGGCCCCTGGATCACCCCCTGGACAATCTGGCTTACCCTACAGATCCCGTTATTGATCCTGGCCGCGGCCCTGTTGGCCTTCCGCTTTCGCGCCGGGTGGTATCTGGCCCTGATCATGGCCCTGATTCAACTGATCGCTGCGATTGGGTTGCAACTGATGCTGGGTGGCAACCCGGTGCTTCCGGTCGCCGCCATCCTGGCCAGCCTGATGATCACCGGCCTGCTCTTGAATGTCTACGACGAAGTTCGCCTTGATGAGGCGCTGGTTGATCTGCCGCCCGAGCATCGTTGGCCGCATCTGCCCGCCGATTTGTACAATCTGGGGGCCAGTTATAGCAAACAGGGACTCTGGTACTTGGCGGCTCGTTTCTGGCAGCGTACAGTGGCGCTTGAACATAGCGAGGGCCGTTATCGGCGGGCACTGGCCCTGGCCTATGCCCAATTGCACGAGTATGCGGCCGCACGCGCCGAATTGGCGGCGGCCCAGGCTTTGCTGCCCGATGATCCGCAGGTGATTGCATTGGCCCGGGTATTTGAACGGCTGCCCACAACACCACCTGCGTAAACGGTTGTCTTCGTAGGGACGCAGCGTGCTGCATCCCTACGAAGGCAACGGCACAAATGACGTGTCATCAATCGTCATTGGTATCACTCCCCAGGGATGGTCACGAGCGCGGTCATGTTCCAGTGTAGACGCGACTCGAACTGGTTGGGGGTGATCACCACGGTATAGACAATTTCGCCCTGGCGGTTCGGGCCCATGGGTTTGATCTGACTGATCTGGCCCGCGAGGTTCAAGGCGGGCAGGGCATCAAAGCTGAGCATGGCTGCATCACCCGGTTGCAGTCGTACCACATCAAGTTCGCTCAGGTCGGTGGTTTCGATCTGCCAGGCCCCCAGATCGGCCAGACTGATGATCGGAACCCCTGGCGCACTCACTTCGCCGACCCGCAGCTTGAGTTCGACCACCCTTCCGGCCAGCGGGGCATAGAGGGTCGCTCGGGCGAGTTCAAATTGGGCCTGCTCCAACTCGACCTGGGCCGCCTGGATCTCGACGCGGGCCAACGCAAGATCAACCTCCCGCGGGCCGGCTGCAACCTGGTCACGCTGAGCCTGGGCCACCGCCAGACCAGCCGTGGCGACATCGAGTTGGCTGGTGCGGGCGTCACCCTGGAGGCGGGCCAGATTCGCTTCGGCCTGGGCGAGCCGAGCCTGCGCTGCCGCCAGGCGATCCCGATCCGGCGAGGCCCGCAATTGGCTCAGGCGGGCCTCGGCATCATGGACGCGCGCTTCGGCCTGAGTTAGGCCCGTACGCTCGTTGTGCTGCGCCTGTTCGGCGGCCACCTGGGCTTGTTGCAAGGCCAGTTCGGCATTTTCGACCGCCCGCCACGCCGCTGCCTCCTGGTCGATCCGCTCTTGCGGTAACGCCAGATCGGGATTGCGTTCGAGCAGTTCGCGGTTGGCCCAGACGATGCGACTGTAACTATCCTGAAGATTGCGCAACCCGTTGGCCGCCTGATCACGGGCCAGGGCCGCATAGGTCTTCGCCGCCGAAAGCGTGGTTTGCTGCTGCTCGAGGTTGGCCCGCGCCTGGGTCAGGGCCGCCTCGGCCTGGGTGATTTCGGTCGCTTTAGGGCCAGCCAGCAAGAGTTCCAGGGCCGCCCGGGCCTCGTCACGCTGGGCTTGGGCGGCGGCCAGATCCTGGGCCGACACCGCTCTGACGACCTGGGAGCGTTGCGTGTCGGCCTGGGCCAGACTAGCGTCGGCGATCGCAAGCGTTTCGGAGGCAACCCCGGCTACCACCTGATCGTAACGGGCCTCGGCCCGGGCTAGATTGATCCGGGCACGTTCGACCCGCAAGGCTAGGTCACGGCGGTCGAGGCGCACCAGGGCCTGCCCTGGCTCAACCTGCTGCCCCTCCGTCACCAGCACCTCGGCCAGGGTGCCACTCCGCTCGAAGGCGAGTTGCACCTCGGTGCGGGGCACCACCCGCCCTTCGGCGATCACGGCCAGCGGCTCGCTGGCTCCAGGCTCCGCGATTGCGGCAGCACTTTCCGCTGCAAGCGGGTTCAGGCCGATGTTCGAACCAAACAGCCAGCCCGTACTGCCAATCAGAACTGCCAGCCCCAGACCCAGGAAGAGCTTTCGCATAACCGACCATCCTTCAGCGCACGCTAGCCACCGTTGTGGCAAAAATATTTATGTCAACCAACTAATAATCCATCAGCGACGGTAACGGCCCGCCCAGCCCGCCCTGCCAACTCGGTATCGTGGGTCACCATCACAGAGGTAGCCAAAAGCGCGTCCAGCAATCGGGGCTGGCGGCAGGCTCAGATCGTGGGCCAGGCCAACGATTGGCAGTTGGCGTGACGAACCACCGGGTAACGCGACCAGGAGGGTGCTCCCCGGTTGGGCCTGGATCTTCGCCAGCGAGGCCCGCTCGATCAGCAGGGTATGCGCAGGCGGGGGCCACTGGCCCTGGTCGGGTTGCACCAGATTGATCGTCATCAGCCCATCGTCGGGCAACACAAACAGTTGCAGATCAACCCATGCATTTGGGCCAATTTGGGCGCGAGCCAGCACCGTACGCTGACCCTGAGCGGCGGCGACCCCAGGTAAGCGCGCCACGGCCGCAACCAGATCATCGTCAAAGGGTTCGGTCGTGATGATCGCACTGGCCGGATTGGTCGCCAGGTAACTCGTCTGCAGGGTGTCACGCATGATCGTCATGCCAGCCAGAATCGCCCCGAAGGCGGCAACCCCCACCGCAATCGAAAGTACCACAAGCAGGGTGCGGCTACGATTGGCAACCAGATCACGGACAACTTTTGACCAACGTGGTGCCATGATGGGTTACTCGGGGGCCATTGCCCGTAGAAACTGATCGACCGCCGCCGCGACCATCGCATCGGAACTGAGCGTCGCCGCATCGGGTTGTGGGAACAGTTCGCGCATCACCACATAGGCGATGATTGGCCCGATAAAGCAGCGTACCGCGATCCCAGGATCGATCTGGCGCATCCGTCCAGCCGCCATTTCGCGTTCGAGGTAAACCCGTAGAAAGGTAATACCCCGCTGCGGCCCAATCTGATTGAACATCTCGGCCACCGCTGGCCGCCGAAACGACTCGCTCAGGATGATCTTGTAGATCGCCACCATCTGGCGGTTGTGCATCGCCTTCAGCAATGTGCTTGCAAAGAGCGTCAGTACTTCGCGCGGGGGCTGTTGCAACAACTCGTCGGGATGCTCAAGCAGACTAATGATCGGCACAAACCGCTGGATCACACTGCGCAAGAGATCGGCCTTATCTACAAAATAGTGATAGATCAGGCCGGGCGAGTTGATGCCCGCCGCATTGGCAATCGCCTTGTTGGTCGCCTTCTCGAAGCCGTGCTCGGCAAAGACATGCAAGGCACCCTCGATAATCTGATTGCGGCGCTGTTCGAATTCATCCTGATCGCGTGGCGGCATGGTGACCTCATCACAAGCTTGATTGACCAGTCAATCAAAAATATAGCACATCTTGATTGACTGGTCAATCAAGAATTTTATGAGTGCAGGTGCATAAGCACGCCAACAACGCATCCATGCTATAATCGGCGGGCGTCTGACCACATTTGGTCGTTCGGTACGCCCCGATCACAGGGCCTTGGCCCTAGAGCAGCAAACCCAGATTTTGTTATGGATAATCGCCCAAGCATTACCGCCTTCTTTCCGGCCTTCAACGATGCCGGCACCATTGGCAGCATGGTGGTGAGCGTGATCGAGACGCTCGAGCAGGTGACCGATGACTACGAAGTGATCGTGGTCGAAAATGGCAGCACCGATTACACGGTGCAGGTGCTCGAATCATTGGCCGACCACTACCCCCGCCTGCGGGTAATGACCCACCGCGAGCCGTTAGGCTATGGGGGAGCGTTGCGCACCGGGTTTGCCAGTGCCACCAAAGATCTGATTTTTTACACCGATGGTGATGCGCAGTACGATCCCCGCGAATTGCGCCTGCTGCTGCCGGCCCTGCGCGACGATATTGATATCGTGAATGGTTGGAAGATTGACCGCTCTGATCCGCTCCACCGCAAGATCATTGGGCGGGTCTATCACCATACCGTCAAGTTCCTATTTGGGTTCAAGCTACGTGATGTGGACTGCGACTTCCGCCTGATCCGGCGTGATGTGTTCGAGGTGATCGATCTCGAATCCGATAGTGGCACGATCTGTCTCGAACTGGTAAAAAAGCTTCAGGATGCCGGGTTTCGCTTTGCCGAAGTGCCGGTTCACCACTATCACCGCACCTATGGTCAGAGCCAGTTCTTCAATTTTCCCCGGCTCTGGCGCACTGGCGTGCAACTGATTGACTTGTGGTGGAAACTAGTACTGCGCCGCGAACATCTGCCCCGGATTGCCCGCCGCCGCAACGAGCGTGCCGCGCGGGCCATGAATTCACGCTGAGGCCATTATGCTTGATCGTGCCGCTGATCTGAAGCGGGCCTTTGCCGGGAGTCGGGTGCTGATCACCGGGGGCGCAGGGTTTATCGGGGCAAATCTGGCCCATCGGCTGGTCGAGTTAGGGGCCACAATCACGGTTGTGGACTCGCTCATCCCCGAGTATGGTGGCAATCTGCACAATCTGATTGGGATCGAACCGCACATCCGGCTCAATATTGCTGATGTGCGCGACGAGCACTCGATGAACTATCTGGTACAGGGCCAGGATTATCTGTTTAATCTGGCCGGGCAGACCAGTCATATGGACTCGATGCGTGATCCCTACACCGACCTCGAGATCAATTGCCGCTCGCAGCTTTCGATCCTCGAGTCGTGCCGCAAGCATAATACGAGTGTCAAACTGGTGTATGCCTCGACCCGTCAGATCTATGGCAAACCGGACTATCTGCCAGTTGATGAGCGCCACCTGCTCCATCCTACCGATGTGAATGGCATCAATAAGATGGCTGGCGAGTGGTACCACATTCTGTATAACAATGTGTATGGGATCAGGGCGACGGCGTTGCGCCTGACCAATACGTATGGGCCGCGCATGCGGGTCAAAGATGCCCGCCAGACATTTTTGGGCATCTGGTTGCGCCGGATCCTCGAAGACGAGCCGATCCAGGTGTGGGGTGATGGGCTACAAATCCGTGACTTCACCTATGTGGATGATTGTGTTGAGGCCATGCTGCTCGCTGCACTCGAACCGGGTGCTGACGGGCAGATCTTCAACCTTGGCGGCGACGAGACGATCAACCTACGCGATCTGGCGGCCCTGCTGATTGACGTCGCCGGCACAGGCAGTTTCGAGATTATGCCGTTCCCGGCTGACCGCAAGCCGATTGATATTGGTGACTATTATGGCGATTATCGCCTGATTCAGGGGCGGCTGGGCTGGAAGCCGAGTGTGCGTCTGCGCGAAGGATTGGCCCGCACACTGGCCTTCTACCGCGAGCATCGGGCCTACTATTGGTAACTGCGCCCCGCGCTTTCAACCAGATTGCAACAATTGGCCCTACCCTACCGTCTGATGCACAAGACCCTAGCACCTAAACCGGCTAGCGTACCAGTTTCTATCTATGACGGAAGGGGAATGATGATGAACACGAGCGTGAGGCTGTTGCGCAGCCGCAGCGACCGTATGCTTGCCGGAGTGGCTGGGGGGATCGCCCACTATCTAGGGGTAGACCCGGTCATTGTGCGGCTGATCTTAGTCTTGCTAGCCTTTAGCGGTCCGGCCCTGTTTTTCTACCCGATCCTCTGGCTGGTCATGCCCGAGGAGCCAGCCCACCCGGCTGACAATCAGGTCTTTGTTGCGACTGGTGCTACCCAGCGCCTGCGTATCGAAGCCCTTTCGGGTGGGCCAGGCGAAACCGAACATGAAGTACCGATCAATGATCTCGGGGCCACGAGCCAGAACCAGTCGCCGCAAACCAATGCGGGCCAAAGCAAACTGATTGGCTATGTGCTCTTGGGTCTCGGCGGCTTCCTGGTGCTCCAGGCGATCTGGCCTGGCGCGGCTTCGTTGGTCTTCCCCGTAGCCCTGATTGCGGCAGGCTTCTGGCTGCTGCGTCGTGGCTAATAGCACAAAACGCAACGAACCCGTGCTGGTACGGGTTCGTTGCGCTGCGTAGGGTTCAACCAGTATCGTTCGTTAACTCTGGGCTAACTCGCGTAGGCGGGACGGGTTCAGCAGGGTAATCCCCGAGCGATCCACATCGAGGATGTGGGCATCACGAAACTGATTGATAATCTTCGTAACGGTTTCGCGGTAGGCGTTCACCATTTCGGCCAGTTGCTGATGCGTGCGCCGTGCGACCCGCTGTTGGGGTTGCGGGCCTGAGGGCTGTTCTTCGGACATTTCGAGCAGCACCGAGGCGAGGCGAGCCGGGACTGATTTGAAGGCGACTTCCTCGATCCGACGGCTGACCGTCAAGCGGTGCTGTCCCAGTGTATCAATCAGCGCGGCCGCCAAACCTGGGGTGGTAGCGACGGCGGCATACACAGCAGTGCGCGGCACCGCTGTCACCTTCACTGGTTGCAGGGCCTGCGCATAGGTATCATACCGCTCCCCGCCATCAAGCGCACTCAACCCAAACAGTTGACCAGACTCGACAACTTTGAGCGTAAGGGCGCGCCCTTCTGCCGAAAGCATCTGGAGCCCAACCTGGCCGCTGCGCAATAAATAGAGACCGTGCGCAGGCTGGCTTGGGGTATAAATATAGCTATGGCGCCGAAAGCTTTGCTTTTCGCCCAAATGCGCGAGCGTGCGTTCTAACACACTCAGCGCCGACTCATCGCCCGGTGATGCGGCCATAGCTACTCCTTCAACCAACGAAACATCTTCTCCGTGTATTGTAGCACATCCATAGTGCAAATGCCGGAAGTTTGCTTTGCACTTAGACTGCAAAGGCCCACTCGCCCTGACGCATCACCGGTTCGCGGCTACCATCGGCGGTCACCCCATCAATATCTAACTCGGCCGAGCCGATCATAAAATCGACATGGATGATGCTCTCGTTGCCACCGACTGCGGCAAACTGTGCCTGATCCATGGTTTCGCCACCGGCAACACAAAAGCGGTAGCCACTACCCAACGCCAGATGGCAGGCAGCATTCTCGTCGTAGAGCGTATTGGCAAAGAGCAGGCCGCTCTGGGCTACGGGCGAACTCGCGGCAACTAGGGCCACTTCACCCAAACGAGCCGCCCCTTCGTCACTGTCAATCAGCCGCCGCAAAACATCTTCGTGCTTAGCAGCATGCACGTCGGTGACCCGCCCGCCCGCAAAACGCATCGTGAAATCGTCAATCAGGCTGCCACCATAATTCAGGGGGCGCGTTGAACGGAGCACGCCTTCGACCCGTTCACGATGCGGCAACGAGAAGATCTCTTCGGTGGGCAAGTTAGGAACAAACCCCACCCCGCCAACACTTGTCGAACCCCCACCCGCCCAGTGATGGCCGTCGGCTAAGCCAACCAGCAGATCGGTGCCTGGCGCATGGTAGTGCAGGCTCTGGTAGCGTTTTGCATTCATATAGTTCGCACGGGCTTGCAGATCAGCAACATGGGCCTGCCATGCTGCGACCGGATCAGGCTGATCGAGGCGGCACGCGACCACGATAGCCGACCACAAGCGGGCGAGTTGGGCCGCAGGATCGTGATCAGGCAGGATTTCGCCCGCCCAGCCCGGGGTAGGATAGGCCACCACGACCCAGGCACTCGCATTGCGCTGGACTAATTCGCTGGTCGGCTTAGCCGCCCGCGAAGTCGCCCGCATCATCGTGCTGAGCAGGGCGGGATCCTGACCAGTCATCAGGCTTGGGGTATTGGCCGAAATCGAAATCAAGGGATCGCCAGCCTCTAGATGGTTGCGCGAAGCCTGATGCAGCCAAGCCGAAACTTCCTCGAACGAATCACGCGGGGCCTCTTTGACCCGAATAAGGGAGAGTTGCTCATCACCCCAGATCACATCAACCAGGCGTGCTCCGGCTCGATAGGCGCTGCGGGTTACGGCACGCACCAGATCTGCCGCTTGTAGGTCACCCCGGATCAAGAGCCGCTGACCGGGCTGTATATTTACCCCTACCCGTACGATTACATCCGCATACTGTTCGAGCGCTGCTGGGCTGCCAAATGTCATCGTTGCGCCATTCCTGTGCTGGTGCTGTCGGCAATTATGGCCCTAACTATAGCATGAAATGCACCGCTAGGGTTCGCCTCCAGCGGTGAGGGCTAGGGGCGGCACAGCCGCCCCTAGCCTTGTTGTGCGTGCGGTTACGCGGCCTGGCCGCCGACAAGCCCCCACAAAACGGGGGTTACCAGGGGCGGGGGGCGGGCGTCGGGCCCACAACCCCCCCGGGTAGCCAG
>JBLWKA010000088.1:0-6544 GCA_048381555.1 Oscillochloridaceae bacterium umkhey_bin13
TTCTCCATTTGTTACGGCTTTCACCCACGTTGTACACGTTTCACGCCACGATTCCAGCAGAATTACCCACGCCAAATGGATGATTCCAAAAATGGCGAAACGGCTCAAACACTAGCGAACGGTGAGTGATGAAACGAACCAGTTGATCGCCATGTTCATTGCGGCAGTACGCAAGCTACGGCGGAAAGGAAGCGAGCCAGAGCAATGAACGAACAGCCTTCAGCCTTCAGCCTTCAGCCCTCAGCCCTTTCCTCCGCTTTGCCATGCCGCAACGCATCCTCTGGGAACACCTCGACGACTTTGTGCTGGTCGAAGACGACGCGATCCTGCAAGCGATGGTCTGGATGCTCGAACACGCCCACACCCTCGCCGAAGCAGCAGGTGCCGCCCCGCTGGCGGCGGCCTATCAACTGCGCGAACGCCTGGCAGGCCGCAAGGTCGGCCTCGTCTGCTCGGGTGGCAACAGCTCGCTCGCCCACCTGCGGCGGGCACTTGCCCGGGATGCGGGATGACATTGCGTTGACCTACGGTTCTTGTACACAGATTACGAAGCCAGGAGCAACCCCATGGCCCCACACATCACATTGTTCGGCGTCCCGGTCACGCTGCGCCCCACCGCCCTGGGCGCAGGACTCACGTCGGCACTCGTCGTCGCGCTGCTGCGCCGTGAACAGCGGATCGCCTGGGGCTTCGCAGCGGGGATGCTTTGGTACACCGCTGATGCCATCCACGTCAGCGGGCATATCCTCTCGTCGCGGCTGGTGGGGGCACCGATGGACGCGGTTGACTTCGGCTGGTATCCAATGAGTGTCTATGCTGATCATGACGTGACGCCGCAGCAGCATCTCGGGCGGGCCAGCGGTAGTGTGAGCGCCTCACTGCTCGCCGCGATCATCCTGTTCCTGCTGGCCCGTTGTTCAACGCCACCAGCCATCCGCTACCTGCTCACCATTGCCGCCATGCAACACGGGTTCCTGTTTGGCGCAAGCATGCTCCCTCTTCCGCAGGTTGATGGCGGGGTCATCTCCACGAACCTGCGCCACATCATGCAAACCTCGTCATGACATGGGTTACGTCTATCTGGACAGCTCCTGTTAAGTTGAGCGTCTTGCGATCACGGGATCGCGGGGCATGGGGGGAAGTCCGCGCCCCGACTCGGATCTTGATCTGAGCCTGATCGTCGCAGCGTCGGCCCTACCAGACGACGACCCGGCTCGTGAACAGGTTCTGCGCGCCGTGATCGAAACGACGCTCACGGCGTGGCGCGGCACGGTCGCGTGTGATCTCGCGGCTATCTTTGCCATGCGTCGCTGCGATCTACACTGCTTCGCCGGCATCGTCACCACGCCGCCCGTGTGCCCCGATGACGCGGGCTGCCGCTTTGGGATCTACAAACTCCAGAAGGGATTTGAGGGCTACGTTGCGTGGGACGGCATTGTGCCTGAGCGCATCTACCCGCTGCTGGAAATCTGGCGACGTATGGCGCATGCAGGAGCGCAGAACTAACGATCTTGGCCCGCTATTCGACGCCACCCGCCATCTGCGCAGCACAGGCTCCTGCTTGGCGTGAGCATGCTCCATCTTCCGCAGGTTGATGGCGGGGTGATCGACACCCATCTGCGTATGCTGTTCAGGCAACGACGATGAAGCACCCGTGTGCGGGCAAGCGATGGCATGGTACGCATCCATCCCTGAGCCAGCACAAGCACTATGGTATACTGAATCGCGTAACGGAGAACGCATGCGTGGCTTCGGAAGCGCACAAAGGGGAGCATGGCTGATGGCGTCGGGATGGAGCAAACCATGGCAGTGATCAGTATCGAAATCCCTGATGAATTGTTTGACCAGATGACCAAGATCCAGGATCAGCTGCCGGAACTGCTTGCCTTGAGCCTCCACCAGCCTGCGCTACCAGCAGCAACCTATCGTGCCATTGTGGACTTCCTTGCCAGCAACCCAACGGCGGAAGAACTGGTTGCCTTTACCCCTCCTCCTGCCATCCAACAACGCATGCACGTGCTGCTCGAACGCGCTCAGACTGGCTCCTTAACCCCCTCCGAAGAACGTGAACTCGACGAGTTTGCCCGCATTGAACACCTGATGGTCATGCTCAAAGCCGGGAGTCTCACCACACGCTCTGCGCAACCATGAGCAAGACCTACATTACGCAAGCGTTGCGCCGCTTGGTGGAGAGTCGCGCCCATGGGCAGTGCGAGTATTGCCTGCTCCCCAGCGAACTGGCCTTCATGCTCCCACATGAAGTTGACCATGTGGTCGCCGAAAAGCACGGTGGCAGCACCAATGAGCACAATCTCGCGTTCACGTGTTGGCGTTGCAATCGCTACAAAGGATCCGATCTCACATCATTTGATCCACATACCGGTACGCTTACCCCGCTCTTTAACCCACGTCGTGCTGCGTGGACAGATCATTTTGGGTTGGTTGAGGCACGCATTGAGGGTAAAACTGCGGAAGGACGGACGACCATCCAACTCTTGCGTCTGAATGCACCTGAGCGTATCGCTGAACGGCAGCGCCTGATTGGCCTTGGGCGGTTTCCCATTCCATAAAACAAGCAAGATCACCCCTCATCCCGCCCGCGCCACGATCACGCGCATGTCGGCCTGCTCCGGCTCAGGCGCGCCCGTCAGCGCAGCGTGCCACGTCAGATCGGTGAACCCGGCCTCGCCGAGCAGGGTCACGTAGGAATCCTCGGAGTAGCCTTGCATGCTCTGGGCGTAGCGGGTGAGCGCGCCGTCGGCCAGGTCAACGATGTAGTAGCGTAGGGTCGCGATGCGTTGATCCGCCGCCCAAAACGCCTCGTTGAGCAGAAGATAGGGGGTCGGCGCGAACAACCCCGCCGCCGCCACTTCCCAGATCGCCGGCTGTGTCCCCAGTGCCTGCACCGCCGCCAGGGTATGCACTTCGAGCACCAGTGCGCCGCCCGGCGTCAGGGCGGCATGAGCCTTGCGCAGCAGCGCCGCAGCCTGATCAGGCGCAAAGACGTTCAACTCGCCGAAGATCAGCATGCCCAGGTCGAAGCCCTGTCCGAAAGATGCCGTGCGCAGGTCGGCCTGGTGGTAGGTACACGCCAACCCTTCGGCGGTCGCCTCGGCACGGGCATGGGCAAGCGAGGCCGGGCTGTAGTCGATTCCGACGCACTGGTGACCGAGTCGAGCCAGGCGGCTCGTGTAGAGCCCTGGTCCGCAGCCCAAATCCAAGATCCGCGCCGGACGTGTGCCCAGCAGCGTCGTATGGATCCATGCGACCTGGCGATCAATGGTAGCGCTGCGGCGCGAGGCCGCATCATGAGCCTGGCTCAGGTGCTCGGCGAGCATGCGCGCACTGAAGCCGGGTTCGTGCCAGGGAATATTGTCGCCCTCGGCCCATGGTGCAGGCGGAATAGCCCGGTTGAGTAAATCAAGCAACTGCATCATCCCTCCTCAGCCCTCAGCCCTCAGCCCTCAGCCCTCGAACTGCCCTCAGCCCTTCGTAGATACAGCCACGCCGAGGCCCAGCGCTGATCTGCCACCGTCGTCTCGCCTTCGACCACCTGCTCAAGCGTGAAGGTCGCCGTGAACAGGTTCAGCAGTACGGGGCGCGGAATACTCACCGGGACATCGGCCTCGGCGTGGTCGCGCACATGGGCAAAGAGCACATACAGGCCCCCAGGGCGCACGAGCCGGGCTACTTCGTTGGCGTAGGCGTGCAGATCGTCACCGGTCAGGGCGTGCATACAGCCGATGTCAATCGCCAGATCATACGGCTCGCTGAGGAAGGGCATGGCGGTGACGGAGGCGTGAAAGAGGCGTACCCGTTCCGTCATGCTGGCCTGCGCGACTCGCTCGGCAGCCAGGGTAATGGCCTCAGGCACGAAATCCACCCCATCCACTGTCCAGCCTGCCGCCGCCAAATACATGCAGGTACGCCCCACGCCGCAGCCCAGGTCAAGCGCCCGCCCCGGCGGGAGGTGCTCCGCCAGCGTGATGATCTCGGGCGGCGGGAGCGGCAGATCCCACGGTAAGTCGCGCTCCTGGTAGCGGCGCTGGAGCGAGGCAAAGCGGTCGGGAGGAGCATGAGTCATGCGTGTGTTCCTGAGTGAGCGCATAGGGCAAACCACTACGGTACATCCTACCACCAGGGACGCAGATCACCGCAGGCCGCAGCCACAATCCATCCAAAAACACCCTTGACAACCAGCACTCGCGCCTGCTATCATCTCAGCCGTATTCCCCACGGCCCACGTAAGTCCTCACCCCTTTCTTCTGCCCGCACGTCGTCTTGCCCGAAGCCCCGCTGACGCAAGCCCCTCCCGCTACTCCACCGCAAACCACACCCTGCCCGTTCCCCCTCGTACCCCGCTGCCCGCCATGCGCCGCAGTGACACGCCCACACCCTCCTGTGCCGTGCCCTCTCTGCTGCCGGTTCGCCGCGGCGGCGCGGCGGTGACCGCAGGGTGCGCAGCGTGCGACGCAGCCAAGCCCCCCTTCTGCCATGACGCCTCATCCCCACCCTGAGCTTGACCACCTCCGGTGTGTGAATCGCCGCACCGGTGAGTTCGTTGGCCCGTGTCCGTGGTGTGGCGGCGATCCGCATCGCTCGACCCGCTTCCATGTCTGGACACAGCCCGCTGGTCGGCGGCCTGCGCACCGCTATTGGTGCCGCCGCTGCAATGTGCGCGGCCTCCTGCACGCGGATCAGCCCCGCACGCCGCGCTGGTCACCCCCGCAACCCGAGGTACAGCCCGTCCCTGAGCAGGGTGCGCCGACTCCGGCTCACCAGCAGCACTATCGCGCAATCTATGCCTGGATTGCCGCTTGGGCCGCTACCCGCCTGTGGAATCCCGCTGACCCCGAGCCGCTCCAGTATCTGCAGGGGCGCGGCATCGCCGATGCGGTCATCCGTGACGCGCATCTTGGCAGCACTTCCCACGATCCACACCTGCTCGTCACGACGCTCGCCCGTGAGCAGCCCGCACTTGCACCATTCATGATCGAAGCCGGTGTTGCCTGCCGGGATCGCACGGGTCAGCTTGCGACCCACCCATCCCTCCGGGGACGCATGCTCTTTCCCTATCGCTATGCTGCCACGACGTACGATCTGCGCACCCGATCCATCCACAGCAAAGGCTACCGCTCGCTGCCTGGGGCCTATCTTGATCGCGGGGCGATCATCCCGTTTGGGCTCGACCTCATCCCCCCCGGAATGACGAGCGTGCTGCTCACTGAGGCTGAGATTAAGGCGCTGGTGGCGACGAGTGCCTTCCAGCAGGGGGCGCTCCCGCTGCCCGCTATTGGGCAACCTGGGCTGAATGTGTGTCGTGCAGCCTGGGCCGATCTGCTGCGCGCCCGTGGCATCACCAGCGTTGTGCTTGCCTATGATCACCGGCCACGCCAACCCACCGAGGACGGCACGCTCCGGCTTGCCCCCGAAGAGTATTGGACGCTGCGGCATGGGATGCTGCTCGCCGCCGAAGGGTTGCAGATCACGGTGTTGCGTTTGCCCATCCTGCCCGATGACGATCACGGCGAACTGGATCGGGCCGTCCTTGCCGATCACGGCGGAGCACTCGCAGCCCGCATTGCCGACGCCGTGCCGCTGCACGATTACCATTGCAGCCTCCCCCCGCAACTCCTCGCCGCCCAGCGCCTTCCCGTGCCAAACCAACTGCCTCGCGTGATCTGGCCCGTGGCCCTGCCCGCTCCGCCCTCGCTTGATGCGTCAAGGAATGCTGATCAACCGCACGCTGGATTGAGTATCACCCTCCCCGATCCACCCTCGCCTGATGCGCCAAGAAGCACCGATCAACCGCCCGCTGGATTGAGTATCACTCGCTCCGATCCGCACTCGCCTGATACACCCAGGCACGCGGATCAGCCGCCCGCAGGATTGAGTATCACCCTGCCCAATCCGCCCTCGCTTGATGCGTCCAGGCACGCGGGTCAGCCGCCCGCAGGATTGAGTATCACCCTGCCCGATCCATCCTCGCTTGATGCGCCCAGGCACGCTGGATTGCCCACGGCAATGCCAACACAGCGGACAACCGCACCTCGTCGCCCCCCTCAGCAGACAGAGCCGACCAGCAATCAGGTTGAAGCCCCGCTGCTCAGTGTCCCGAGCGTTGCGCTAGCGCTGGAGTACCTTGCTCACGTACCGCGCTCCCCGCGCAGCCCGCTCCCGCTGCTGATCAGCAATGGCTGGGCCACCTCCCCCACTGCGCCACCCATCCCACGCACCGTGGCCCACATGCGCTCGCTCGAAGCCCTCGCGCCCCTGTGTCAATTGCCCAATGCACTCCTGACGGGTCTGAACCTCAGCGCCCACCCAGATCTGGCCCGCCTCGCCTCGGCCGCGCACGCCAGTGCCGCCAGCATTGGCGATGGGTTGCTCACCTGGGCCATGCTGCGCTCCCTGCTGCACGAGCATGATCCGGCCCTGTTGGATCCGCAGTTTGCGCATCAGGTCGCCCAGCAGGTCCACACCTTGCCCACCAGTCCCGCCCGCCACCTGCTGCACACGCTTGCCACCGCGCTCGCGACGCCCC